>CAZSOU010000005.1:0-65235 GCA_964608595.1 uncultured Rhodanobacteraceae bacterium
GCCGCCCGCCACAAAGGCTTCAATCGCGCCGAGATCGTCGATCAGAACTTCACCGAATTCGTGCGCGAATGGCGCGGTGACGTGCGTCCGACGGGGCGTGACGACGATCCGGTCCTGCCGGGCAGCCAACTGGACGTGCGGGGTTTTCGGGAATTGTTCGAATCGCAGGTGATCAGTCGCCAACTGGACTTGATGGCGCGCGTGCTGCGCCTGGAAAACAAGGTGTTCTATACCATCGGTTCGAGCGGTCACGAAGGCAACGCGATGGTGGCGCGTTTGACGCGGCACACCGATCCGGCGTTTCTGCATTATCGCAGTGGCGCGTTCATGGCCGAACGCTCGCGCAAGCTGCCGGATATCGATCCGATTCGTGACGCGGCATTGAGCTTTGCCGCCAGCAAGGACGATCCGGCCTCCGGCGGTCGGCACAAGGTCTGGGGCAGCAAGCCGTTGTGGGTGTTGCCGCAGACATCGACCATTGCCTCGCACCTGCCCAAGGCCTTCGGTACCGCCATGGCCATCGATCAGGCGCCGCGCATGCATTGCGATCTGCCGGTGCCCGACGATTCGGTTGCCATCTGTTCGTTCGGCGATGCGTCGTCCAACCATGCAACGGCGCAGACCGCCTTCAACGCTGCCGCCTGGGCGGCTTACCAGGGTCTGCCGGCACCGGTGTTGTTCGTTTGCGAAGACAACGGCATCGGTATCTCCGTGAAAACCCCGCGCGGCTGGGTGGCCGACAACTTTCAGCACCGCTCGCATCTGGATTACTTCTACGCCGATGGCCTGGACCTGGCGCAGGGCTATGGCTCGGTGGCGCGGGCGGTCGAGCATTGCCGCAAGACGCGTCGCCCGACATTCCTGCATCTCAACACCACGCGGTTGACGGGCCACGCCGGCACGGACTTCGAGATCGAATGGCGCTCCATCGAAGAACTGGTGGCGCTCGAAGCAACCGATCCGTTGCTGCGTTCGGCGGCCATCGCATTGGAAGCGGGTGTCTATTCGAAGGACGAAGTGCTCGCGCTTTACGAGTCGATCCGCGAGCGTTGCTTTGCGGCGGCGTCCGATGCCGCCGATACGGCCAAGCTGGAATCGCTGGACGATGTCATGGCGCCGTTGGCCCCTTGCAGCCCGAAGAAGGTGAAAGCCGAAGCGGAACGTACCCTGGCGACGGCGCAACGTGTCAAGATTTTCGGCAGTGAGAAGAAGCTCCCCGAGAACCAGCCGCCGCGCCATCTGGCCATCCAGATCAACCAGGCATTGCATGACTTGATGGGCAAGTATCCCGAGTCGTTGCTGTTCGGCGAGGATGTGGCACAAAAAGGCGGCGTGTATACGGTCACGCGCGGTTTGCACAAGGCGTTTCGCGGTGCACGCGTGTTCAACACCTTGCTTGATGAAACCACCATCCTCGGTCTGGCACAGGGCTACGCCAACATGGGCATGCTGCCGCTGCCGGAAATCCAGTATCTGGCCTATTTCCACAATGCCTGCGACCAGATTCGCGGCGAAGCGGCGTCGTTGCAGTTTTTTTCCAACGATCAGTATCGCAACCCGATGCTCGTGCGGATCGCGTCGCTGGGTTACCAAAAAGGTTTCGGCGGGCATTTTCACAACGACAACTCGATTGCCGCGTTGCGCGACATTCCCGGCCTTGTGGTCGGTTGCCCCTCGCGCGGCGACGATGCCGCCACGATGCTGCGCACGCTGGCGGCGCTGGCCAGGGTCGACGGTCGCGTATGCGCGTTTCTCGAGCCGATCGCGCTTTACATGACCAAGGATCTGCACGAAGCCGGCGATGGTGCGTGGCAATTCGAATACCCGGCGCCGGGCGAAGCCATGGAGCTGGGCAGTGGCCGCGTCTACGACGAAAAGGCGCAGGACCTGGTCATCTTCACCTTTGGCAATGGCGTGCCGATGAGTCTGCGTGCCGCCAAACGCATCCAGCAGGCGCAAGGCTGGAAAGTGCGGGTGGTGGACTTGCGCTGGCTGGTGCCGCTCAACGCCGACTTCATTGCCGAACAGGCAGCCGATGCCACGCGCATCCTGGTCGTCGACGAGGGCCGGCGCAGCGCCGGTGTGGGCGAGGGCGTCATCACGGCACTGGTCGAGGCCGGCCTCGGTGGCAAACCCATCGAGCGCGTGGTCGGCGCCGATACGTATACGCCGCTGGCGGGAGCCGCGCTGCTGGTGCTTCCGGGAGAAGACGATATCGTCGATGCGGCCGAACGCATGGCATGAATCGTCGTCATGACGTTTTCGCACAAGCTCGGGTGCGAGTTTGATCGTGACCACGGGGTGGGCCCTGGCTTGCTCGGTCCCGTTTCCGTGAAAACCGCGCGACCGCACTCGTACAGGAAGCCTCGAATAACCGTTGCACCCTGGAACGACCCTTGTGGGAGGGGCCGGTGGCCCCGACCGGATGTACCGCATGATCCGTCGGGGCCACCGCCCCCTCCCACAGGAAACGCCGATAATCCGCGGTTTTTCGAGGTTCCCTACATGAACAACTCGTGTGGTGTACAGTTTGCGGCCATGATGACCCACGACCCACTGGCACAAGGGGAACCACTCTGACTTACGCACGCATCATCGCCACTGGCAGCGCGTTGCCCGAACGCGTACTGACCAATGCCGATCTGGAGAAATTCGTCGACACCAGCGACGAGTGGATTCGCACGCGCACCGGTATCGAGGAGCGCCATGTTGCCGTCGATGGTGAAACCACCGGCGACCTGGCCTTTCGCGCCGCCGAACAGGCACTGGAACGCGCCGGTGTCAAGGCGTCGGAACTGGACTTGCTGGTGCTGGGCACAACCACGCCGGACATCGTGTTTCCGTCCACCGCCTGCCTCGTGCAGCATCGTCTGGGCGCGAACGGCTGCGCGGCATTCGACGTCAACGCGGCATGCTCGGGCTTTGTCTACGCGTTGAGCGTGGCCAATGCCATGGTGCGCTCGGGCGAAGCCCGAAAGGCATTGGTGATCGGCGCCGAAACCCTGACGCGCATGGTCGACTGGGGTGAACGCGAAACCTGCGTGCTGTTCGGCGACGGTGCCGGCGCGGTGGTGCTGGAAGCATCCGACGAACCCGGTATTCGCGCGACCTGCCTGCATGCCGACGGCGGTTACAAGGATCTGCTGTACAACCCGGTCGGTGTCTCCGTCGGCTTCAAGGACGAGCCCAACCATGGTGTGCGCATCCGCATGAAAGGCCGTGAAGTGTTCAAGTTCGCGGTCAAGACCTTCGATACCATGGTTGGCGAGACTCTTGCCAAAGCGGGCATGCAGGAATCGGACGTGGATTGGCTGATACCGCATCAAGCCAACCTGCGCATCATCCAGGCCACCGCCAAGCGTCTCAAACTGCCGATGGAACGCGTCATCGTCACCGTGCACAAACACGCCAACACCTCGTCGGGTTCCGTCCCGCTGGCTCTGGATGCAGCGATCGCTTCGGGCCAGGTCAAGCGCGGTCAAAATCTGTTGCTCGAAGCGTTCGGCGGCGGCTTCACGTGGGCGTCGGCGCTGCTGACGTATTAAACTTTGCGTCGTGGTCGCCGATGTCCTGCGGCGGGTGTCGGCGGGCCACGATTCGGGGCGAGGGGTAATTTGCGGAATTCCGCAGGATTCCGCGCGGCTCCGAGGAAAGGGACGTGACCCGAAAAATCCTTGTCAATGGACAAACGCTCTGGTGCAAGACCTACGACCGTTCGGCGCGCTCCCGGGGCGTGGCGACATCGCTCTGGAACCCGCTGCTCGGTTGGCTCGACGTGGCGCCTTTGCGCTCCCCGCCACGCCCGGCCGGTGATGAGGCGCGACGGCTCGAACAACAACGCATCACGCAGTTGCGTGATCTGGGGGTGCTCGTCCCCGAAGTGGTCGGCGAAGGTCAGCGCCTGCTGCTGTTGAGGGATCTCGGCCCGACACTTTCCAGTTGCCTGAAGCAGGCCGGCAATACCCGCGAGGTGGACGATCTGGTGCACCGCAGCGTGAAGGCCCTTGTCGACGTGCATCGCCGGGGCGCTTATCTCGGCCAGGCGGTGGCACGCAACATCGTCATGACCGGCTCGGGAGTCGGCTTTATCGATTTCGAGGAGGACCCGCTCGAAATCATGGGTCTGGCCGAAGCGCAGACCCGGGACTGGCTGCTGTTCGGCTCCAGCGTTGCGCGGTATGACGAAAGCCGCGTCGAAACGCTCACGAGCATGTTCGGACGGGCCTTGCCTGAAGTCGGCAACGATATGGCGATGATGGTCGATCGCGCCGCGTCACGGCTGGGTTTCTGGAAAAGCTGACCGGCAAGGCTGGGGTCTCACGCCCGATCCCTGGGCGTGGCCGTGGCTTCGTTGCGCAACAGCCGCTGGGTGTGGTGCGCGGCATTGCTCATGCTGGCCGATTTCATCAGTGATGGCGATTCGGATATTCTGTTGCTCTTGCAACAGCTGCTGTGAGTATTCATGCAATCACCATTCGCTTTCGTTTTTCCGGGTCAGGGTGCGCAGTCGGTCGGCATGCTGTCCGCGCTCGCCGAGGTTTGTCCCGACGTTGAAACCACGTTTGCCGAGGCGTCCGACGGCGCCGGCGTCGATCTGTGGGCGCTGTCGCAACAGGGGCCCGAAGACGCACTGAACCGCACCGAGAACACGCAACCGGCGCTGTTGGCGGCCAGTGTCGCCGTATGGCGTGCGTGGCGCCGGCAGGGTGGCGCGCAACCGGCATGCATGGCCGGACACAGTCTCGGCGAATATTCCGCGCTGGTCTGTGCCGACGCCTTGTCCCTGCATGATGCAGCGGGCCTGGTGGCCGAGCGCGGCCGCCTGATGCAGAAAGCCGTACCCGCCGGAGTCGGTGCGATGGCCGCTGTGCTGGGCAGTGATGACGAGACCATTGCCGATGTGTGTCGCGAGGTGGCGGACGGGCAGGTCGTGGCGCCGGCCAATTTCAATTCGCCGGGCCAGGTGGTGATCGCCGGTCACGCCGAGGCGGTCGACCGCGCGCTGCAAAAACTGGCCGGCATGGGCGTGAAGAAAACCGTCAAGCTGGCCGTTTCGGTCCCTTCGCACACTGCCCTGATGCGCGATGCCGCCGATGCGCTCGCCGAACGCATGCAAGCCGTTGCGTGGCAGATGCCTTCGATCCCGGTGGTACAGAACGTTGATGCCGCAGTGGCGGAAGATATCGATGCCGTGCGTGATGCACTCAAGCGCCAGTTGTACATGCCTGTGCGCTGGACCGATTGTGTGCGCAGCCTGACGGCGGCCGGCGTGGTCGCCATGGCCGAGTGCGGCCCGGGCAAGGTATTGACCGGGCTGGGTAAACGCATCGACCGTACGCTTGCCTGGCAGGCCATCGGTACGCCGGAAGGCCTCGACAAGGCGCTGGCCGTCGAGGCCTGACAAGGTCGCGCGGAGCCGGTTTCAGCGCACCGT
The DNA here is from genome assembly GCA_964608595.1 of uncultured Rhodanobacteraceae bacterium. Lineage (GTDB taxonomy): Bacteria > Pseudomonadota > Gammaproteobacteria > Xanthomonadales > Rhodanobacteraceae > Oleiagrimonas. The sequence continues at coordinate 5,435 of CAZSOU010000005.1, forward strand.
TCCCGCGGTTGCGTGTCGCATGCCCCGTTGATCCGCGCGACGGTGGGTGAAGGCTCACCTTGTGCAAATCCATGTTGGTTCTCGAGGAAACTTTTTCATGAATAAACCCCTGGAAGGCGAAATCGTTCTGGTCACCGGCGCCAGCCGCGGCATTGGCGCGGCCATCGCCGACACGCTGGCCGCGCGAGGTGCCACGGTGATAGGCACCGCGACCAGCGAGGCGGGCGCCAAAGCCATCGGCGAACGCATGGCCGCGCACGGCGGTCATGGACGGGTACTGGACGTGACCGACGCCGACAACGTCAAGGAATTGCTGGATGCCATCGGCAAGGAATTCGGCGCGGTGTCGATTCTGGTCAACAACGCCGGCATCACCCGCGATCAGTTGTTGATGCGCATGAAGGACGACGACTGGCAAGCCATCATCGACACCAACCTGACCTCGGTGTACCGACTCTCCAAGGCTGTCATGCGCGGCATGATGAAGGCGCGCAAGGGGCGCATCATTTCGATTGCTTCGGTGGTCGGCATCACCGGCAACCCGGGGCAGGCCAACTACGCGGCGGCCAAAGCCGGAATCATCGCGTTTTCCAAATCCCTGGCGCGCGAGATCGGGTCGCGCGGCATCACGGTCAACGTGGTGGCGCCGGGCTTCATCGATACCGACATGACACGTGCGCTGGCCGACGACCAACGTCAGTCGCTGGAAGGGCAGATTGCCCTGGGGCGGCTGGGCGAGCCGACCGATATTGCCGAAGCGGTCGCATTCCTGGCATCGCCCGCAGCCGCCTATGTCACCGGTGAAACGCTTCACGTCAACGGCGGCATGTACATGCCATGATCGTATAAGCTTTTGAAACCGAAACGGTTTGTCGCGCAATGGTCGCCATGGGTAATATTGGTTGTCGCCATTGCCGGCGATTTGCGAGACAATCAGCATTCTTTGCAGCCCGGCCCTGACAGGGCAGGACGTTCCAACCACGGCGGTTGCTGGCGAGTGAGTTCATTTGCCATTACAATGCGCCGGCTTTATCCCCTTGGGAGGACCAAAACAAATGAGTACCATCGAAGAGCGCGTCAAGAAAATCGTCGTCGAGCAACTGGGCGTCAAGGAAGACGAGGTCACCACAACCGCTTCGTTCGTGGACGATCTGGGCGCCGATTCGCTGGACACCGTCGAGCTGGTCATGGCTCTCGAAGAGGAGTTCGAAACCGAGATCCCCGACGAGGAAGCGGAGAAGATCACCACGGTCCAGCAGGCAGTCGATTACATCAAGGCGCATACCGAAGCCTGATGCAACGGGCCTGGCTCGCTCCGGTGCTGTTTGGCCAGAGCTTCGTGCCGCGGGCCGACATCCATGCAGACTGCGCCATTTGGCGCAGTTTGCGTTTGAGCACATCGCAACCTTCGTTCGCGTATGGTTGCCCGGTGCGCATTGACGGAAGAAGACAAGCATGAGCAAGCGACGCGTGGTAGTCACCGGCATGGGCATGGTCAGCCCCGTGGGCAATGATGTGGATACGGCCTGGGCCAACATCACCGCCGGCAAAAGCGGCATCGGCGACATCACCCATTTCGATGCAAGTGATTTTCCCACCCGGATTTCCGGCGAAGTGCGCGGCTTCGATCCCGAGCAATACATTCCGCGCAAAGACATCAAGAAGATGGACCCGTTCATCCATTACGGCATTGCGGCCGGCAAGCAGGCGCTTGCGGATGCGGGTTACGAAATCACCGAAGCCAACGCGCCGCGCACCGGCGTGGCGGTGGGTGCCGGTATCGGCGGCTTGCACACCATCGAACGCACCAGCATCGATTACCACGAGCGTGGGCCGCGTCGCATTTCGCCGTTTTTCGTGCCGAGCTCCATCATCAACATGGCGTCGGGGCAACTGTCGATCATGCTGGGTCTGAAGGGTCCCAACATTGCTTGTGTCACGGCATGCTCCACTGCCACGCACAACATTGGTCTGGCCATGCGCATGATCCAGTACGGCGACGCCGACGCCATGCTGGCCGGCGGCGCGGAATTCGCCACCACCGGCACGGCCGTCGGCGGTTTCTGCTCGGCCAAGGCCATGTCCACGCGCAACGACGCGCCACAGCAGGCCAGCCGCCCGTGGGATGCCGGTCGCGACGGTTTCGTGTTGGCCGACGGCGCCGGTGTGCTGTTGCTTGAAGAATATGAAGCGGCCAAGGCGCGCGGCGCCAACATCCTGGCCGAAGTGGTCGGTTTCGGCATGAGCGGCGACGCCCATCACATGACGGGGCCGAGCCCGGGCGGCGAAGGACCGGGGCGCTGCATGCAGAGCGCACTGGATGATGCCGGGGTCGCTCCCTCCGCAGTGGGATACATCAATGCGCACGGCACATCCACGCCGCAAGGCGATTTGGCGGAGGTGGAAGCGGCCAAGCACGTGTTCGGCGATCACGCCAGAAAGCTGATGATGAGTTCGACCAAATCCATGACCGGGCATCTGCTGGGCGCGGCCGGCGGCGTGGAGGCGATCTTCTCCATCCTGGCCCTGCGCGACAACGTGATCCCGCCCACCATCAATCTGGATGAGCCGGGCGAAGGTTGCGACCTCGATTTCGTGCCGCACACGGCGCGCGAAACGAAGGTGGACGTGGTCGTGTCCAACTCGTTCGGTTTCGGCGGCACCAACGGTTCGCTGGTCTTCCGTCGCGCTTGATGCGGGCGGCAATGCGCACTCCTTGAGCGTCCACGTCCGCAAGCTGCCGGGGCGGCATGATCTGTCGGCTCTGCCGGCCCGTTTTCCGACTCGCTATCCCTGCCTGCTGGAAAGCGTGGCGCACGGCACCGCGACGTCGCGCCGGGATCTGCTGCTCGCGTGTCCGACACGGCATTTGATGCTGGACCACGGTGGTCGGTTGACGCTTGACGGCGTCACGCAGGGCTCCGTCGATTTTCTTGCGGCGCTGGACGCGTTGTGGCGGCGGGAAAAAACCGCTCGGTCGAATGACGACCTGCCGTTTCATGGCGGCTGGGCCTTGTTTCTGGCCTACGAGCTGGCCGCTCAGATCGAATCGCGCCTGCGCCTGCCGGCGTGCACGGATGCGACGCCGCGTGCAGTCGCATTGCGTTGTCCGGCGGCCATCATCTTTGATCACCGCGCCCGCGAGACCATCCTGGTGGCCGAAGCGGGTCATGCCGATTTGCTGGAAGTCATGCAGCGCGATCTGCAGCAGGCGCCCGGCGTCGCTTTGGCACTGCCGTCCCTGCAACGCTTGACCGAGGATGACCCCGAATCGTTTCTCGCCGCTGTCGCGCAGGCGCATGAATATCTTGCTTCCGGCGACGTGTTTCAGGCCAACTTGTCACGCGCCTGGCGTGCCGATTTCGACCGGCCGATCGAACCGGCGGCTGTTTACGCCGCGTTGAGTCAGGCCAACCCCGCGCCGTTCGCCGCCTTGTGGCAACAGCCCGGCTGGGCCATCGCCAGCTCCTCGCCCGAGCGCCTGGTTTCGGTGCGCAATGGCCACGCCCAGACCCGTCCCATCGCCGGCACGCGGCCGCGTTGCGCCGGGGATGACGACGCCGCACGCATCCGCGAACTGAGCGCGCATCCCAAGGAACGTGCCGAGCACATCATGCTGGTGGATCTGGAGCGCAACGATCTGGGCCGGATCTGTCGTCCCGGAAGCATGCGTGTCGATGAATTGATGGTGGTGGAAAGCTACGCGCACGTACATCATCTGGTTTCCAACGTCGGGGGGCATCTGCGCGATGGCGTCACCCCGGGCGACGTCATTGGCGCCACCTTTCCCGGCGGCACCATCACTGGTTGCCCCAAGGTCCGCTGCATGGAAATCATCGCCGAACTGGAAGGTGAGGGCAGAGGCGCCTACACCGGCTCCATCGGCTATCTCGATCGCAACGGCGACATGGACCTCAATATCCTCATCCGCAGTCTGAGCATGGTGGGCGACACCGTACGCTTTCGGGCAGGTGCCGGTATCGTCATCGACTCGGTCGCCGAAAGGGAACTGGAAGAAACCCGCGCCAAGGCCCGCGGTCTGGTCAACGCCCTGGAGAATGTGCATGACGACGCACGTACGTATCGACGGCAAGCCTGAAACCGCCGTGGCGGCAACCGATCGCGGGTTCTGCTACGGCGATGGCCTGTTCGAAACGGTCTGGGTGAGCGACGGTCGCGCTCCGTTGTGGTCGCGACACATGGCGCGCTTGCACGACGGCTGCCGTCGTCTGTACCTGCCGCTGCCCGACCCGGATCAGCTGTGGCACGAAGTGCGCCGCGCATCGGCGGGGCTGGGAAATGCCGTGGTGCGAATCACCTGGACACGCGGCACCGGTCCGCGAGGTTACGCCCCGCCGCGCGAGGCGCAACCGACGTGTGTGGTCCGTGCCGCCGCGCTCCCTTTGCCGCCGACGGATTGGTACCATCAAGGCATCCGGATGTACCTGTGCCAGACGCGCCTGGGCCTGCAGCCGGCGCTGGCGGGTCTGAAACACCTCAACCGACTGGAGCAGGTGCTGGCCCGGAACGAATGGCACGATGACACTGTGGGTGAGGGTTTGATGCTCGACCTTGAAGATCGCGTGGTCTCGGCGACTGCCGCCAATGTTTTTTTCGTCCGTGACGGATGCTTTTTCACACCTGTGCTGACCCGCTGCGGCGTGGCCGGCACGGCACGCGCCGAGGTACTCGAGCGGCGTGATGTCGAGGTTGTCGACACCGCGTTTGACGCGTTCATGGCGGCGGACGAAGTTTTCCTGACGTCCGCCGTGCGCGGCATCGTGCCGGTGCGTGAACTGGCGCACCACCGTTGGCGCGTGGGGCCTGCCACGCAGCAACTTCAGGCCGAGTGGAGTGCGCAAGGGCTGCCGCCGCAGGTGCGCGCATGAGATACATGCACGGTGGCGCCAAATTGCGCATTCTGCTGGGGCTGGTCCTGTTTGCGGTCATCGCGGGGGCCGGTATTTTCTGGCACGACTTTTCCCGCTTCGCGCACAGCCCGCTGGCCGTGCGCGGGCAACAACAGACGCTCGATATCGCACGCGGGTCCAGTTTCAAGCAGATCGTCCACACCATTCGACAGCGCAAATTGAGTTCGGCGCCGACGCAATATTGGCGTTTGCTGGCAATGCGCATGGGCGTGGCCGATTCACTTCAGGCCGGGGAATACGCACTTCAACCGGGCATCACGGCAACGACCCTGCTGCACAACATGGCCACCGGCAAGGTCATGCACCACAGGATCACGCTCGTCGACGGCTGGACGTTCAACGAGGTACGTGCGGCCCTGGCCAAGGCACCCAAACTCGTTCACGACAGTGCCGCATTGAGCGATGCGCAAATCATGCAGCGCATCGGCGCCAAGGGCGAAAAACCGGAAGGGCGGTTTTTGCCCGAAACCTATGCCTACGTGAAGGGCGATTCCGATCTTTCCATGCTCAAGCGTGCGCATGAAGCCATGCAAAAGGTTCTGGCCGAGGAATGGAAGAATCGCGATACCTCGGTACCGCTGGATACGCCATATCAAGCGCTGATCCTGGCTTCGATCATCGAAAAGGAAACCGCCCGAGCCGACGAGCGTGCGCGCATCGCCGGCGTTTTCGAGCGTCGGCTGAAACTCGGCATGCCGCTGCAGACCGATCCGACCGTCATTTACGGCATGGGCGACAAATACAAAGGCGACATCACCTACAAGGCCTTGCGCACCGACACGCCCTACAACACGTATCTGCACAAGGGTTTGCCGCCCACGCCGATTGCCATGCCCGGCAAACCCGCCATCCATGCCGCTTTGCATCCGGCGCAAGGGACGGCGCTGTATTTCGTGGCGCGCGGCGACGGCAGCGGGCGTCATGTGTTTTCCGATACGCTTGCCGAGCAGAACCGGGCGGTGGCGTGCCAGCAGTTGAAGCGGTGTCGGTGATGAATGCAGGGTTTGGCAATTCGAATGCGTACGGGGCGGGATGGATGATGCGGGACTCGGAACACGACAGAACCGTGACCAGTGGTTCCGGACGCGGAGGTCGGACAACGCCACACGGGCTTTCGTCATGGCTTGACCGGGTTCCCGAGTCGCGGAGAGCACGCACATGACCAGCCTCTTCATCACCCTCGAAGGCGGCGAAGGCGCCGGCAAAAGCACATTGCTGAAGGGCCTGCGCGCGCATCTCCAGACGCGAGGCATCGAGCCGGTTCTGACGCGCGAGCCTGGTGGAACCCCCTTCGGCGAAGCGGCGCGCAAGCTTTTTCTGGCTCATGATTACGGTGCATTGTGCGCTGAAGCGGAACTGCTGCTGGTATTCGCGGCGCGGGCACAGCATGTGCACGAGGTCATCGCACCAGCCCTCGCCGAGGGGCGGTGCGTGATAGCGGACCGTTTCACGGATGCCAGCTATGCGTATCAAGGCGGCGGGCGCGGGCAGCCGGTCGAACGGATTCAGGCATTGGAGACATGGACCACGGGCAATCTCGCGCCCGATCTGACGTTGTTGCTGGATATCCCCACGACGTTGGGCCGCGAGCGTATCGACGGCCGTGCGCCGCGTGATCGAATCGAGCGCGAGGCCGATGCGTTTTTTCACCGTGTTCGCGAGGCCTACCGGGCCCGTGCCGCCGCCGAACCGGAACGGTTTTGTCTGATCGATGCCAGTCAAGGCCCCGATGAAGTACTGGCGCGTGCCGTGGCCGCGATCAACCGCTTGATCGAGGCGAGGTCGACATGACTTTCGCGCCGCCATGGCACCAGGACGCGTGGGAACGCTTGTGCCAACGCCGCGATCGCGGTGCGATGCCGCATGCCTTGTTGCTGGCCGGTCCCGCCGGACTCGGCAAGCGTGCTTTTCTGGAACGCCTGCAGCGTGGCCTCCTGTGTGAGCAGCCGATCAACGGCGATGCCTGCGGTCAGTGCCGCGCATGCAACCTGCTGGATGCCGGGACGCATCCGGATCGCATCGACGTGCGTTTCGAGCTCAACACGTCCGGCAAGTTGCGCAAGGAAATCATCGTCAACCAGATTCGCGACCTGTCGGCGCATCTGGCAATGGCCAGCCAACTCGGCGGTTGGCAGGTCGCTTCCATCGATCCGGCCGACAGCTTGAATGCGGCAGCCGCCAATGCCTTGCTGAAAACCCTGGAAGAGCCGACGGCAGCCAGCGTACTGGTGCTGGTGGCCGACGCGCCATGGCGTCTGACGGCCACCATTCGCAGTCGCTGCCAGCGAATCGATTTTCGCCTGCCGCCGCAAGAACAGGCGCTTGCCTGGTTGCAGCAGGCCGGTGTGGCCGACGCGGCAGCCGTTCTGGAAGCAGCCGCGGGCAATCCGGGCCTTGCCCGATCCTGGGCGGAGCAGGGCATGTTGGACGAACGCCGCCAGGTGCAGTCGGATCTGGCCGCGCTGGCGCAGGGCAGGGGTGACATCTATACCGTGATGAAGCGCTGGACCGATGGCGATTCGCTGGCGCAACGCTTGTGGTTTGCCGCGCAAATGGTGGCCATGGAGGTTCGGGCGCGTGCGCTCGGTGATGCCGAAGTATTCGGCAGTCAACTGGACGACGAAGCACTCGGTCACTGGTTCCATCAAGCCAATCGCGCGCGCGAAAGCCTGCGCGGACCGCTGCGCCCCGATCTGGTGGTGCTGGAACTGCTTTCGCAATGGCGTTGATTGCGTCTCTGACTGGTCTGCGCCTGTTGGTGGTAGCGCCCCATCCGGATGACGAATCGCTTGCGCTGGGCGGTTTGATTCAACAGGCCGTCCGCCAGCATGCCGATATCACGCTTGTGCAAGTGACCAATGGCGACAACAATCCCTGGCCGCAACGTTATCTGGAAAAGCGTTGGCGGATCGGGTCGAAAGAACGCCACCGCTGGGGTTGCCGACGCAATGATGAAATGCTGGAAGCCATGCGCTGCCTTGGCCTGGGGGCGTCCACGCGGCGCTGTTTGGGTTGGCCCGACATGGGCGTGACGGCGCGACTGCAGGCCCACGGCGAGGAAAGCATTGCCCGCCTGATCGGTATTTTGCGCGATACCGCGCCGGACATGGTGGTTCTGCCGAGCCTGACCGATTCCCATCCCGACCATTCAGCGAGCCATGTCCTGATGCGACTGGCGATGCGCCACCTGCCACACGTGCCGACCAGTTACACCTATCACGTTCACGGCCGCCGACACGGCGGCGGCGAGAGCTTGATCGTGCCATTGGACGATGCCATGCAGACCGCCAAGCGTCATGCCGTCCTTGCGCATCACACCCAGGTCGCAACGGCCCGGCGCCGCCTGCTGGCCAAGGTCACGGCCACGGAAATACTGCAGGCCCTGCCGCCATGGGACGTCGACGACGCCGTGCCTCGCATCGTCGCGTTTCCGTGGCGGCCCTTGCGCACCTGGCACCCGTGGCTGCAACTGACCCTGGCCCATCCGGACGGTATTCATGTCTGGTCCTGGCGCGACGCGCCGTTGAACGATCATCACCGTCCCACCCGATGGTCCCTGCCGAGCACGATTCGACGCGGGCCGGTGTACGCGAAGCTGGAAATGCGATGCACGTCACCATGGATCTTCGATCACTGGGGCTGGCGCGACTTGACCCGGCCCGCTCGAGCGCGTCAAGCTGACCCGGCGGGTTCTGATTGAATCGTCACGCCTGCGAAATACCACCGTTGCTCGCCGGACGCCTTCCGGGCGTGAGCCGCAGGAGCACATCTCGTGCGCGACAAGCAGGGTGCCGGCGAACGGCACATGGCGGCGCATGAGGTGCGCTTTTGCCGGCAAGCGTATCCTTCGGTTCGACCAGAGCTTCAAAACAACAGGGCAAGAGGATCAATGGCCATGGCCAGCACCGCAAAACAAGGCATATTGTCGTTGAAAGTCAATGACAAGTCGGCACTTTACAACGCCTACATGAGCTACCTCAAAGGTGGCGGCCTGTTTGTTCCCACCACGCAGCACTACAGTCTGGGTGACGAAGTGGTATTACTGGTGACTCTGGTTGAAGCCAAGGAACGCTTGTCCGTTGCCGGCAAAGTCGTCTGGGTGACCCCGAAAGGTGCCGGCAACCGCACACCGGGCATCGGAGTGCACTTCAACGAGGCCGGTGGGGACGGCGAAGCGGCACGCACCAAGATCGAAGCCATTCTGGGCGGCATGCTCAATGCCGAGCGCCCCACACAGACGATGTGACGCCATGTCGGCGCCGACGATGCGCCTGAGCAGCTCGACACGGTTGGTGATACCCCGTTTGCGCCACGCACAAGGCACCATGCCATGGCGGTGTCGTCGGGGCGGAGCCGCCAGCCGCCCATCGGATCGTGTCACGAAGTGATTCGCCGCGGATGGCGACGTATCGATGCATCCTCACATTGTGACTATTCCGGTTTTGTCCGTGACATGAGTCACGTTTTCGAGGACGTGACTTTCGGCATAGCCGGATTTCACGAAAAGTTAATGAAATTCGCTTGATTTTCGTTCTTCCGCCCGTCTAATGTCGACCTGTCCGCCAACGGGGAGGTTGACGGATGCTTCATAGCCGCGCAGTTCCTTGGGGAGAACCGCGTCCTTCCAAGCCCGCAAACCCGCATTTCTATGGACTCAGGGGAGATGCGAACCGCCGGGCGATATGAAGCGATCAACAGCACGACAAAAGCAGGGCGTTGCACATCAGCAGCGCCGTTTTCATGGGCCTTCGCGGACCGTGACGGGTTCGTTTGCCCGAAATTTGGAGGAGAAGTTTGTCATGCATCACCCTAATCGTTTGAAATTGCTCGCGGCGGCCATCGGTGCTGTCGCCATGTCGACCGCATCCGCGGCAAGCGTGGATCATCTTCATGCTCACAAAGTCGCGCCGGCACCCGTCGCCAGGGTGGCGACGCAGCTGGGCCTGACTTCGCAGTCGACATTGAAGCCGAGGTTCGCCCGGCCGGGCGCCAATGGTTTGTCCACCGTGCGGATGCAGCAGATGTACCGCGGCGTTCCCGTATACGGGCGCAGTGTCGCCGTTGACAAGACCGCGCAAGGCGTCGCCACGGAAGTCTCCGGCGCCCTGGAAAAAGGCATTGCCGCGCAGTTGGCCTCCGTGAAGCCACGCCTGAGCAAGCGTCAGGCACAAGCTGCCCTGAAACGGCACGTTCAGGTCAAATCGTTCAATTTCGGCCGTACCACCTACAACAAGCAGACCAAACTGTACGTGTATCCGGGTCAGAAAAAGGGCCAGAACGCGAAGCTCGTGTATCTGACCTCCTACGTCGTTGCCGGATCGGGCAAGGTGTCACGTCCGACGGCCATCGTCGACGCCGACACCGGCGCCATCATCAAGCAATGGGACGGCTTGACGACCGATCAGTTGATCGATGCCAACGGCCCCGGCGGCAATCAGAAAACCGGGATTTATTACTGGGGTCAGGACGGGCTCCCGCCGTTGATTGCCACCAAGAGCAATGGCACCTGCTACCTCTACAACGATGACGTGCGCACGTACGACATGAACAACTCGCAGTCCGGTTCCGGCACGCTGGTGAGCTTCACCTGTCCGACGCATACGGGTCAGACTGTCAATGGCGGCTACTCCGCAGCCAATGATGCGCACCATTTCGGCCAGGTCGTGCACGACATGTACCAGCAATGGTTCGGTACCCCGCCGCTCAATCAGGTGCTGCTGATGCGCGTGCATTACGGCTACAACTACGAGAACGCGTTCTGGGACGGCACCGCGATGCACTTCGGCGACGGCGCCAGCACGTTTTATCCGCTGGTGGCCCTGGATGTGACCAGCCACGAAATCAGCCATGGTTTCACCGAGCAGCATTCGGGCCTGCAGTACACCGGACAATCCGGCGGCATGAACGAGGCTTTTTCGGACATGGCCGGTGAAGCGGCGGAGTATTTCGATCGCGGCTCCAACGACTGGCTGGTCGGTACCGAAATCTTCAAGGGCAACGGCGCCTTGCGCTACATGTGCAACCCGACCCGCGACGGCGGCTCCATCGACAACGCCGCCGATTACTATCCCGGCCTGGACGTGCATTACTCCAGCGGCGTCTACAACAAGGCCTTCTGCGTTCTCGCCAAGACCAGCGGTTGGAACACCAAATCGGCTTTTGCGGTGTTCGAGCGCGCCAATGCGCTTTACTGGAGTGCTGACGCGACGTTCGATTCCGGCGCATGTGGTGTCGAAAGTGCCGCCACTGATCTGGGCCGCGACGAGCAGGACGTCATCGACGCCTTCAGCGCGGTCGGCGTGACGTGCCCCGGCACAGGCGGTGATCCCGGCGACCCCGGTGATCCCGGCGATCCCGGCGATGGTGGTGACGGTGGCAACCCCGGCGGCGTGTTCGAGAATCCGATGAATCTGAACATCCCCGACGGTGGCCAGGCGTCCAGCTGGATCAACGTGAGCGGCGAGCCCGGTTCGGCCCCGTCGGACATGAAGGTTCACGTGAAAGTCGTGCATCCGTATCGTGGCGATCTGCGTATCACCCTGTACGCTCCGAATGGAGCGTCCGTGGTACTGAAGCAGCCCGATTACTACGATTATGCCGACAATGTCGACCAGACCTGGACCGTCAATGCCTCGTCGGTGCAGGGCAACGGCAAATGGAGGCTCAAGGTCGAAGACGTGTACCGTGGTTACACGGGCTATCAAGACGATTGGTCGCTCGAGTTCTGAGCCAGGCATGTTCCGACGTGCCATGGATGGCACCAGGCATGATGGCGTCGGATGCGCCCATCATGCCGATGCGCCGGCTGTCCACGCAGCCGGCGCGTTTTTTGTCGTTCCCGCAGACGCAACAAAAAAGCCACCGCGAGGGTGGCTTGAATGCTTGAATCCATTGGTCGGGGAGACAGGATTTGAACCTGCGACTTCTACGTCCCGAACGTAGCGCTCTACCAGGCTGAGCTACACCCCGACGGGAGCCCGGCATGATAATGCGGTGGGCGATGGATGGCAATGGCTTGGCGCCCGATAACCGGTTTGGTGCAAATGCCGAGGCGCTCCTCGAGGGCCAGGCTCGCACATATGCGTCAGCGTTCGGCGCCATCCCGTCGCCAACGGCGCGGCGCACGTTAAACTAGGCGTTTGTTGCTTCCGACCCCAGGAGTTCCCATGGCGCAGTCCCTGGCCCGCACCATGCCCGGTACGCTTGAGCTTTTGCCGCTCGAGCAGGTGGGCTTCCAGCGCATGCTGGACACCATTCGCCGCAATTACGAGCGTTTCGGGTTTTTGCCGATCGAAACGCCGGCGATCGAATTTGCCGACGTGCTGCTGACCAAGACCGGCGGCGAAACCGAACGTCAGGTGTATTTCGTGCAGTCGACCGGGGCGCTGGAAAAGGAAGGTCGTCCGGAACTGGCTTTGCGTTTCGATCTCACGGTGCCGTTGGCACGCTACGTCGCCCAGCATGAGCGCGATCTGGCGTTTCCCTTCCGGCGCTATCAGATGCAACGCGTGTATCGCGGCGAGCGCGCCCAGCGCGGGCGTTTTCGCGAGTTCTACCAGTGCGACATCGACGTGATCGGCAAGGACAGATTGTCGATTCGTTACGACGCTGAAATTCCGGCAGTCATCCACAGCGTGTTCAGCGATTTGGCCATCGGGCCGTTCACCATCCAGATGAATCATCGCAAGTTGATGCGCGGATTTTTCGAGGGCCTGGGCATCGCCGACAGCGAACAGCAAACGCTGGTGCTGCGTGAGGTGGACAAGCTCGACAAACGCGGTGCGGACCACGTGCGCTCCACACTGACGGGGGATGCGTTCGGTCTTTCCGCCGATGTGGCGCAACGGATTCTGGATTTCGTCCGGGTGCGTTCGACGTCGCTGGCCGATGCCGTGGACAAACTGGATGCACTGGGCGCCGGCAGCGAAGCCTTCGAAACGGGCAGGGCGGAACTGAAGCAGGTACTCGAGATGATTCGTGCGTTGGGTGTGCCCGAATCGGCGTTTGCGCTCAATCTTTCCATCGCACGCGGTCTCGATTACTACACCGGCATGGTGTACGAGACCACGCTCGACGACCATCCCGAAATCGGCTCGATCTGTTCCGGGGGGCGTTACGACAACCTCGCCAGTCAGTACACCAAATCGAAGTTGCCCGGGGTTGGTATTTCCATCGGTGCGACCCGGCTGTATTGGCAGTTGCGTGACGCCGGCCTGATGGGGACGTCCGAATCGAGCACGGTGCAGGTACTGGTCACGCAGATGGACGATGCGCAGTTGCCGTCCTGCCTTGCCTTGGCGGCGGAACTTCGCGCCGCCGGAATCGCCACCGAAGTGGCCTTGGAGGGCGCCAAGCTCGGCAAGCAATTCAAATACGCCGACCGTGCCGGGATTCGCTTCGTGCTGGTGCAGGGTGAAAACGAACTGGCGAACAACACGGTGGCGGTCAAGGACATGCGTCGCAACGAGCAATTCGAGGTCGCGCGCGACGAATTGACCACATCCCTGCGCGTGGAACTCGAGCAGTCGGCAGCCATGAGTGGAGAAAAGGCATGAGCAAGCAGGAACCCGTGGTCCTGGACGGCAACAGCTTGACGCGCCGGCAGGTGATCCAGGTGGCGCATGGCGCCAACGTGATGCTGGATGCGGCCAAATTGCAGCGTGTGCAACGCACGGCCGACTTCCTTGCCGAAAAAGTGAGCTGCGGCGAACCCATCTATGGCGTCACGACCGGTTTCGGCAGCAATGCCGACAAATTGCTCGGCTCCCACCGCGTGCGCGACGAATTGCCCGGCGGCAATCCCGACAAGCCGCAAGGCACGTTGATGGAAGAGTTGCAGCACAATCTCATCGTCACGCATGCCGTTTGCGTCGGCGAGCCTTTTTCGACCGAGGTGGTGCGGGCAATGCTGGTCATTCGCATCAACACGTTGATGCGCGGTCACTCGGGTATTCGTGCCGAAACGCTCAAGGCGCTCGCCGATCTTCTCAACAAGCGCGTCGTGCCCGTCATTCCGCAAAAAGGTTCGGTCGGAGCCAGTGGCGATCTTGCGCCGCTGTCGCATCTGGCCATCGTGTTGCTGGGCGGCGGTGAAGCGTTTTACGACGGCGAGCGCATGCCCGGCGGCGAGGCCCTGGAACGTGCCGGTTTGCGGCCGATTCGTCTGTCCTTCAAGGAAGGCCTGGCGCTCAACAACGGCACCACCCAGATGCTCGCCACCGCCGTGCTGGCGCTGGAGCGCATGCAGCGTTTGTTGCACACGGCGGACGTGGCTGCAGCCATGAGCCTGGATGCGTTCGCCGGCCGCAGTGGCGCCTTGCGCGAGGAAGTGCATGCATTGCGTCCGCATCCGGGACAGGTCGATACGGCAGAACATGTGCGCGAGCTTCTGCATGATTCCACGTTGCTGGACATTCCGTATCATCTGGTGCCGCGCTTCAAGCCCTGGACGGCGCAGGCGTGGAGCACGCCGGAGGCGCAAACGCAGCGCTTCGACATTGCCTGGGATTGGGTGCCGGTCAACCGGCGTCATGGTCGTGAAGCGTTCTATCGACGCTACTTGCCGTTCAAGGGCGGCAAAAAACATCAACCGCAAGACGCCTATTGCCTGCGCTGCGTGCCGCAGGTGCACGGCGCGGTGCGTGACGCCGTCGCGCAGGCGTGCCGGGTCATCGATGTCGAGCTCAATGCCGTCACCGACAATCCGCTGGTGTTCCCGGACGCAAAAAATGCTGAAGTCGTGGAGGACCAGGTGATTTCCGCCGGGCACTTCCACGGCATGCCGTTGGCGCTCGTGATGAGCTACGTCAAGGCTGCCATCCCGGTGTTGGCGTCGATCTCCGAGCGTCGTCTCAACAAGCTGGTCGATGCCGCCAACAACGACGGGCTGCCGGCGTTTTTGACCGGCAACGAGGACGCCACCGATTCCGGTTTCATGATCGTGCAGTACACTTCGGCCGCACTGGTCAACGACTTGGCGACGCGGGCGCATCCGGCAAGCGTGTATTCCATCCCCACCAGCGCCAACGCGGAAGATCACGTGTCCATGGGTGCCAACGAAATCCGGCATGTGCTGGACATGACCAATGATCTTGGCCATGTACTGGGTTTGGAGCTCTATACGGCTGCCCAGGCACTGGAATACCGCCAGGACATGCTCAACGCCGCCCGCGAGCTGGCGCGTACCGGCGACGTGGACGCCATGGTTGCCAAGATCGGCGGTGCGCCGCATCCGGATGACGTGGCGTACGCCACATTCCGCGACGAGGTGAAGCAACTCATGGAAGCCTTGGCCGACGCGGACGAATTCCGCCCCGGCGAAGGCGTGGGCAAGGCATTCGATACCTTGCGCCAGCACATCGGTTTCATGCGCCAGGACCGCGCCATGGATCACGACGTTCAGACGGCCTGCAAGCTGGTGGCCGACGGTGCATTCGCACGCTGGTAAACCACGCGCCGGTAAAAAAAACGTCGAGCAATTCAGGCGAAGAAGCCGCTCCTGTGGGGAACTTCGAAAAACCGCGGATCATCGGAGTTTCCCGAGGGAGGGGCTGGTGGCTCCGACAGGATGTACCGCATGATCCGTCGGGGCCACCGGCCCCTCCCACAAGGGTGGCTCCAGGGTGCAACGGTTTTTCGAGGCTCCCCGTGGTGTCACGAGTGCGTGGTGACCCAATGGTCGAGCCATTTCAACTGTGCGCTTTGGGTCTCTTGCGTGATCGCGTGGCTTTCCGGGCCATCAAATGACACCGGGCTGCCGCTGTGATGCGCCAAAACACGACCATTCGCATCCACGAGCAGCAAGGTCGGGAAAACCGAAATTCCCAGCTGTCTGTTGTATGCCGTGCCGCCATATGCCACCGGCCACTCGAAATGGTGTTTGTCCACGAACGCCTGCGCGGTCTTTCGATCATCAAACGTGATCGCCACGAAGTTCATGTCCGGATGCTTGTCGGCGTAGGCGTTCAACACCGGGACTTCGGCAATGCAGGGTGCGCACTCGGCGAAAAAGAAATCCACGACTGTCGGTTTGCCTTGGGACTCTCTGATCCACTCCACGCAGGTGGCACCCGTCTGTCTGTTCGCAGATCACAGGTGCGTCGGCGAAGGCAGGCTGGTTGCCTGTCGAGACGGCGCGCCGCAGAGATGCGGACAGACAGACGGGCCCCAACCGTTTGATTTGGAATGACGGGGTCCGGTCCGAAAGGCTCGCAGCGGGCTGCTCGCGGCTTGCCAAGACAGCCAGTCTTCCCGGCGCCACGACCAGCCCGCTGCGAGCCTTTCGGACCGGATGCCACCTGTGTGGAGTTGATCAGAGAGTCCCTTGCAACTGATCGGACGCGATCGCCGTGCCCTTCACGCTGGACAACGTGAAGGGCGGCAATGACTGGCCGTCCTTGATCTTCAAGCCACTGAGCATGGTGTAAACGTGTGACGACTTGCCATCGACCTTTTTCAGCCCCGACGATGCGCCGGCGGGCAGCAGCTTCAGAGTCACGGTCTCGTGGGCCAGATCCGGCTTCATGTCGAAATGAAGACCGGATTTGACGGCCTTGGCGAACGCCGCCTCGTCGATGGGCTTGCCGTCGGCGTCTTGGTAAATCGTTTTGAGGGCAATATCCGTCGTCTTGACGATTTTGGTGGTTGTTGCGGCGCCGCTCGAGGCCGCGGCGGGGGCCGTCTGGGTGGCGTGCACGCTACCAGCGGCGAGTGCACAGACAGCGAGTAGGGCGAGCACGTTGGTCGAGCGCATTTCCATATCCACCTTGTCGAAAGTTCGTGGCAGGGTACATCGTTTGTGCATGTTCGCCCAGCGCGCTCGAGACGGTTCGCGCACCACCGATCCATCGCTGCAGGCGGAGTCATGCAGACGCGAAAGACCGGCTTGTTTTTCCGTCGAATCGAGAATATCATGCGCCCAATGTAATAACGCGTTAATACATTCATACCATGAAACGTCGTGCCGTTACTCCCGAAATTCACCCCGAAAATGCCGAGGAACGTCTCTGCCGGGCGTTGTTGTCGCTGAAGACGCTTCCCGCGATGCGGGCTTTTCTGCATGATTTGTGCACGCCGTCCGAGCTGGAGGCGTTGACGGATCGCTGGAAGGTCGTGCCGTATATCCTGGAGGGGATGCCGTACCGTGAAATCCACGAGCACACCGCGGTCAGCATCACCACGATCGGCCGCGTGGCGCGTTTTCTGGCCGACGGCAACGGCGGGTACATGAAGGCGGTCAGGGCCGGAGCCCCGCGCCAACGGGCTGGGCGCCAAGGGAGCGATGCATGAAGCCGCGCGACCGCCTGCGCATCGCCGCGCAGAAATCCGGGCGCTTGAGCGAGACTGGACGGGAGCTGCTTGCACGCTGCGGTCTCGTGTTCCGCGACAGCCGCGACAAACTGTTTTGTTTCGGCGAGAACCTGCCCATTGATCTGCTGCTGGTACGCGATGACGATATTCCCGGTCTGATCGCCTCGGGTATCTGCGATTTGGGTATCGTCGGCCGCAACGTGCTCGACGAATACCGGCTGGAACACCCCGATGCGGCGCCGTTGCGGGATTGGCGCGGCCTCGGTTTCGGTCAATGTCGCCTGTCGCTGGCGTTGCCGCGCGACGAAACCTGGCACGGTCCGGCGCAACTTAGCGGACGGCGGATTGCCACCAGTTATCCGCGGCTGCTGCGTCAGTGGCTCGACCGGGAGGGCGTGGACGCCGCGATCGTCACATTGTCCGGGTCGGTGGAGATCGCCCCGCGCCTGGGCACAGCGGATGCAATCTGCGATCTGGTGCAAAGCGGCACCACGCTGATGGCCAACCAGTTGCACGAAGCGGTCGTGGTGCTGGAAAGCGAAGCCGTGCTGGCAGGTCCGAATACGATGCCGGCAGACCGGCGCGGCGATCTGATGCAGCAGTTGTTCCTGCGTCTGGACGGTGTGCTCAACGTGCGCGAATCGCGATTGGTGATGTTGCAGGCACCGCGCCAGGCGCTTCAGGCCATCACGGGATTGTTGCCGGGATGCATCAGCCCCACTGTCACGCCCATCGAAGGCCGACCCGACTGCATTGCCCTGCAAGCCGTCTGCAGCGGCAGGGTGGACTGGCAGGAATTGGAAGCCATGCGTCGCGCCGGTGCGCAATCGATGCTGGTATTGCCGGTAGAGAAGATGCTGGCATGAATGCTTTGAATGTGATGGCCGACAAAACGTCCATGATGCAACTGGATTGGGCCTCCCTGAGCGTGACCGAACAGCACGAGGCATTGCGACGACCGGCACAGGTGCATGATGGCGAACGCGCCGAAAAGGTTGCCGCGATCATGCGGGCGGTACGCCTGGGTGGCGATGCCGCATTGTGCGAACTGACCGAGCGGTTCGACGATTGCCGCGTATCGTCGCTGGTGGTTGACGATGATGCATTCGATGCAGCCGAACGCATGCTGCCGTCGGCACTCAAGCAGGCGATCGCCGAGGCGTCCGCACGTATCGAGCAATTTCACCGCGCCGCCATGCAGGGGCCTGTGCGGGTCGAAACCGCGCCGGGCGTGATCTGCGAACGCCTGCCTCGGCCCATCGCCCGTGTGGGCCTGTACGTGCCGGCCGGAAGTGCACCGTTGCCTTCCACGGTATTGATGCTCGGCATCCCGGCCAGGCTGGCCGGTTGTCGCGAGGTCGTGCTGTGTTCGCCGCCGCGGCCCGACGGCAGTGTCGATCCGGCGGTATTGCACGCGGCGCGGCGGTGCGGCATCAAGCAGGTGTTTCGTTTGGGCGGGGCGCAGGCCATCGCCGCCATGACCTGGGGCAGCGAAAGCGTGCCTGCCTGCGACAAGTTGTTCGGTCCCGGCAACGCCTGGGTGACCGAGGCCAAACGGCAGGCGGCAATGCACCCGGGCGGCCCGGCCATCGACATGCCGGCGGGACCGTCCGAAGTACTGGTGATTGCCGATGCTGGTGCCGATCCGCGTTTCGTCGCCGCCGATCTGCTGTCGCAGGCCGAGCATGGCCCCGATTCGCAGGTGATCCTGCTGACGGATGCGCCGGATCTGGGCCACGCCGTGAGTGCCGCGATGGAAGTGCAGCTGTCGTCGTTGCCGCGCGCCGACATCGCCCGTCGTGCGCTGGCGGCAAGCCGCCTGATCACGGTTGATTCGCTGATCCATGCGGCGGAAGTGAGCAATGCCTATGCGCCGGAGCACCTGATTCTGCACGTGGCCGACCCGCGCACGTTGCTGGACCGGATCGAGCACGCCGGTTCGGTGTTTCTGGGTGCCTGGTCGCCCGAATCGGTCGGCGACTACTGCAGCGGTACCAATCACGTGCTGCCGACCTACGGTCATGCGCGTGCGTTGAGCGGCTTGTCCGTGGACAGCTTTCGCAAATACGTCACGGTGCAGGCGGTCAGCGCCGCGGGGCTGCGCGCGATCGGTCCGTGCGCCGTCACGCTGGCCAGGGCCGAAGGACTCGATGCGCATGCACGCGCCGTGTCGTTGCGACTGGAAACGCTGGAGCGTGGTGCATGAGTGTGCTCGATCTGGCGCGTCCGGAGATGCGGGCGTTGACGCCATATGCTTCGGCGCGGATGGAAGCCGGTACGGCGGACATCATGCTCAACGCCAACGAATCACCCTGGCCGGCATCCGGCGGCGAGTTGCAGGAGCTGAATCGCTATCCCGAACCGCAACCGCTCCGGCTGCGCACCCGCTTGGCCGACCTGTACGGTGTGGATGCCGGCCGCATTTTGCTCGGACGCGGCAGTGACGAGGTCATGGATCTGCTGGTGCGCGCTTTCTGCCGGCCGGGCCGTGACGCTGTCGCAATCTGCCCGCCGACATTCGGCATGTATGCGGCGTGTGCGCGCGTACAGGGTGCGAGTGTCGTCACGATACCTCTCGATGATCGTTTCGCGCTGGATGCGGACGCCGTCATGCAAGCCTGTACACCGGCAGTGAAGTTGCTGTTCCTGTGTACGCCCAACAATCCGACCGGCGGCGTCATTGCGCGAGACATCATCGAACACCTGGCGCATGCTCTGACGGACCGCGCTCTGGTCGTCGTCGACGAGGCCTACGTCGAGTTTGCCGATATCCCGAGCGTCGCCGACTTGCTGCCGCATCACGCCAATCTGGTCGTCCTGCGAACCTTGTCCAAGGCCCGGGCATTGGCCGGTGCGCGTATCGGTGCGTTGCTGGCGGATGCGGGCATCGTCGACTTGTTGCGGCGGATCATGCCGCCGTACCCGTTGCCGACGCCCTGTGTGCGTGCGGCTCTCGACGCATTGGATGACGCCGGCGAGCAGCGCATGCGAGAACGGGTCGCCGTCATTCGCGATGAACGCGAGCGGTTGCGCGAGGGGTTGCGTGGCATGTCGGGGGTGCGCGAAGTGTTGCCTTCGCAGGCCAATTTTCTGGTCGTGCGACTCGACGATGCGCAGGCCGTTTACCGCCGTCTCGTCGGGCAGGGCATCGTGGTACGCGACGTCACGCGCCATCCGAAGCTCGACGACGCCTTGCGCATCAGTATCGGTGCGCCTGCCGAAAACGACCGCCTCCTTGCGGCGCTTGCACCTTCCTCGGCATGCCGGGCTCCTGCCGAGGAGGATCTGGAACATCCGGTGGGCAAGCCGGTGTCGAGGAAGGAAAACGCATGACACGCAAATTTCTTTTCCTGGATCGTGATGGCTGTCTGATCGAGGAGCCGGCCGACGAACAGGTTGATTGTCTGGACAAGCTGGCCCTGTTGCCGAACGTGATTCCGGCCCTGCGCCGGTGCGTTGCCGCCGGTTACGAGCTGGTAATGGTGACCAATCAGGATGGGCTGGGCACGGACCGGTTTCCGCAGACGGATTTCGCGGGCCCGCAGGCGTTTCTTCTGCAATTGCTCGCGTCGCAAGGCATCGTTTTCGAGGAGGTCCTGGTCGATGCCAGCTTCCCGCATGAAGGGCGGGACACGCGCAAGCCCGGTACCGGCCTGGTACGCCATTATCTGGCCGATGACGGCTGGAGTCGCGCGGCATCGGCCATGGTCGGCGATCGTGAAACCGACGTGCAGTTTGCCGCCAATCTTGGTGTGCGCGGCTTGCGCGTGGGCCGCGAGGGCATGGACTGGATGCAGGTGGCACGGCAGCTTTGCGATGCCCCGCGCGTGGCCCGGATCGAGCGGACGACCCGCGAGACCCGTATTCGGGTGAAGGTGGATCTGGATGCCTCCGGTTCAGCCAGGGTCGCGACCGGAATCGGCTTCTTCGATCACATGCTGGAACAGCTTGGCAAGCACGGCGACTTCGCGCTGGAACTTGCCTGCGAAGGCGACCTTGCCGTGGACGATCACCACACCGTGGAAGACTGCGCGCTGGTACTGGGCGAAGCGCTGCGCAAGGCGTTGGGGGACAAACGGGGCATCAGCCGCTACGGGTTCAGCCTGCCCATGGACGAATCGCTGGCCCATGCCGTGCTGGACCTTTCCGGACGGGCCATGTTCGTGTTCGATGGCACGTTTCCGCGCGAGCGGGTGGGCGAGTTGTCCACGGACATGGTGAAGCATTTCTTTCGATCGTTGTGCGACGGCCTCGGTGCGAATCTGCACGTGAAAGTGCGGGGTGAAAACGCGCACCATATGGTCGAAGCCTGTTTCAAGGTGGTGGCGCGTTGTCTGCGCCAGGCGCTGCGCCGCGATGGCGATGCCTTGCCGAGCACCAAGGGCGTGCTGTGATGGATGTGGTGTTGGTGGAGGCTGGGGGTACCAATATCGGTTCGGTGTGCCATGCGCTGGAGCGCCTGGGGGTGATCGCCGAACTGACGCGCGACCCGGTCCGCATTCGCGCGGCCAGTCACGTCATCCTGCCCGGCGTCGGTGCGGCCGCCGAAGGCATGCGACGTTTGCGCGAGCAGGGTCTGGACGCACTGCTGCCCGAACTCACGCAACCGGTGCTCGGCGTGTGCCTCGGCATGCAGCTTCTGTTCGCGCATTCGGCGGAGGGCGATGTCGATGCGCTGGGACTGCTGCAAGGCAGGGTCCGCAAGCTGCATGGCGGTCCGTCGCTGCGCGTTCCGCACATGGGCTGGAACAGACTCGGCATCCGGCGTGACGACCCGCTTCTCGACGGCATCACCGACGGCGCACACGCCTATTTCGTGCACGGGTATGCCGCGCCGACCACGTCGGACACGCTGGCATCGTGCACGCACGGCGAACGATTTGCGGCGATCGTGCGCAAGCGCAATTTCTGCGGCATGCAGTGTCATCCCGAGCGTTCCGGTGCGCTCGGTTCCCGTTTGCTCGAGAATTTTCTGAAGCTGTGAATACCTTTACCGTCATTCCCGCCATCGACCTTCGTGGCGGCCGCGTGGTGCGGCTGCTCAAGGGTGACTACGAACGGCAGACCGACTACGCGGTCGAGCCGCTGGCATTGGCCGAAAACCATGCGGCGCAAGGGGCCGAGTGGTTGCATGTGGTTGATCTGGACGGTGCCCGCGTCGGGACGCAGACGCATCTGGCAATGCTGGAAGCGATGGCCGGCACGGGCCTCAAGTTGCAGGCCGGTGGCGGCATTCGTGACGAGGATGGCATCGAGCGTCTGTTCGATGTCGGGGTGTCGCGCGCGGTCGTCGGCAGTCTGGCCGTGCGCGAACCCGACCGCGTGGCGACGTGGATCGAACGTTATGGCGCGGATCGATTGACACTGGCGCTGGATGTGCGTCGTCGCGACGGTGTCTGGCGGTTGGCCAGTGCAGGCTGGACAGCCGACGAGGATGTCGCGCTGGATACGCTGGCCGGTTTTTACGCCGAACGCGGCGCACGCCACGTCCTCAGCACCGACATCGACCGCGATGGGGCGATGACCGGTCCCAGTCTCGAGTTGTATGCGTATCTGGCGCGGACGTTCCCCGCACTTGCCGTGCAGGCCTCCGGTGGCGTGCGTGATGACGACGATGTGCGCGCCGTGCGGATGACCGGCGCGGCCGGCGTGGTTCTCGGTCGCGCCTTGCTCGACGGCCGATTGGACTTCGCGGATGCGCTTGATGGCGGCGCGGCGGCATCATGTTGAGTCGACGCATCATCCCGTGCCTGGACGTGCGCGACGGCAAGGTGGTCAAGGGCGTGCGGTTCCGCGATCACCGTGTTGTCGGCGACATCGTCGATCTGGCCTTGCGCTATCGCGACGCCGGCGCGGATGAGCTGGTGTTCTACGACATCGGCGCCAGCCCCGACGGGCGCACGGTGGATCGCGGCTGGGTCGAACGTGTGGCGCGCGTCATCGACATTCCGTTCTGTGTTGCCGGAGGCCTCCGCAGCGTCGCGGATGCGCGCCGCGTGTTGCATGCCGGCGCCGACAAGGTGTCGGTCAATTCGCCGGCACTGGAGCGCCCCGCGTTGATAAACGAACTGGCCGAAGCCTTCGGCGTTCAGTGCGTGGTCATCGGTATCGACAGCCTGCGCGACGAGGACGGCGAGTGGCGTGTGCGCCAGTACAGCGGCGATCCCTTGCGCACGCGTGCGCTGCGCCGGCGCACCCTCGACTGGGTGATCGAGGTACAACAACACGGCGCCGGTGAAATCGTGCTCAACTGCATGGGCAGCGATGGCGTGCGCCGCGGCTACGACATCGAGCAGCTCGCCGCCGTGCGCGACATCTGCGGTGTCCCGCTGGTGGCTTCCGGTGGCGCCGGCACGTTCGGGCACTTCATGGATGCCTTCCACGATGCCGATGTCGATGCCGCCCTGGCGGCCAGCGTCTTTCATGATGGCCACATGGCCGTCGCCGATCTCAAGCAGACGCTGGCCCGTGCCGGCATCGAGGTACGCCTGTGAACCCGCGCATCGATTTCGCCCTCGACACCTTGGCCTGGAACAAAGGCGATGGCCTGCTGCCCGCCATCGTGCAGCATTGGCGCAGCGGTGAAGTGCTGATGCTGGGCTACATGACGCGCGAGGCGCTGCAGCGCACGCTGGACACCGGACGCGTGACCTTCTGGAGTCGCAGCCGTCAACGGCTGTGGATCAAAGGGGAAACGTCCGGTCACTGGCTCATGCTCAAGGCGATCCATGCCGACTGCGATGCCGATACGCTGCTGGTGCAGGCCGATCCGGAGGGGCCGACCTGCCACCGTGGCACCCGCACCTGTTTCGGCGGCGCGGCGGAATCCGCGATGGCTTTCCTGGGTCGCCTCGACGAACTGATCGACACGCGTGAACGCGAGCGCCCCGAAAACAGCTATACCACACGCCTGTTCGATGGCGGCGTCCGCCGCATCGCGCAAAAAGTCGGCGAAGAAGGCGTGGAAACGGCACTTGCCGGCGTGGCCCAGGATGACGATGCCCTGCTGGACGAAAGCGCGGATCTCGTCTACCACTTGCTGGTCCTTCTGCGGGCGCGGAACCTGGGCCTGGCCGAGGTCGCACAGCGTCTTCGCGAGCGCCACATGTGAAGGTGACGACGCACCCGTGCATAATGCTTTCATGCGGATGTCACCCGCGCCTGAGGAGAAACCGGTCATCTGGCACACGCTCGACAAGCAGCCGCCACGCATCATCGCCCACCGCGGGGCCAGCGGCTATCTGCCCGAGCACAGTCTGGCCGGGTACCGCCTGGCCATGGAGCAGGGTGCGGATGTCATCGAGCCGGATGTGGTGACCAGTCGCGATGGTGTGCTGCATGCGCATCACGACCTTGGTCTTTCACGCACCACGAACGTCGCCGCACACGCCGAATTCGCTGCCCGCGCCTTCGATGGCGATTGGTGGGTCGACGATTTCGACGCGGAGGAACTGGGCCGGTTGCGTTTGCGGCAGCGTTGGCCGCAACGCGACCACGCGCATGACGACCAGTACGTGATGCCGCGCTTTGCCGCCATGCTGGATCTGGTGCTCGAGTCGGGAGCATCTTGCGGGCGCGCACTGAAGGTGTATCCGGAAATCAAGCACCCGGCGTGGTTTCGCCAACGCGGACAGGACCCGGTGGCGTTGCTGGTTGATGTCTTGCAAAGTCGTCGCGCGACCGGCACGGATGCGCGCGTGTGGTTGCAATGCCTGGATCACGCGGTATTGCGCGAGGCACATGATGCTTGCGGCAATCCCTGTTACGCCTTGATCGAGACGCTGGATGTGTCGCAGTGGGCATCGACATGGCGTGCGTTGCAGCCGTGGGCGCGCGGTATCGCACCCGACAAGCGCTTTTTGTGGGATGCGCGCGGCCATGATTCCGGGCTGGTCGCCGCGGCGCACGACGCCGGTCTCGAGGTCCATGCCTGGACGTTTCGCGACGACCAGGAGGCGCCGCCGTTCGAGCAGCCGACGGAAGCGCTGCGAATGGCATTGTCGCTGGGCGTGGACGCATTGTTCTGTGATTTCCCCGACACGGCGCTGGCGATGCGCCGTACCATGGAATCGAACTTTCAAGGCGCGGAGGTGCGAGGTGGCGGAATTGATTCTTGACGCACGCAGCCACGATCTGGGCGGCGGATTTGAAGTGGCGCGCGTGTTGCCTGATCGTCGGCGTCGCATGGTCGGGCCTTTCGTTTTCCTCGATCACATGGGGCCGCTCGACATGGAGGCGCCGATACCCGGTGACCGTGATGTGCGCCCGCACCCGCATATCGGTCTTTCCACCGTCACGTATCTTTTCGACGGCCAGATGACCCATCGTGACAGCCTCGGCTCGGAGCAGGTCATCCATCCCGGCGCGCTCAACTGGATGACGTCGGGGCAGGGCATCACCCATTCCGAACGCTTCGATGGCATGCGCGAAAAGGGCGGTCATATCGAGGGCGTGCAGTCCTGGGTGGCCATGCCGGAGGCGAGCGAAGAAGACGCCCCGGCTTTCGATCATTACGACGCGGATTCGTTGCCGCAATGGCGTGACGACGGAGTCGCCGGACGCGTGATTGCGGGCAGTGCCTATGGTTTGACGAGCCCGGCGAAAACGTATTCCCCACTGTTTTACGTGCATGCCGATCTGGAAGCGGATGCGCGGTTGCCTCTGCCCGATGGCCATGCCGAGCGCGCCATGTTCATCGCCGGTGGCGAGGTCGAGGTGGCGGGGCAGCGGCATCATGCGAACCGGATGCTGGTTTTTGCGGCCGGCGACGCACCGGTGATACGCGCCATTCGAGATGCACGCATCATGCTGCTCGGTGGTGAGCCGTTGGGACCACGCTACATCTGGTGGAATTTCGTGTCATCGCGCCGCGAGCGCATCGCGCAGGCCGCCGCCGACTGGAAAGCGGGGCGCATGCCGCTGCCGGCCATCGACAACAAGGAATTCATTCCGTTGCCCGACCTGCCGATGCCGGCGGAGCGATGACGTCTCTCCGCATGGGGTTTGCGAGGGACTCCCAAATGCCGGTGCGGTGGATCGATCACGCGACGCCACCCGGTTCGATGTTCTTGAAATCCACCGGTGGCGCCAATTGCGTCGTGAAGCCGAACACGTTCTTGTGCACCACGCGGTTCAGGTACACGTCCATGATCGTCGTCTGGTTGGGCGCAATCAGCGTCATCAATTCCTGCAGGGATGTATCCAGCATGGCTTGCCAATATTCCACGAATCGATCGGTATGCAGCGGGTCGATGCGGATGCCGTAAGGTGGTCGCGGCACCAGCCTTGCTCTTGCCGTGCCGCCATCGGGATCGGGAATGGGCGGGCAGCCGGCGAGCGCGGCGTGGTTGAGGTAGAAGGTGATGTTGCCCGGCTGATGCTGGTTGGCCTGGCGGTCGATCATGAAACCGCGCGGCAACTGGTCGGGGCTGTCGTCCGGTCCGGCGGTCAGCATCAGCTTGACGTCCGAAACGTGTCGTGACGCGCTGTCGAACAGGCGAAAAATCACCATGGTGCACGGGTCGTGGATGTATTCGCGATCAGGCAGCACCGGCACGCTTTCGATTTCCACGCGTTTGTCGATGGCCTGGTGTGCCGCGTTCTCGGCGGCAAACGCGGCAGTCAGTGCGGCGTAATCGTCCGCGTTGCGTACTTTCAGACAGGCGAGTATGGCACTGACCGTGGTGTCGGGTTTGTCGTCGTCCTTTACGCTGGCCATGATGCCCATCTTGTCGCCGGAGTGCGATTTGCCCGGCACGATCTTGAACGCCGTGGGCATGGCATGCGTGACCGACTCCAGTTCCAGCGTGCGCAGGCGTTTCTTTGCCGACGGCAATGCCTCGCCGCGGCGCGGTGCAGGCTGACGCAGCACCACATGCGTGGCATTGAGGTTGGCGGCGGCGACACGCATCACGCCATCGGAGCCGTTTTCGCCGGTGTACGGATTGACGTGGTCGTACAAATGGCGGTCGATGGCGTCGCCCGTGAGCACGAAGGGAAACAGCGGGTTGGGGCCGTGCGTGAGTTCGAGTTTGGGGTAGTCGTGAATCCAGCGCAGGTTGAGTGCGCATGACGCCGGGCTGCCGAGTTCCAGCCAGTCCAGGACGTCACGGCCCGGTTCGATGCCGTCGAACCACGCCTTGATGGCGCCGAGACGGCTTTTGCCCAACTGCGCCAGCGCCGAACCGAAGTTTGCGGGCGCCAGCATGATCAGATGCCGAATCGGACACGTGCCGAGTTTGCCCGGCCGGACGATGCAGCGATCCAGCCATTCGCGCACGACGGACGCTCCCATCGAGTGTGCGATGCACACGCAGCGTTGCCCCTTGCCGTAATCGGCCAGCACGTCATCGAGCGCGCCGTCGAATGCATGTGCAATGTCCTCGACGCGGATGGCGTCACGAAAGCTGACGTATTCGCCCAGATGAATGTGCTTGACGTCCAGCTTCGGCCCGCCACGCTTTTGCGCTTCGTGTTCCAGTCGTGCCGGCAACTGGCCATAGGTGGCCGTGCTGGTCACGCTCCAGCCGTGCACGAAGACGAGAAGTTGTCGAGCCATGGCGCAAACTCCCTTTGTTCGCGAGATGCCGTGGGGTCATGGTAGAACGACAGCGTGATCCCCGTAACGCCATGACTCTCGACGGGTGGTCATCCATCCCGTCAACATGGATACTTGAGACTTTCCGGGGAACTTGAGGACACGCCATGAGATTGAACGCCCTTGTGCGCCAGAGTGCGCTCGCGCTGTCGATTGCGGCTTTGAGCTGCACCACGCCGGCGCTGGCCGCGCAGTCCACGCCGCCGCCGGCGAGCACGATGCCGGTCAGCCAGCCGCAACCGTTGCGCCCGGCCGGTCTCGAGAATTTCGACGCTTATGTCGATCGCGTGCGCAAGGCGTTCGATGTGCCCGGTATTGCCGTGGCCATCGTCAAGGACGGTCATGTGGTGCTGCAGAAAGGTTACGGGGTGCGTAACAAGAAAACCGGCGCCAAGGTGGACGAGCACACGCTGTTTGCGATCGCGTCGAACACCAAGGCGTTCACCGCCGCTTCGCTGTCGATCCTGGCCGACCAGGGCAAGCTCGACATGGGCGGGCGGGTGATCAAGTATTTGCCGTGGTTCCGCATGTCCGACCCCAACGTGACCCATGAAATGCGGGTACGCGATCTGCTGGCGCACCACAGCGGCCTGAGCCTCGGCGCGGGCGATCTCCTGTATTGGCCGACCACCGACTACACCAGCAAGGAAGTCATCGAGCATTTGGCCGACGTGCCGCTCAAATACGGTTTCCGTGCGCGTTATTTCTACGACAACATCCTGTTCGGGGTGGCGGCGCTGGTGATCCAGAACGTGTCCGGCGAAAGCTATCAGCAGTTCGTCAAGTCGCACATTTTCGACGTTCTCGGCATGCACGACACGCGCTTCAATTTTCACTACATCAAGCCGAGCGACAAGGACGTGTCCGTGGGCTACGCCAAATACAATTTCAAGGATTTGAAACCCGTGGCCAAGTTGTCGTGGTCGAACAATTCCGGTGCCGGCGGCATTTATTCCAGTGTGCACGACATGGCCAAATGGATCATCACGCAGTTGAACGGCGGGATTTACGGCAAGACGGATGACGGCTCGCCCAAGCGCCTGTTCAGCGAGGAACGGCACAAGGAAATGTGGTCCGTGCAGACGGCCATCCATCCACGCAAATCGAAGTTTCCCGCGTTGGCCGCCATCGAGCCGCAGTACGAAGGCTATGGCGAGGGCTGGCATTTGTCGGAATATCGCCGTCACAAGATGGTGTACCACACCGGTGGCTGGCCGGGTTTCGTCTCGCGGGTCACGATGATTCCGGACATGAAGCTGGGCATGGTGGTGCTGACGAACCAGCAGTCGGGGGCGGCGTTTCAGGCCATCACCTACCGCATTCTCGATGCCTACATGCACGCCGACAAGACGGATTGGGTCAAGGTGTACCAGAAGGTCAACGCCAAGCAGAAGGCCAATGCCGACAAGTCCTGGGAAAAGCATGTCGCCGCGCGTGACAAGAATGCGGGCCCGTCGCTGCCGCTGGCTGATTACGCCGGCACTTATCACGACCCCTGGTACGGCGATGTCGACATCACCGACCAGAACGGCAAATTGGTGATGCAGTTCAGTCATACCAAGCAACTGCTGGGCGACATGACGCACTGGTCGCGTGACACGTTCCTGGTACGCTGGCGCGACCGTTCACTCAACGCCGACGCCTTCGTGACGTTTGCGTTGACGCCGGATGGCGACATCCGCAGCGTGCGCATGAAACCGATTTCACCGCGTACCGATTTCAGTTTCGATTTTCAGGATTTGCGTTTGACGCCCGTCGACGAGGACAAGGACCACGCGTCGTCGGATTGATCATCCACCGTTTGTTCCCGAGACAGCGAAGCCGAAAGTCCGTCTTTCGGCTTCGCTTTTTGTTTTCTTCCGTTCAGCTGCCCGCCACTTGGAGTGGAATACTTTCAATGGGGGAATCAAACCGTAAGGAGGCAAGATCATGTCGATTCTGGGCAATGTCATGGGCGGTCTTTCCGGCCAGAACGGTGGCGCCGGCCTGATGCAACTGGCCAGCGAGCTGTTTCAGCGTGTGGGAGGCATTCAGGGCTTGAAAAGACTGCTTTCAAGCAGCGGCTTGGGTGACCAGGTGCAATCATGGATTGGAAACGGTGAAAACCAGTCGATCTCGGGTCAGCAGCTGGGGCAGGCGCTGCAAAACGGCGGTGTCGATGATGTGGTGGACGATGCCGCGCAGGAGATGGGCATGAGCAGGGACCAGGTGCATGAGCAGTTGGCTCAGGTGCTGCCGCAAGCCGTCGATCATCTGACGCCGG
The DNA here is from genome assembly GCA_964608595.1 of uncultured Rhodanobacteraceae bacterium. Classification (GTDB taxonomy): domain Bacteria; phylum Pseudomonadota; class Gammaproteobacteria; order Xanthomonadales; family Rhodanobacteraceae; genus Oleiagrimonas. The sequence continues at coordinate 35,535 of CAZSOU010000005.1, forward strand.
ACGGACAGGAGCCGGCCGATGATGGCAGTGGTCTGGATTTGTCGTCGCTGTCGGGCCTGGCTGGCAAGCTGTTCGGCTGAGGACTTGCCGAGACCTTGTCCGTGAACGGTTTCGTTATTCGTGGACAAGCTTCAAGGCAACCGCTGCTTGATGGCCGTGAGCGTGGCTTCGACAGTGGTATCGATGTCGTGGTTCGCGTCGATGGTGATCGCCGGCTCACCGTCGGCCGGCGGTTCCAATGTGGCCAACTGGCTGTCCAGCAGGCTGGGCGGCATGAAGTGTCCGCGACGTTCGCGCATGCGGCGCTCCAGCTCATCGCGCGCAACGTTCAGCCACGCAAAAACCGTGCCGGGGCGACTTTCCCGCAATTGGTCGCGATAATTCCGCTTCAGGGCGGAACAGGTGATGACCGCCGACTCGTTGTTGCGGCGGCGCGTGTCCATCCACTTGCCGATGGCTTCGAGCCAGGGGCGACGGTCCGCGTCGTCGAGGGGCTCGCCGTTTTGCATCTTCGTGATGTTGGATGCCGGGTGCAGGCTGTCGCCTTCAAGGAATTTCCAGCCCAGACGGGCGGCGACCCGTTTGCCGACGCTGCTTTTGCCGCAACCGGAAACTCCCATGATGATCAGCAGGACGGATTTTTTCGGCACCGGCATTACTCCGCAATATTGTGAGCTTCGGTCGTGGCCATTACTTCAGGCGCCGGTCGACGCGGCCTGCGGTGGCTGATGAGGGGGTGCAGCAACACCGAGGCGATCACGACCGCCACACCAACATAGAACAATGGCCCGACTTCGTGTTGTTCGCCCAGCAACGGAATGGCCACGACGATGGCATACACCGGCTCCAGATTGGTGGCGATCTGGGTGCCGAAGGCGGAGACCTGGCGCAGCGCGCCGAGTATCAACGCGAACGGCAGCAGCGTGCATCCCAGCGACATCACCAACAGCAGCCACGCGTCGCGCCAGTCCGGCACCGGAATCGCGGCACCGGTGTGCGGGACCAGCGGTGCAAGCAAGGTCAACAGCAGTGTGCCGGCGCCGAGTTCGATGCAGGTGACCGCGAGCGGTCCGGCATGCTCCACCATGCGCTTGTTGCAGGCGCTGAACGCGGCCACGAATACGGCCGAAAGCAGACCCAGTGCCAACCCCAGGTACATGCCTTCCGGTATGCCGCCGACAATCAGGGCCACGCCCGGTACCACACCGATACCCAACAGCAGTTCGCGCGGATTGAACGCGCGACCGGCGATGCGTGGCTCGAACAGCGACAGGAAAACAGGCGCCACGGCAATGCAGATCGCTCCGACGGAGGCATTGGCCAGTTTGATGGCGGCGTAGAACAGCAACCAGTGCAATGCCACCAGCAGGCCGATGGCGGCATAGGTGCCGATCAGTCGCCAGGACATGGCGCGCAGTTGCCGCCGTACGCGCGGCACCAACAGCAGGGCTCCCGCCACGATCAACATGCGCCACCACACCAGTGCCAGCGCGTCGAGCGTGATCAGTTTGCCGAAAATGGCGGTGAATCCCCACAGGATCACGCAGACATGAACCTGCAGATAGGCTTTGGTGGTATCGGATAGGGTCACGGGGAAATCGATATGGCAGAAAGGGGTGGGGCGTCCCATTCGCTATGCCGGCCCTTCGAAAAGCGCGGGAAAACCCGTGCTCCGAACGAGCCGGAACCCACCCCGCTTTCGACACGGAAAGCAGGATGCATTTCGGCTTTGGCCGGGATGATGGGGTCGGGGTTGCCAAAGCGTCGGGTCGGGCAACACCGCCTATTGTAAGGCCGATGCGCGTTTGAATATATGGTTTCCGCGAATAAATACAGAGTTTCCGGAACCGGAAACTGGACGTTGCACCCTGCGGCGCGCATCATGGGCCGGGAGTTCTCCTCGGAGGGGCGTCATGAGATTTATCAAGGCCTTGATCCTGCTGATCATCCTGGTAATCATCGCCGCCGGCGTGTGGATCTGGTCGGGGGCCTACAACGTGGCCGCAGACTCGCCGCACTGGGATTTCACGCGTTACCTGATCGGACAAACGCGTGAGCACTCCATCGCGTCGCGCAGCGCCGACATCAAGGTGCCTGATCTGAATGATCCGGCCATGATCGCCGAAGGCGCCGAACACTATTCGCACATGTGCGTGGGTTGCCATCTGGCGCCGGGCATGGGTGATACCGAGATGCGCCAGGGGCTGTACCCCAAACCACCCAATCTGACGCATTTTGCGCCGGACCCGGCCGAGGCGTTCTGGATCATCAAGCACGGCATCAAGATGACCGCCATGCCGGCGTGGGGCAAAACGCACGATGACCAGAAGATCTGGGCCATGGTGGCGTATTTGCAGAAGCAACCGCACATGAGCGTGGAACGTTATCGTCAGCTTGCGGGCATGACGCCTCTGGGCGCACCGATGCCGGAGGGCGCGATGCCGTCCGCGCCCGCGCAAAGCAGCACCGCGGCGTTGCCCGCATCGCCACGGAGTGCGGTGTCGCCGCCCGCGCCGGCGCAAAGTACCGCCACGGCGCCGATGCGTGATCAGACCGGAACACCGCCGCCACCGATCCCGGTGCAGGGTGAAGCGCCCGTCAGTACCGCAGCAAGCGCGGCGCTGCCGGCAGCTGCCGGGACCACGTCTGCACCCGCCAGCGGTACTTCCGGTCCGTAGCGACGAAGCAGGGCGGTAAAGACTTGACTCTTGATTCAGGTCAAGGGTTTAACATGTGCGCATGGATATTCTCGAACCCATGCGCATCGGAACCGTGGCCCGTGAATGCGAGGTCAACGTCGACACCATTCGTTATTACGAACGCGAAGGCCTGCTGCCGCCGCCAAGGCGGCGACCGTCGGGGTATCGCGAGTACGGGCGCGACGCGGTTCGCCGCCTGCGATTCATCCGCCGTGCCAAGGATCTGGGTTTCAGCCTGGACGACATTCGTGAACTGTTGAATTTGTCGGTGGATCGCGAGCACGGCGTCAAAGGCGTCAAACAGCGTGCACAGGCGCGTCTGGCGTCGGTGGAGCAACGCCTGGCGCACCTCGAGCGCATGCGCGACGGATTGAAAACCCTGATTGCCGATTGCCCCGGGCACGGTCCGCTGGGCGAATGCCCGATTCTGCAGGCGCTCTCCGGTCCCGGGGAAAACGACGAGAAGCACGCATGACTGAAATGACCCACGAGCGTGATACCGCCATCGATCCCAACTGCGGCATGACGGTATCCACTGACACGCATCGCCGCATCGAGCACGACGGCAAGACGTACTACTTCTGCGGTGACGGGTGCCGGCACAAATTCGAGGCCGACCCGGCGGCCGTGCTGGCCAAAGCGCGGCGCCGCGAAGTGGAGAAAGGCCGGCGCGATCCGGTGTGCGGCATGCGTACCGATCCCGACAAGCACGACCACGTGACGGAACACGACGGCATCACGTATCACTTCTGCAGCAGCGGCTGCCGCGACAAGTTCGTGGCCGATCCGTCACGTTACCAGGAAAGACGCGAAACGCCGGCGCCGACGGCCGAAGGCGCGATCCACACCTGTCCCATGCACCCGGAAATCCGTCAGGAAGGGCCGGGCGACTGTCCCAAATGTGGCATGGCGCTGGAACCGGAAATGCCGCAGGCCGATGCCGACGATGGCGGTGAAGTGCGGGTCTTGCGTCGGCGTTTCCGGATACTGGTGGCACTGACGTTGCCCGTGTTCGTGCTGGCCATGGGGCCGCATCTCGGTGGTTGGCACTGGCCCGGAAACTGGGGAGCCATCGCGGGCTGGATCGAAGCGGTATTGGCAACGATCGTGGTGTTGTGGGGCGGTGCCGGCTTTTTCCGGCGTGGCTGGCAATCCATCAAGGCGCGTTCGCCCAACATGTACACCTTGATTGCCATTGGCGCGGGCATGGCGTGGCTGTACAGCGCGATCGCCTTCCTGTTGCCCGCGTGGTTTCCGGCCGGTTTTCGTGATGCGCAAGGCCACGTGGCCGTGTATTTCGAATCGGCGGCGGTCATCGTCACGCTGGTCACGCTGGGCGACATGCTGGAACTGGGGGCGCGCAAGCGAACCGGCGCGGCGCTCAGGAGCCTGCTCGATCTGGTGCCGGCCGAAGCACGTCGTGTCGATGCCGGCGGCAGGGAAACCGATGTGCCGCTGGATCAGGTGCGCGTGGACGACATCCTGCGTGTGCGTCCCGGGGAAAAGATTCCGGTCGACGGCGTGGTGCTCGAAGGCCGAAGTCATGTCGACGAGTCCATGTTGACCGGCGAGCCCCGGGCCGTTGCGCGCGACGTGGATGATGAGGTGACCGGCGGCACGGTCAATCAGGAAGGGGCGCTGTTGATCCGGGCCCGCCGTGTGGGTGATGAAACCGTGTTGGCGCAGATCGTCGCCACCGTGGCCAAAGCGCAACGCAGCAAGGCGCCATTGCAACGCATTGCCGACCGTGTGGCCGCGTGGTTCGTCCCCGGCGTGGTGGGGGCAGCCATTGTCGCCTTCATGGTGTGGGCCCTGTTCGGCCCCGCGCCGCCATTGGCGCATGCGCTGATTGTCGCCGTGTCGGTACTGATCATTGCCTGTCCGTGTGCGCTGGGCCTGGCCACGCCGATTTCCGTCATGGTCGCCAGCGGCCGCGGTGCGCATCATGGTGTGTTGTTTCGTGATGCCAGTGCCATCGAGGCGCTGCGCGACATCGACACGCTGGTGCTGGACAAGACCGGTACCTTGACCGAAGGCAGGCCCGGACTCGAACATCTGCTGCCGCTCAACAACAAGCTCAAACCGCAGCGCATTCTGGCGTTGGCCGCCGCACTGGAACAGCCCAGCGAACATCCCCTGGCGCGTGCCGTGCTGGAAGCGGCAAAACATTACGAGGTGTCGATTCCGACGGTGGAAAATTTTGCCGCCGCCCCCGGACGCGGTGTCGAAGGTATCGTCGAGGGCCATCGCGTGGCTCTGGGCAACGAAGCCATGGTCAACGACGTCGGCGCCGGACTGACCGGCCCCGAGCGTGGTCATGCCGCCAAGCTGCAGGACGAGGGTGCGACCGTGGTCTGGCTGGTGGTGGATGCCGATGTGGTCGGCCTTCTGGGCGTCATCGACCCCGTCAAGAAAGGTGCCGCCGATGCCGTCAAGCGCCTGCGCGACGACGGCTTGCACCTGGTGATGTTGACCGGCGACGCGCAAGCCACGGCCAAGGCCGTGGCCGACAAGCTCGGCATCGACAACGTGCGTGCCGGCGTGTCGCCCACGGGCAAGGCCGAAGCCGTGTTGCGTCTGCGCACCGAAGGGCGACACGTGGCGATGGCCGGTGACGGCATCAACGATGCTCCCGCCCTGGCGACGGCCGCCGTCGGCATTGCCATGGGCAACGGCACGGATATCGCCATGGAAAGTGCCCAGGTGACACTGGTGAAAGGCGACCTCGACGCCGTGGTTCGCGCCCGTGCGCTGTCGCGTGCGACCGTGCGCAACATCCATCAGAACCTGTTTTTCGCCTTCATCTACAACGGCATCGGCATTCCGCTGGCGGCGGGTGTCCTGTATCCGTGGTTCGGCATCACCCTGTCACCGATGATCGCGGCATTGGCGATGAGCCTCAGTTCGGTATCGGTGGTCACCAACGCGCTGCGCTTGCGCAAACAACCCTTGCAGGCGTCGACCAGGTAAACCCCGTGGCGTGGCTGAACCATGCTGCGCGGGGACCCTTCGAGAAGGCCGGGCGATCCCCGCATCGCACCCGGTTTGCGGTTCCGCATATTGCCAATCGCCGCCGTCGCGTCACACTATGCGCCCACCCGTCACGGACATTCCCGCATGCCCCGCACCCTCGCCGATTGGCTCGAGTACCAGCAACATACACACAAGAAAGACATCGAACTGGGTCTGGGTCGGGTGCGTTCGGTGTGGCAACGCATGGGCGCACCGCAGGCACCGTTGACGTTCACTGTCGGCGGGACCAACGGCAAAGGATCGACGGTGGCTTTTCTGACCGCGATGCTGCGCTCCATGGGTCTCGGCACGGGCAGCTACGTTTCACCGCATGTCAGCGTGTACAACGAGCGCATCTGTGTGGACGGAGGGCAGGCGAACGACGCCAGCCTGTGCGCGGCCTTCGAACGGATCGAAACGGCGCGGGACGACATCCCGCTGACCTATTTCGAATTCGCGACACTCGCGGCACTGGACATTTTTGCGCGCGCCGGCGTGGATGCCATGGTGCTGGAGGTGGGGTTGGGCGGGAGACTCGACGCCACCAACATCATCGACGCGGATGTTGCCGTCATCACCACGATCGACCTTGATCACATGCAGTGGCTGGGCCCGGATCGTGACAGTATCGGGCGCGAAAAGGCGGGTATCGCGCGGGCGGGGCGTGCGGCCATCGTCGGCGAGGCTGATCCGCCCGAAGGTCTGTTGACGGCACTGCAAGCGGCGGATGCGCGTATCGAACGTGCCGGAACGGATTTCGGCATGGATCGTCACGGTGATCGGACTGTTTGGTGGCATCGCGACGGCAGCCGGATCAACGTCCCCGTGTTGCCGCTGGATGCACCGTGTCAGCAGGCCAATGCCGCCGCCGCGTTGGCCGCATTGCATGCCGTGCGCGAACGCCTGCCGTGGATGGCGCAGGCCTTGAGTGACGGATTGCGGCAAGCACATTTGCGCGGTCGCATGCAAAACCTGGGGCATGCACCGGAGCGGGTGGTGGACGTGGCCCACAACCCGCAAGCCGCACGCGTGCTGGCCGCGTGGCTGGACGCGCATCCCGTGGCAGGAACGGTGCATGCCGTTTACGGCGCGCTGGACGACAAGGATGTCGCCGGTGTGCTGGCCGCACTGGGCTCGCGCGTCGATCACTGGCACCTCGGCGGGCTGGAAGCGACGACACCGCGTGGATTGCCCGTCACCGAACTGGCGGAGCAGTTCAAACAGGCATTGCCGCAGGCGAATTTCGACTCGCATCGCGATGTGGCCACGGCCTGGCGAACGGCCAGCGCGCAAGCGGGCGAACAGGATCTGATTGTCGCGTTCGGCTCCTTTTTCGTCGTATCCGAAGTGCTGAACATGCAAATATAGAAGCGCATCTCGTGCACGGCGGCGCCATGTACAACGTCACCCTGCCATCTTCGTGCATGAGATGCGTTCGCACGGGTATTTTGGATATGATGCTCGACAAGCAATCTTTCGTGCACAGGTGCCATGCAACCAGCTCTCAAAACCCGTCTGCTCGGCGCGGCCGTCCTGATCGCGTTGCTCGTGATCATCGTGCCGCTGTTTTTTTCCGGCAAGCCGGGCGGCAGTGGCAGTCAGAGCATCAGTCTGGACATACCGCAAACGCCGGATCAGGCACTTGAAACGCGCACCATGAGCGTCGGCCCGACGTCTGAAGCGTCGACGGCGAATTCGGCACAGGTGACCACGACGCCGGGCAACGGCAATCAGCTGGCGACCGTCGACATCGCTTCGCGCGTGTCGCACGATGCGGGCCCGGGCGACGCGGCTCCGCAGGATGCGAGCGACGCGTCACCGGCGCCGGACGCCGCCGGTGAACCGGATTCGGACCGCGATGCCGGGACGCCGCAGCGTCAGGCGTCGGAAACAGCATCCGGAAGCGATGCCGATACCGCGGCCTCCCGGCCCGGCAAGGCCGCCGTCGACGCCTACCGCATCAACCTGGGCGCGTATGGCGACAAACGCAATGCCGAACGGCTGGTGGCGAAAGTGCAGAAGATGGGCTACACGGTGCATTTGAGCCGTGCCGACATTGCCGGAAAGCCTGCCGCGCGCGTGGACGTGGGTCCGTTCGACAGCCGCGCGGCAGCCGAAAGCGCGCGCTTGAAACTGCATGCCGCGTTGCCGCAGGCGCCGGCCAAGCTGGTGTCCGACCCGGGCGATCAGCCGCACAATGCCCCCGCGCCCGCACCCGAAAAAGCCGCCAAGGCGACGCGTGCCGGCGGTTGGGCCGTGCAATTGGTGGCATACAGCAAGCAGTCCGATGCCAACCGGTTGCGTGACAAACTTCGCGCCGCCGGTTTCGACAGTTACGTGGACGACGTCCAGTCCGGTGGCAAAACCTTGTGGCGCGTGCGCGTGGGGCCGCAAACCCGGCGCACGGACGCACTGGCGGCGCAAAAACGCCTCAAATCCGAATTTCCGCGGTTGAACGGCGTGGTCGTCGACGTGCCATGAATTGGGCCGACTACGCCATCCTGGCCGTGCTGGCGCTGTCGGTGCTTGTCGGCCTGTGGCGCGGCCTGGTTGCCGAAGTGCTGGCATTGCTGATCTGGGTGGCGGCGATCTGGGTGGCATGGACGTACGGGCCGCAGGTGGCAACCGGATTTCGCCACAGCATCGGCGAGCCGTCGATCCGCATCATCCTGGGTTATGTGCTGTGTTTCGTGGCGGTGTTGATACTCGGCGCGCTGATCAAGTTCGTGATGTCCAGGCTGGTCAAGGGCACGGGACTTTCCGGCAGCGATCGCATGCTGGGCATGGTGTTCGGTCTGGTTCGCGGCGTGGTGCTGATCGCCTTGCTGGTGTTCCTGCTCGGTTTCACTCCGTTCACGCGGGACTCGTGGTGGCACCAGTCGCGTCTGCTGCCCACCTTCATCAGTACCGCGGACTGGCTGGGCGAGCATGTTCCCGACAACGTGAAACGTTATGTGCACATGCAGGGTGCCGCGCCGTCGCCGGACCGCGGCGGAAACCGGGCATTGCCGGACATGGCGCATGCATTGTCGGCCATGTCGCCCGGGACACAGGGCGTCGAGGACGCCGGCACGACCGAGGCGAGCGTCGCCACGCCTGCCTCGGTACCCTCCGGGGTCGCCCCGCAAGCTCATTCGCGCGATAATTGAGGGGCTTTCCCCAGCGGATTCATTCATGTGTGGAATCATTGGCATCGTCGGCACCAGCAACGTGGCGCCGGCGCTTTACGACGGTTTGACGGTATTGCAGCATCGCGGCCAGGATGCGGCCGGTATCGCCACCACCGAGGGCCAGCGCATGCACCTGCATCGCGGCAAGGGTCTGGTGCGCGACGTGTTCACGCAGAAAACCATGGCCAGGCTGCTTGGTCGCATCGGCATCGGACACTGCCGCTATCCCACGGCCGGCGGTGACGAGGAGGCCGGCGAAGCGCAACCGTTCTACGTCAATTCTCCCTACGGCATCGCGTTCGCGCACAACGGCAATCTGGTCAACACGGAGGCCCTGCGCAAAGAGTTGTTCGAGCAGGATCGCCGCCACATCAACACCGATTCGGATTCCGAGGTGCTGCTCAACGTGCTCGCGCACGAGCTGCAGATCCAGGAGCGCATGGCGCTGACACCGGAAAACATGTTCAAGGCGGTGGCGGCCATGCACCGCCGGGCGACAGGCGGTTATGCCTGCGTCGCGCAGATCGTCGGTTACGGCCTTCTGGCGTTTCGCGACCCGCACGGCATCCGTCCGCTGGTACTGGGCGAGCGCGTGTCGTCGCACGGGCGCGAGTATTGCGTGGCATCGGAGTCCGTGGCACTGGATGCCCTGGGGTTTCGCGTGCTGCGTGACGTGGCGCCGGGCGAGGCGGTGTTCATCAGCGAGAACGGTCAATTGTCGACGCGGCACTGTGCCGAAGGCGCCGTGCATGCGCCGTGCATTTTCGAATACGTCTACCTGGCGCGCCCCGATTCGATGATCGAAGACGTGTCGGTGTACAAGGCGCGTCTGCGCATGGGCGAAAAGCTGGGTGAGAAGATCCTGCGCGAATGGGCCGATCACGATATCGACGCGGTCATTCCCATCCCCGACACGTCGCGGACATCGGCCAGCACGCTGGCGCAGGTGCTAGGCAAGCCGTTTCGCGAAGGGTTCGTCAAAAACCGCTATATCGGCCGTACTTTCATCATGCCGGGGCAGGGCGAGCGCGTGAAATCGGTGCGCCGCAAGCTCAATGCCATCGATCTGGAATTCAACGGCAAGAACGTGCTGCTGGTGGACGACTCCATCGTGCGCGGCACCACCTCGCGCCAGATCATCCAGATGGCGCGCGAAGCCGGGGCCAGGAATGTCTACTTCGCGTCGGCCGCGCCGCCGGTGCGTTACCCCAACGTGTACGGCATCGACATGCCGGCCGCCTCGGAATTGATCGCGGCCGGACGCACGGTAACCGAAGTGCAACGTCTGCTTGGCGCCGATCGCCTGATCTATCAGGATCTGGCCGACCTCGAATGGGCCGTGGCCGACGGCAACGACGAGCTCGGGCATTTCGACACGTCGTGCTTTTCCGGTGAATACGTGACCGGTGTCGATCCGTCGTATCTGGCGCAAATCGAACTGTTGCGCTCCGATGATGCCAAGGCACGTCGCCGCAGCGCGTGATGAGGGATCTGCACGCTGCCGCCAGACAATGTCTGGATTGCGCCGACCCGCAGGAAAAAGTTCGCCTGACACACGCCGCCTGGCGTGAAGTGCTCGAAGGCGAACTTGCACCACAGCCGGACGCCCCGCCAGCCGAAGCCGTGGTCACACCGGGGCGCCCGGCGCGGCCGCGTCTGGTGTCGCCACGGGATTTGCCCAAACGTTCGCTGGGCAGTGCCGACGGGCGTGCCGCGCTGGTTCATGCCGTCGCGCACATCGAATTCAACGCCATCAACCTGGCGTGGGACGCGGTGTATCGTTTTCGCGGCATGCCGAGCGCGTTCCATTGCGATTGGGCGGCTGTCGCCAATGACGAGGCGCGCCATTTCACGTTGGTGTGCGATCGACTCGCCGACATGGGCGTGGCCTACGGCGATTTCGACGCCCACAACGGACTGTGGGAAATGGCCGTGAAAACCGCGGCCAGCGATACCGCGCGCATGGCGCTGGTACCGCGCGTGCTCGAAGCACGCGGTCTGGATGTCACACCCGGCATGATCGAGCGTTTCAAAAGCGCGGGGGACTGCGCCACCGTCGCCGTGCTGGAAGTGATCCTGCGCGAGGAGGTGGCGCATGTCGAAGCCGGTACTCGCTGGTTCCACTGGTGTTGCAAGCGCGACGGCCTCGAGCCGGAAACGACGTTTCGCGCACTGCTGGGCAAATACATGCGTGGCGCGCCGCGCGGCCCGTTCAATCTGGAAGCCAGACGCCGGGCCGGATTTGCCGAAAGCGAACTGGATTGGTTGCAGGCACCGACATGACCCTGTGCGGGCGCCTGCCGAGCGGGTGCGCGCAATGCCCGGACAGGGATTTGGTGTTAGGTTGAAGGCACTTTTCTGTCGGGTTGCGGGAGGCCGCCATGTTTCTTGTCCGTTCCAGCCGGTGCATGCACCGCGTCGTCATGGGGCTTGCTCTGGCCATGCCGATCGCTCTTGCGGCAGCGGGCGTGCACGCCGGGGAAGTGCGCACCGCGCAGGTGCCGCCACCCAGGGACGTGGCTTATCCCGGCACGATCGGCATCCATGTGGATGCGAGTGATACGCGGCAGGGCATCTTCCGCGTGCACGAAACCATGCCGGTGACAGCCGGCAAGTTGACCTTGCTGTATCCCGCCTGGATTCCCGGCAATCATGCGCCCACCGGGCCGGTGTACAGCGTGGCGGGGTTGAATGTCACTGCCAACGGCAAGCATCTGAAATGGACGCGCGACAAATACGATGTGTACGCGTTTCATCTCGATGTGCCCGAGGGCGTGTCCAGCATCGATATCGACTTCCAGTATCTGTCACCGCGGCGTGGCGGGTTCGAGATGACCGACCGCATGCTGATGCTCGAATGGGACAAGATGTCGTTGTATCCGGCGGGGTACTACTCGCGCGACATCACCTTCAAACCGAGTGTGGAACTGCCCGATGGCTGGAAGTTCGGGACGGCGCTGGAGAAAGCGTCGCAAAAGAGCGACACCACGACGTTCAAGCCCGTGACCTACAACACCCTGGTCGATTCCCCCATGTATGCCGGCAAATATTTCAAGCGCGTGGCACTGAATCCGGGTGCCGCCGCGCCGGTGTATCTGGATGTCGTGGCCGACGCGCCGAAAGACCTCGAGATGACGCCCGAGCAGATTCAGGTGCACCGCAACCTGGTCACGCAGACCGTGAAACTGTTCGACTCGCACCATTACAAACACTACGACTTCCTGTTTTCCCTGTCCGATCATCTGGCCGGCAACGGTCTGGAGCATCATCAATCCAGTGAAGACGGCGTTGGTGCCGATTATTTCACCGCGTGGGATCACAACGCACCCAACCGCGACCTGCTGGCACACGAATACGAGCATTCGTGGAACGGCAAATTTCGCCGTCCGGCGGATCTGTGGACACCCAACTTCAATGTGCCGATGGGCGACTCGCTGCTGTGGGTGTATGAAGGCATGACGCAGTATTGGGGGTTCGTGCTCACCGCCCGCGCGGGGATGTGGACGCCGCAGCAATTCCGCGATGCCCTGGCCATGGTCGCGGCAAACTACGACCGCAATCGCCCCGGCTTTCAGTGGCGCACCCTGGAAGACACCACCAACGACGAAACCGCCGCCGGACGCCGCATGTTGCCGTATCGAAGCTGGCAGATGAGCGAGGAGTATTACAGCGGCGGGCAGATGTTGTGGTTGGCGGTGGACGCCAAGATCAGGCACCTGACCCACGACAAGAAGTCACTGGACGATTTCGCGCAAGCATTCTTTGGCATGGACGACGGCAGTTTCGTCACCAGCACCTATACCTTCGACGATGTGGTGGCCGGGTTGAACGGCGTGGTCAAGTACGACTGGAAGGATTACCTGCAGCGCTTTGCCGACGAGCGCAACCCGCCGTTTCTGGAGGGCGTCGACGGCTCGGGCTGGAAGCTGGTTTATACCGACACCCCGAGCGAGTATGAAAAGCAGTACATGAACCGGCCGCAATCGCCGCGCCACATCTTCAACTTCGCCTGGTCGATCGGCCTGACCATGGCCAGCGACGGACGGATCAACGACGTGCGCTGGAACGGACCGGCGTTCAAGGCCGGCGTCAGCACCGGCGCGACCCTGGTGGCGGTCGATGGCAAGGATTACTCCGAGGATGCGTTGAAATCCGCCATCACGGCCGCCAAAAACAGCAAGTCGCCGATCAAACTCACGCTCAAATACCAGGGCAGCTATCGCACCGTGTCGGTGGACTATCACGACGGCCTGCAATACCCGCACCTCGTGCGTGTCAAAGGCACCCCGGATTATTTGAGCGAGATCATCGCGCCGCGGAAATGATGAGGCGGAGCACTCGGAACCGCCTGATCAACGCGAATCTGCCGCAGGAGCGCATCTCGGGCGCGACAGCCCGGACCACGTGACGTCGCGCTGTCGGGCAGGCGCGGACGCGCTGCTGCCCGACAGCGCATGGGCCGCATTCGCCGGTGCACGCCGACAGAGGTTGCGGCGGTGGCCACAGGCATCGGACATCACACTCCCGCAACATTTTATGTCACTGTAGACGCATGCTTGAGTGCATTGGTGATGCCCGCAGAGGCGTGCAATGAGTTTTCGCTGGCTGCAAGACCCGGAAGGCTACGAACACCCACGCTTGTCGTGGCTGATCGAAATCATGTTCGCGCTGGTGCTGGGGTGGCTGTTCCGCGTCGAGGACGATGTGCCGCAGGCGTATGAGTCGGCGCGTGGTTGCCTGCTGGTCTCCAATCACCAACGCGATTCCGACGCCCCGATCCTGGGGCGTTTGATGTTTCGTCGGCGCGGTCTGCACCTGCGCGGTCCCTTGCCGTTTTTTGCCATGCGCGAGGATTTGTATCAACGCGAAGGACTGGCCAACCTTTTGTCGGCGGGGCCGCCGGCACTCGTTCATTTGCTGTCGTGGATTCCGTTGCGCTGGTTGTTCGTGAACGTGCGCACGTATCCGATGCGACGCCTGCGTGAATTCACCTGGCACGACACCTTGCGCGAACTGAAGCGCGCCGGCTTGGGCGGCGCCGACCCCGGGGACGTTTTCAATGCACGTGGCAGGCGCGAGTTGCGACAGTATCTCGACGCGTTGCCGAAGCGAGTGGATGCGATCAATCCATGGAAGTTGCGTCGCATGCGCGTGGCGCATTGGGGGCTGCGTCGCCTGCAGCTCGGCACCCTGCGCCGTATTGCGCCCGGCTTTCGCGAAACCGTCACGCAACAGCTGCATTTTTTTGCGCATCAGCTCGACGCCGGGCACAACGTCTATTTCGCCCCGGAAGGGCACATTTCCATGGACGGCCGTTTCGGTCGGATCCGCGCCGGAACATGGCGGTTGGGACGCATGACGGCGCAGCCCCTGCGTCTGCTTCCGTTCGCCATCAGTTACGATCCGTTGGGACCGGGTCGCACGCGGGTCGTGGTGTTCCATGGCGATTCGCTCGACGACATGGATTTCGGCGACACGCGCGCATTCGCCCAACGCCTGCGGTGCGAACTGATGACACACTGCGCCGTGACGCCCAGCCATCTGCTGGCCCATTTCCTGTCCTTTCGCGACACGCCGTTCGGCGTTCATGAACTGGCGGCATGGATGCGGCAGGCGGTGGTTCGGGCACGCCAGGCAGCCATACCCGTCGACCCGTTGTTTGATCGCGTCGTGCTCGACAAGCTGGTCGACGAGCGCGTGCGATGGCTGGGGCGCAAACGCCTGGTCTGGGCCACGCGCGGGAAGTGGCAGCGGCGCTGGTCGCCGGAGACCGCACCGTCATGGACGCGCGCCGAAGGCATGGTGCGCTATCTTGCCGATTCCCTGAGCGATTTTGCTCCGGACTATGCAAGGGCACTGTCGCAATGATGTCAGGGAAAAAATGGCGATCCTTGCTGCACCCCAGGGTCGTGTTGCCGGTGTTGCTGGCCGCCGCGTTGTTCATGGTGGCTGTCAGTCTGGGCGACCTGGGCGATGTCGTGAACCGCGTCAAGGCCGTACCGGTGACCATCATGGTGATGGTGCTGGGGTGTGCGGCGTTGTACCTGATTCTCAAAGGCCTGCAGCTGCATCTTCTGTTGAACGATCTCGCCGCCTATCCGGGGTGGCGTCGTTTTTTGCTGGCCTTTGCCGTGGGGGAGCTTGCGCTGACGTTTCCGCTGGGAATCTTTGCGCAAAACTGGGTGCTGGCCGGCAAGCGGGACATGAATTTCGGACGCAGCTCGGCGGCCACGGTGGTGATGCTGATCATGGAAGTGGTCATCGTGCTTTTGTGGCTGGCGGTGGTCGGCACACCGGGTTGGGCGCCGGTGCGCGTGGTCGCCGCGGCGATGCTCGGTGCCATGTTGATTCTCGGCTTTGCCCTGTTTCGTTTTCGTTTGCTGGATCGACTGTCCGCGCGCGCCTCGCGTCATCAGCGGGTGCACGGCATTCTGGACGAGGCCGTGAACCTGCTGCACGGTCTGAAAAAACTGGGCAAATGGCGCGTATTGGTCATCAATCTGTTCATTACGCCCGCCTATCTGGGCGCGCTGACGGCAGCCTTCTGGGTCATGGGGCATGGCATGGGACTGCCGGAACTGTCTTATATCGAGGCAACATCGATCTATGCCTTTGCGCTGGCCTCGGTGCTGGTCAGCGGGGGCTTGTTCGGCCAGATCGGCACGGTCGAAGTCCTCGGCATGAGCGCGGCCACGGCCTGGGGGTTCGATTACACCAGGGGCCTGGCACTCATGCTCGGCTTTCGCCTGGCGTGGACAGGCGCGATGTGGATACTCAACGGCTCGGTAGCCGCGGCGCTGTGGCGCTCGGTACGCCTGTCAGGCGATGGCGGCGAGGAATCGCTGCACTGAATCGGCGCTGCTGATGCGCGGCAGGCCGGGGCGCTGCATGGCTCGCGGCATGTCGTTGACCAGGTCCAGCTTCGACTGCGTCGTCGACCAGACGTGTCCCTTGGCATGATGGAAGCGCGCCAGATATTCCTGTTCGCTCTGCCCGGGGGTGGGAACGAACAAGGCACGTTTGCCCAGTTCGGCCAGCTCCATCAACGTGGTGTACCCGGAGCGCGTCATGATCATGCGCGCCCGGTTGAGCATTTCCGCCTGCGCCTTGCGGTCGAGATAGCCATACACCGTGGCACGACCCGCCTGACGGCAACTGCCGGCCATCGCGGGATTGCCGAGCGTGGCGACAATGCGGCCATCCAGTCGGGGCAGAACATCGAGCACTTGCTCGCTCAAAATCGAGAGCTGCGGCTCGATGCCGGAAATGGAAAAGAAGCAGTCGATATCCGGTTCGCCTTCGATGCGACGGATGCCCGACAACGGCCCGATATATTGCAGACGGCCATCCCCCCAATCCACGGCCGGGTCGTGCCCCAGCTCGCCGGACAGTCCGCCGTCGGCCTCGGCGTCGGGAATGAGGATGCTCTTGAAGTGGCGCGTCAGCCGGCGCTGTCCGTTCTCGACCAGTTTTTCCAACCGGCGCGGCCGTCCGGGAATGATCTGGCGCAGCGAATGCAGGATGCAATGACTGGGCACCTCGCGTGACCAGATGCCGAACCGGCTGTCGGACACGATGCAGTCGATGCCCTCGCGTTTGACAAGCGACTCGGTGAAGCGGTGCTCTTCGGCATACCGATACATGACCTGCGGCATCGACAAGCTCATGCGTATGTAGAACATCGCCGGCCAGCGACTGAAGGGCTTGGGAATGTCCGGATGCGTGATGTACCGGCAGGCGCCGCCCAATTCCGATTGCAGCATTTTCAATCCGCTGCCGGGAGCCGTCACGATGCTGACGTGATCGCCACGGTCGATCAGCGCGCGTATCAACAACAAACTGCGCGATGCATGGCCCAGGCCCCAATCGTGAACAGCGAACAGGATGCGTCTGGCCATGCGGGTTCCTTGTTTGAGGAGATGGGCGTGGGTGTCGTCTAATGATCTCGTTGCACAATGCGTTGCGCGATCCAGCGCAGCGGGTTGGCCATGCTGCCCAGTGATTGCAGCGCCTGCATGGCCTGACCATGCGCGGCATCGGCGCGTTGGCGGGCCGCGTCGACGCCCAGCAGTGACGGCCATGTGGACTTGCCGTGTTCGGCATCGGCGCCGCCGGTCTTGCCGGTAAGGGTTTCGTCGCCTTCGACGTCCAGCAGGTCGTCGCGAATCTGGAATGCCAGCCCGATATTGCTGGCAAACGTATCCAGACTGCGACGCACCCCGGCATCCAGACCGGGCAGGGCGTCACAAGCCAGCATCACACTGGCACGGATGAGACAGCCCGTCTTGAGGCGGTTCAATTGTTCCAGTTCGGCCAGTGTGATGGTACGTCCTTCGGCCTCCAGGTCCATGACCTGGCCCCCGGTCATGCCCAGCGAACCGGTTGCTTCGGCCAATGTCCGCACCATCCCGATGCGACACGCCGACGTGCCGTTGCCATTGGCCAGCACGATGAAAGCGAGTGTCTGCAGGGCATCACCGGCGAGAATCGCCGTGGCGGTGTCGAACGCCTTGTGCACGGTCGGTCGGCCGCGGCGCAGGGCATCATCGTCCATGGCCGGAAGGTCGTCGTGCACCAACGAAAAGCCGTGGATCATTTCCACGGCACAGGCGGCATCGTCCAGTTCGTCCGGATCGATGCCGAGGGTTTCGCCGGTGGCGTAACAAAGCAGCGGGCGGATGCGCTTGCCGCCTCCGAGCATGGCGTAACGCATGGCTTCGTGCAATGACGTCGGCGGCGTGTCCTTGCGCGGCAGGCGGACGTCCAACGCATGCTCGACGCGTTCGACATAGGTGGGAACGCGAGTTTCGAAATCGGTGGTGCTGTCCACGTGAACGGAGCCTTTGCAACTTGCGGGGGAGGGCAGGTTCTCCATGTTGCACGGGGTCGGGACGGGTGTCCACCGCGCCGTGTTCGCACGCCGCGGTTCAGTGGCCGTATGGCGCTTTGCAGCCAAGACTTGCTATCGTAACGGACATGTTCAGCGTTTTGCGTTTGTAGCGACGGCGCATCAAGTCAAAATGAGGAGGCAACAACATGCGTGTGTCTGCTGCCCTCGCACCTTCTGCCAAGTACCAGAACGACTATCAGGAGGATATTCTGCAGAAGGTTTCGAGGACATTTGCCCTGACGATTCCGCAACTGCCGAAGTCCTTGCGCCGTGTCGTCTCCAACGCGTACCTCTTGTGCCGCATCGCCGACACGATCGAGGACGAGTCGGCGTTGTCCGCCGATCAGAAGCAGCATTTCCACGATTTTTTTCGACAAGTGGTGTCCGCGGACGGCGATGCCGAGGCATTCGCCGCCGAGTTGACGCCACTTCTGGTTCATGACGCGCTCGATGCGGAAAAGGATCTCATCGCGCATACCGCCACGGTGACGGCCATCACGCGCACGTTCAACGCCAGCCAGCGGGCCGCTCTGGAACGCTGTCTGGACGTGATGTGTCACGGCATGCCGCATTACGAGCGCCATGCCAGCGTCGCGGGCTTGAGCAATCAGGCGTCGCTTGATCGCTATTGCTATTACGTGGCCGGCGTGGTCGGCGAAACACTGACCGCACTGTTCTGCGATTATTCCGCCGTCATCGCCAAGCATCGCGAACGCATGATGCTTCTGGGCGTTTCGTTCGGCCAGGGTCTGCAGATGGTCAACATCCTCAAGGATTTCTGGGAAGACCATCGCCGCGGCGTGTGCTGGCTGCCGCAAAATGTTTTTGCACAAGTGGGCGTCGATCTCGGCGACGTGGACAAGCGCCAGTACCAACCGGGTTTCGGCAGGGCTTATGCATCACTGATCGGCGTTGCGCACCGGCACCTGCTCAATGGTTTTGAATACACCTTGCTGATCCCGGAAGCCGAATCCGGCATTCGCCGTTTCTGTCTGCTGGCGCTGGCGCTGGCCGTGCAGACGTTGCAGCGGATTTACCAGAATCCGGAGTTCAAGCGCGGCAGCGACGTGAAAGTGTCGCATCGCGTGGTGACCAACACGTTGATCATGACGCGGTTGTTCGCCGGTTACGACCGCGCCCTGCAGCGCTGGTTCAAACGTCTCGGCAAGGGGTTGCCGCTCGATGCCGGAAAGGTCATGACCGCAGGAGAGATGGCGCGCCAGACGTCGTGAGGCCAGGCGCGCAAACGCGAATTTCGGAACAGGACTGGAGTTTGCATGATGCGCGACATCAATGGTGAAAATGCGGTTTCCACGGGTTGTCAGGCGCCGCCGGACCAGCCCGATGCCGTGCGCCTGGAGTCGGCGATCGCCGCCGCGCGCCAGGCGGCGCTGGACTCGCAGCATGACGACGGCCACTGGTGCCATGAGCTGGAAGCCGATTGCACCATCCCCGCCGAATACGTGTTGATGCTGCATTATTTCGGCGAGCGCGAACCCGAGTGCGAAGCGAACATCGGCAATTACCTGCGCCGTCGCCAGGGACGCGATGGCGGCTGGCCGTTGTATGAAGCGGGCGCCATGGATGTCAGTTGCAGCGTCAAGGCGTATTACGCGTTGAAACTGATCGGCGACGATCCTGATGCGCCGCACATGCAACGCGCCCGTGAAGCCATACTGGCGCGCGGCGGCGCCGCCCGGGCCAATGTGTTCACGCGCATCACGCTGGCCTTGTTCGGCGAATTGCCCTGGCGCGGCGTGCCGGTGGTCCCGGTGGAATTACTGCTGCTGCCACACTGGTTCCCGATCAATCTCTTGAAGATCTCTTATTGGTCACGCACGGTGGTCACGCCCTTGGCCGTGCTGTGCAGTGTGAAGCCGCGCGCGGCCAATCCGCTGGATGTGCATGTGCGCGAACTGTTTCTGGTCGACCCGGATGAGGAAAAGCATTATTTCCCGCCGCCGAAATCGTCGTTGGCGCGGATGTTCCTGTGGCTGGACAAGATCGGCCATGCACTGGATGCCCATGCGCCGCGCTGGCTGCGTCGACATGCATTGAAACGCGCCGAGCAATGGATGCTGCCGCGTTTGAACGGAGTCGACGGACTTGGCGCGATTTTCCCGGCCATGGTCAATGCCTGCGAGGCTCTGGCGTTGCTGGGCTACGCGTCCGACAAGGCGCCCTTGAGCACCGCCCGCGAGGCGCTGCGCGAATTGCTGATCGAGCATGACGACGAGGTGTACTGCCAACCATGTGTGTCACCGGTATGGGATACCGGTCTGACTTGTCTGGCGATGCAGGAGGATCGACGCGAACGACCGATGCCCGACATGGAATCGGCCCTGGACAAGGCACACGGCTGGCTCATCAGCAGGCAACTCAAGGAGGCGAAGGGCGACTGGAAACTCACGCATCCCGATCTTGCCGGCGGTGGTTGGGCCTTCCAGTACCAGAACACGCACTATCCCGACCTGGACGACACGGCGGTCGTGGCATGGTCGTTGCATCAATGGCCGAAGCCCGACGAGAAACGTGCCGCGGCCGTCACCCGCGCCGCCGATTGGCTGGTTGGCATGCAATCGAGCAATGGCGGTTTTGCCGCCTTCGATGCCGACAACAACCACGGCTGGCTCAACGAGATTCCGTTTGCCGATCACGGTGCATTGCTGGATCCGCCGACCAGCGATGTCAGCGCCCGTGTGCTGACCTTCCTGATGCAACTGCAGCGCCCGGCCGACCGCGAGGCACGCGAAAGGGTACTGACGTTCCTGCGCAACGAACAGACACCCGACGGAAGCTGGTTCGGGCGCTGGGGCACCAATTACATCTACGGCACATGGTCAGTGATGATGGCCATGGGCGCCGCCGGTGTGGCTGCCGATGACGATGCCGTGCGTCGTGCGGTGGATTGGCTCGAACGTTGTCAACGCGACGATGGCAGTTGGGGCGAAAGCAACGACACCTACTTCGACCCGTCGCTGGCCGGCACCGACTCGCGCGGCAATGCCGCGCAGACCGCGTGGGCATTGCTGGGCCTGATGGAAGCGGGCGAGGTCGGCAGCGACGCGGTCGCGCGCGGGGTCCGCTGGCTCATCGAGACGCAGGATGACGATGGCCGCTGGCACGACCCGGGGTTCAACGCGCCCGGGTTCCCCCGCGTTTTCTATCTCAAGTATCACGGGTACAGCTTCTATTTTCCGTACTGGGCGCTGGCGCGCTATCGCCACCTGAGTGCATCGGCCCATGCCTGACATCGGCGTGGTGGCCGCCTTGCCGGCAGAGGCGAAGGTCTGGCACAAATCGAAGGGTGATCGGCATGTGCATGTGGTTGCCGCCGGCGTCGGTGCGACACGCGCCGCCGCCGCCGCCGAAAGCTTGTTGGATCGCGGTGCGGTCGCACTGGTGAGTTGGGGCGTGGCTGGCGGGTTGTCCGCCGGCTTGCAAACGGGAGATCTGGTTTTGCCTTCGTGCATCGAGACCGAAACGGGCAGGCACAACGTGTCGTCGTCATGGCGTCGTGCGCTGGCGCAGGCGTTGCATCAGGCGCAGGTGGAGGTGCACGACGGGCGTTTGTGGAGTCATGCGCGCGTCGTGACGGACGTGCGCGACAAACAGCGCCTGGCGGCACGAGGGCTTGCCATCGTGGACATGGAAGCCGCCGCCGTCGCTTGCGTGGCATACGCGGCCGGCGTGCCGTTCGTCGCGCTCAAATGCGTTTGCGATCCGGCCGATCGTGCGCTGCCTGCCTTTGCCGCGCGTCTGCTGCACGACGACGGTCGGCTGCGAGTGCATGTGTTGGTTTCGGTCCTGTTGCAGGGGCCTCGAGCATGGCGCAGCCTGCACCGGATGCGATCCGATTTCAGTGCCGCCTGTGCCGGACTGCAACGCGCGACCGGGGCGGTGGCGGCGACATGTCCGGCATGAACGACACGGTGCTGGTGACCGGGGTCAGCGGCTTTGTCGGCTCCGCGGTTGCGCGTGATCTGGTGCTCGCGGGGTACCACGTGCGCGGTTTGGTGCGTTCCAGCAGCCGCCTGGACAATCTTGCCGGCCTCGATGTGGAAACGGCAACGGGCGATCTGCGTGATCCAGTGTCGCTTGAACGTGCGATGCGAGGCTGCAGCGGTGTGTTTCACGTGGCCGCCGATTACCGTCTGTGGACGCTCGATCCGGAAGCCATGTATGCCAGCAACGTCGAGGGCAGTCGCCATGTCCTCGATGCCGCCCGCAAATCGGATGTTTCGCGGATCGTCTACACCAGCAGTGTGGCCACGCTCGGCCTCCATGCCGATGGAACCCCGTCCGACGAGGACACGCCGGTGACGCTCGCGGAGATGATCGGTCCGTACAAACGCTCCAAATTTCTGGCCGAGCAGGCGGTGGAGGACCTGGCGCGCGAATGGAATCTGGATGTGGTGACCGTGCATCCGGCCGCGCCTGTCGGCCCCCGCGACATCAAACCCACGCCCACCGGACGCATGGTGCTCGATGCCGCGCGCGGACGCATGCCGGCCTACGTGGACACCGGGCTGGACATCGTGCATGTGGACGATGTGGCAACCGGGCATCGTCTGGCGTTCGAGCAGGGTGAACGCGACCGGCATTACATTCTCGGCGGGAAGAACCTGAGCCTGCGCGACATCCTGGGGCAGGTGGCCGGGATCACCGGCCGACGGCGCCCCTGGGTGCGCATGCCCCACGCTGCGGTGTTGCCGGTGGCGTACCTGGCCGAAGGGTGGGCGAGATTCAGCCGGAACGAACCATCGATCACGGTGGCGGGCGCCAAACTGGCGCGCAAGCACATGTATTTTTCGCATCAGCGCGCACAGGACGAATTGGGTTACCGGCCGAGGCCCGCGCATCAGGCACTGGTTGATGCGGTGGATTGGTTCGCGGCACACGGATATCTGCACCACGCGAAACCCTGACAGCTGTGGGAGGGGCCGGTGGCCCCGACGGATCTTGCGGTACATCCTGTCGGGGCCACCGGCCCCTCCCACAGGAAACGCCGACGATCCGCGGTTTTTCGAGACTCCCTGCAGCTGTAGAATAGGCAGTTCCGCAAAACCCGCATTTCAGCCGGGTTTTCAGCAGCTTGAGGTCACTCGTCATTCAGTCTGCATGGGCACATGCGCGTATGTTGGCCGAAGGGTGGGCGAGATTCAGCCGGAACGAACCATCGATCACGGTGGCGGGCGCCAAACTGGCGCGCAAGCACATGTATTTTTCGCATCAGCGCGCACAGGACGAATTGGGTTACCGGCCGAGGCCCGCGCATCAGGCACTGGTTGATGCGGTGGATTGGTTCGCGGCACACGGATATCTGCACCACGCGAAACCCTGACAGCTGTGGGAGGGGCCGGTGGCCCCGACGGATCTTGCGGTACATCCTGTCGGGGCCACCGGCCCCTCCCACAGGAAACGCCGACGATCCGCGGTTTTTCGAGACTCCCTGCAGCTGTAGAATAGGCAGTTCCGCAAAACCCGCATTTCAGCCGGGTTTTCAGCAGCTTGAGGTCACTCGTCATTCAGTCTGCATGGGTACATGCGCGTATGCTGGAAAGGGCGGCCCAATCAACGGGATCAAATCAAGGAGTCCAGATGGCAGCGACCGCGCAAGCTCGACCGAATATCGCGCTCGTCAAATATTGGGGAAAGCGCGATTCGGCGTTGAACTTGCCTGCGGCGGGGTCGCTTTCGGTCACGCTGGATACCTTGTCGACGCGCACGCGCGTCGATTTCGACCCGGCGCTCGAAGCAGATCAGTTGCGGCTCAACGGTTCCGAAGACGCCGGCACGCTGCGTCGTGTCAGCGCGTGCCTCGATGTGCTGCGCGATCAGGCGGGCACGCGATGTCGCGCCCGCGTGGACACGCAAAACAATTTCCCCACGGCAGCGGGCTTGGCGTCATCCGCCTCGGGTTTCGCCGCCCTGGTCGTGGCCGCCAACGAAGCGCTGGGTTTGCCGATGGATCGTCGGCGTCTGTCCGCATTGGCGCGCCGGGGCTCGGGATCGGCGGCGCGCTCGCTGTTCGGCGGGTTCGTCATCATGCATGCGGGGCAGGCGGTGGACGGCAGCGATGCCGTGGCCGAACCGCTTCTGGCGGCCGAGGAGTGGCCGTTGACCGTGGTCGTCGCCGTCACCACGCAAGAGGCCAAGGCCGTCGGCTCGGGCGAGGGCATGGAACGCAGTCGTCTCACTTCGCCATTCCATGAAAACTGGATCGCATCGGTGGATGACGATCTCGCGGTGGCCAGGGAAGCCGTGGCCACGCGCGACTTCGGGAAGCTGGCCGAGGTCAGCGAACACAGCTGCCTGAAAATGCACGCGGTGATGCTGACCAGTCGCCCCGCGCTTTCCTATTGGACGCCGGCCACCGTGGCCTGCATGCAGTGCATTCGCCAGTTGCGCGAACGCGATGGCCTCGGCGTGTTTTTCACCGTCGATGCGGGGCCGCAAGTCAAGGCCGTCTGCCTGCCGCAGGATGCGCCCCGGGTGGCGGCCGCGTTGACCGATGTGCCCGGCGTACTCAGCATCATGACCAGCGGTCTGGGCGCGGGCGCCGAGGTGTTGCCGGAAAGGGAGGTGGCCTGATGCAAGTGCAAGCAAGCGCCCCCGGAAAACTGGTGATCGCGGGTGATTACGCGGTCCTGGAGGGCGCGCCGGCCGTGGTGATGGCCGTGAACCGCCGTGCCAACGTGACGCTGGACACCGACGGCGACGACGGTTTCCGCGTGAACGCGCCGGACATCGGCGTGCGTCAGGCACACGGACACATGCACGGTGGCGAACTGCACTGGGAAGACGCCGCCATGGCCGAACGGCTGCGCCTGGTGACCGCCGTCTATGAACACATGGCCGGCCGCAGGGCCTTGTCGGACTCTTTCACGGCGCAGCTGGATACGCACGATTTTTTTTCCGGAGGCGCCCGCGGCGGCAAACTGGGCCTCGGCTCCAGTGCCGCTTTGACGGTCGCACTGGTCGGCGCGATTCGCGCGTTGCGCAAACGCAGACCACCCAAACTGGAAACCATGATCGCCATGCATCGGAAAATGCAGGGCGGGCGCGGGAGCGGTCTGGATATTGCCGCCAGTTTGCTCGGCGGCGTGCAGATATATCGTCTGCGCAAGGATCGACCCCGTGTCGCGCAAGCGACCTGGCCGAGTGATCTGGCGTTGTGCTGCGTCTGGTCGGGGCAACCGGCATCGACCGGTAAAGCGCTGGCGCACCTGGACTTGTGGCGCTGCCACCACCCCGCCGAATACGATTCGTTGATGAACGAACTGACGATCGAGGCCACGGCCGTGGCCTCGGCGCTCAAGGCCGGTGACGCGGCCGCCATGGTCGACGGCATGGCCGCTTATGCGTCCGGGCTGGCGCGGCTTGGCAAGGCGACCGGCATCGACATCATGAGTGCCGAGCACCGCGCCATCGCTGCCATGGCGGCGAAGTGCGGCGTGGTCTACAAGACATGCGGCGCCGGCGGCGGCGATGTCGGTGTCGCTTGCGCCACCGACACCGGCCGTTTGACCGAATTTGCAAAGAAAGTGAATGGTGCCGGATTTCACGTGCTGGATATCGGTGTCGATACCGATGGCCTGGACGTGGAGAAAAGCGGCGTCCGCAACAGGAGACAACGATGGAAAACGTGCGCGTGAACCAGGGCGAACCCGCGTCTGCAGAATCAAGCGAGCGCGTCTCGCGCTTGCCCGGTTTTTACAAACTGTCCGTGGCCGAGCGGGTACGCCTGCTGAATGCCCGCGGGCTGGTGTCGCGCGAGGACTTCCGCGCGTTGGCCAGCGGCAAACATCAGCTGACGGCCGCTCGTGCCGACAAGATGATCGAAAACGTCATCGGCGTGCTGGGCATGCCGGTGGGTCTGGGCCTCAACTTCCTCATCAATGAGCGCGAGTACGTGGTGCCGCTGGCTGTCGAGGAGCCCTCCATCGTCGCCGCGCTGAGCTCGGCCGCCAAGCTGGTGCGCCAGTCCGGCGGCTTCCGCACCCGCAGCACCAAACCGATCCTGATCGGACAGGTCCAGGTCGTGGATATCGCGCACGCCAACAAGGCACAGGCGGCATTGCTGCGGCGCAAGGACGAAATCATCAATCTGGCCAACAGCCTGCACCCGAACATGGTGGCGCGCGGCGGCGGCGTCGAGGACATCGAAGTGATGATCCACTCCGCGCCCGATGGCAAACGCGACATGGTGGTGCTGCACCTTTTGGTCAACACCTGCGATGCCATGGGCGCGAACCTGGTCAATACCATGTGCGAGGGCGTCGCGCCGCTGGTGGAAACCATCACCGGCGGCAAGGTGTTCCTGCGTATTCTGTCGAATCTGACCGACCGCGCGCTGGTCTGGGCCGAAGCCGTGATTCCGGTCGACATGCTGGCCGGCAAGGGCAGGGACGGCGCCGAAGTTCGCGACGGCATCATTCTGGCCAATGACCTGGCCATCGTCGATCCGTATCGGGCCGCCACCCACAACAAGGGCGTGATGAACGGCGTGGACGCGGTTGCCATCGCCACCGGCAACGACTGGCGCGCACTGGAAGCCGCTGCGCACGCGTACGCCGCACGCGGCAAGTCCTACACGTCGCTGACGCGCTGGTACAAAAACGACAACGGCGATCTGGTCGGCAGCATCGAAATGCCGATGAAGGTCGGTATCGTCGGCGGCAACCTGCAATCCAACCCGACCGTCGGCATTGACCACCATCTGCTTGACGTCCACAGCGGCCGCGAGCTGGCCGAGGTGATGGGCGCGGTCGGCCTGGCACAGAACTTTTCGGCATTGCGCGCGCTGGTCACTGATGGCATTCAGCAAGGCCACATGACCTTGCACGCCCGCAGCGTCGCCATGGCCGCCGAAGCGTCGCCCGAACTGTTCGACACGGTCGTCGAACGCCTTCTGGAAGATGGCGAGATCAAGGTCTGGAAAGCGCGCGAAATCATCGCCGGTCTGCAGGGGCACTCCACTCCGCGGCTCATCAGCGGCACCGACAAACGCGAAGACGAAGCGGCCTGGTCGGCCGGACACGGCAAGGTCATTCTGTTGGGCGAACACGCCGTGGTGCACGGCCGCCATGCCATCGCCGCGCCATTGCCGCTGGCGATCCGCGCCAAGGTCGAGGATGCCAAAGACGGCACTACCTTCATGATTCCGCGTTGGGGCGTCGAGCAACGGCTGCAGCAACACGCCAATCATCCCGGTTCGTTTCTGCAGTCGCTGGGCATGTTGCTGGAGAAGCTGGAGCTCACCGACCGTTCGCTGGACGTGCGCGTGTATCCCACCGTGCCGCGCGCGATGGGTCTGGGTGGTTCCGCCGCGCTGGCCGTTGCCGTGATCCGCGCGCTGGACAATCACTGCGCCCTGGGCCTGAGCGAAAAGCAGATCTGCGACCTGGCTTTCGAGTGCGAAAAGATCGCCCATGGCACGCCTTCGGGCATCGACAACACCGTCGCCACGTACGGCAAGCCGTTGCTCTATCGCAGCGGGCAGCCGCCGCAGGTGCACATGCTCGATCTGGCACAACCGCTGCCGCTGGTCATCGGGCTGTGCGGCACCGAGAGCCTGACCGCCAAGATGGTCGCCCGTGTGCGTCGCGCATGGGAAAACAACAAGGCGTTGTACGAACGCGTCTTCGACGAAATTGATATGCTGACCCTGCATGCACTGGAAGCGCTTCGCGCGCACGATCTGAACCAGCTCGGCGAACTGATGAACATCTGCCAGGGGCAATTGAATGCCCTGCAGGTTTCGAGCTGGGAGCTGGAAGAGTTGATGCAGATTGCACGCGACAACGGCGCCACCGGCGCCAAACTCACGGGCGGCGGTGGTGGCGGCGCCATGATCGCGCTGTGCCCGGATGGTGCCGGACGCGTCATCCAGGCCATGCACGACGCCGGTTATCAAGCAATGGAGGTTCAGTTTGGCTGAAGCACTCAAACAACAAGATGCCATGGTGTCCTTCGATTCCGAAGAATTGATCCTGGTCAATGCCGACGACGAACCGATCGGCCACGATAACAAGGCCGTCTGTCATGACGGCCACGGCATCCTGCATCGCGCGTTTTCCCTGTTCGTGTTCAATTCGCGCGGCGAACTGTTGCTGCAGCAGCGCAGTCAGGACAAGCGACTCTGGCCGGGCTACTGGGCCAATACCTGCTGCAGCCATCCGCGCCTCGGCGAGGACATGGAGCAGGCCACCGCGCGCCGTCTCGACGAGGAGATGGGAATGCGCTGCGACATGCAATACCTCTACAAATTCCGCTATCAGGCCGACTACAAGGATCTCGGCGCCGAGCACGAGCTGTGCTGGGTGTACGTCGGCCAGACCGACGAACCGGTGCGCGCCAACGCCAATGAAGTCGAAGCGACACGTTTCGTGTCCGCCGAGGCACTGGACGCCGAAATCGCGGCGCATCCGGAACGCTTCACGCCCTGGCTGAAAATGGAATGGGAGCGCCTGCGCGGCGAGTTCCGCGCGGCGTTGCCGGCCGCATCGCCCTGAACGGTTTCACTTTTTCGTTTTGACTCGAGCCCGCTTGATACCTAGGCTGGAAACAGGAAACAACATTTACGGAACTTCCACTTGATGCATTGAAAGGAGGTCGTCATGAGCATACCTCTCGTCCAGCAGTACCGCGTCGCACGTTACGTGGTCGGCAAAAAACTCGGCGGGGTCAAGCGATACCCGCTGACGTTGATGCTGGAGCCACTTTTTCAATGCAATCTGGCCTGTCCGGGCTGCGGCAAGATCGACTACGAAAACGACATCCTGCGCCGACGCATGAGCGTCGAGGATGCATTGCATGCAGTCGATGAATGCGGCGCGCCGATGGTGTCCATCCCCGGCGGCGAACCGCTGATCCACAAGGAAATCGACCAGATCGTCGAAGGCATCATCGCGCGCAAGAAGTTTGTCTACCTGTGCACCAACGCGCTGCTGCTGAAAAAGAAGCTGGATCTGTTCAAACCGTCGCCGTACCTGACCTTTTCGGTGCATCTGGACGGCTTGCGCGAGGAGCACGACAAATCCGTCGACCGCGAAGGCGTCTTCGACACCGTGGTCGACGCCATTTCCGAAGCGCTGAAACGCGGTTTCCGGGTCACCGTCAACTGCACGTTGTTCACCGGTGAAGATCCGGTGCGGGTCGCGCAGTTCTTCGATTACGTCACCGAGCTGGGCGTGGAGGGCATCACGGTTTCACCCGGTTACAGTTATCAACACGCCGCGCGCCAGGATGTCTTCCTGCCACGCAACAAGAGCAAGGACCTGTTCCGCGACATCTTCCGCGAGGGCAAAACACGCAAGCAGAAATGGCGCTTCAACCAGTCCGGTCTGTTCCTCGATTTCCTGGCCGGCAACCAGAGCTACCAATGCACGCCGTGGTCCATGCCTTGCTACAACATGTTCGGCTGGCAGAAACCGTGCTATCTGCTCGTGGACGAAGGCTACGTACCCACCTTCGACCAATTGATGAACGACACCGATTGGGACCACTACGGCTTCGGCCACAACCCCAAGTGCGACAACTGCATGGCCCACTGCGGTTACGAGGGCACCGCCGTCGACGACACGTTCTCGCATCCCGTCAAGGCATTGCTCGAAGCCATGCGCGGCCCCCGCACCGAAGGCCCGATGGCGCCGGAATTGCCGATTTTGTATCAAACCCGGAACGGCAACGAACAAGCCGCAAACCTGCGCATGGCGACCAACGGCCCGAACGGACACCACTGACAAAACACGTGTCCGTAAATAACGAAGCCATCCGCAAACCTGATTGGCGCTGAAGTGCAACACGGCCTACGCAATTAGGTACGATCCTTGTGGGAGGGGCCGGTGGCCCCGACAGGATGTACCGCCAGCGAATGCCATCGCGGCCACCGGCCGCTCCCACATGGAACCTCGAAAAACCGCGGA
>CAZSOU010000006.1:0-58026 GCA_964608595.1 uncultured Rhodanobacteraceae bacterium
ACCATGAAAGTCCCGATTCTGTGCCTGGTCGGCCCGCCGGGCGTGGGCAAGACATCGCTGGGCCAGTCCATCGCCCGTGCCACCAATCGCAAGTTTGTTCGCATGAGCCTCGGTGGCGTGCGTGACGAAGCGGAAATTCGTGGTCACCGACGCACCTACATCGGTTCCATGCCGGGTCGCATCGTGCAGAACCTGAAGAAGGCGGCGACCAACAACCCGCTGTTCATGCTGGATGAAATCGACAAGATGACCATGGATTTCCGGGGGGATCCGTCGTCGGCGCTGCTGGAAGTGCTCGATCCGGAGCAGAACCATGCTTTCAACGATCACTATCTGGAAGTGGACATGGATCTGTCGAAGGTCATGTGGATCGCGACCGCCAATTCGCTCAACATTCCGGGCCCCTTGCTCGACCGCATGGAAGTGATCCGCATCCCGGGCTATACCGAGGATGAAAAACTGGCGATTGCACAGCGTTACCTGATGCCCAAACAGCTCAAGGCCAACGGCTTGTCCGAGGACGAGCTGAGCGTTTCCGAGGGTGCCATTCGCGACATCGTGCGCTACTACACGCGCGAGGCCGGTGTGCGCAACCTGGAGCGCGAACTGGCGCGCATCTGCCGCAAGGTGGTCAAGGAACTGGCCCTGTCCGGCCCGGCCAAGGTGGCGAAGAAGAGCGCCCAACCATCCGCGGCGAAAAAGAAGCGCAAAGCCACCGGCAAATCCGCCGTCAAGGTGGGCGCAAAACAACTGGACAAATATCTGGGCGTGCGTCGTTTCGACTTCGGCCGCAAGGAAAAAACCAATGAAGTGGGCCTGGTGACCGGCCTTGCATGGACGCAGGTGGGCGGCGACTTGCTGAGCATCGAATGTTCGGTCATGCCCGGCAAGGGCAAACTGGTGCACACCGGACAGCTGGGTGACGTGATGAAGGAGTCGATCATGGCCGCCCAGTCGGTGGTGCGCGCCCGTGCCGACCGCCTTGGCATCGACGCCGAGTTCCATCACAAGCACGACATTCACGTGCACGTGCCCGAGGGTGCGACACCCAAGGACGGGCCGAGCGCCGGTATCGCCATGTGCACGGCGCTGGTCTCGGTGCTGACCGGCGTGCCGGTGCGCTCGGAGGTGGCCATGACGGGCGAGATCACCTTGCGCGGTCGCGTGCTGCCGATTGGCGGTCTCAAGGAAAAGCTGCTGGCAGCGCATCGCGGCGGCATCACGACGGTCATCATTCCCGACGAGAACAAGAAGGACCTGGCCGATATCCCGGACAACATCACCCGCGCGCTGGACATTCACCCGGTGCGTTGGATCGACGAAGTTCTGGATCTGGCGTTGGAGCATCCATTGACGCCGAAGAAGAATGCCGACAAGAAAACGTCGGGCAATGCACGCCCGGGAACGCGAGGAAAAAGTCAGCAGGACGCACCGGCACGGCCGCATTGAAAACGCCGGCCGGGGACCATGCGGAATGGATTGTTGGTGACGCAAGGCGCCGATGGAACAGGCAAACAGGCGAGCGGGCAGTGATTTCAGCCTTCGGCCTGACATGCAGTGCCTTGCGCATCGCCTTGAAATTGCGTGTCAAAGTTGCCGACATGCCGCGGAGCAAGCATCTTTCGGGCCGGTTTTGCAACCGGTCCGGACTTGCGTCAATCGGTGGAAACCCTTGCCGCATCTTGTGTTGCGGACATCTGGGGGCACTGGTATAAAGGTCGCACCGCGTTCGGAGTTTCCTATCCGGCTCGGCAAGCGCGGCGGCCCTTTGGGTGAAAAAGGGGGAGGCCGACCACAAACAAGCGGGCGCGCCTTGACCCTTCGGCTACGCGCGCTACTCACTGAAATGTTTTACGGAGTGACTCGATGAACAAAAATGACCTTGTCTCCGCGATTGCGGAAAGCTGCGACATGACCAAGTCCGATGCCGCCTGTGCAGTGGATGCCTTCACCGAGCAGGTGGAAAAGGCGCTCAAAAAGGGCGATACCGTGTCGTTGGTGGGTTTTGGCACGTTCTCCGTGCGCAAGCGCAACGCTCGCACCGGTCGCAACCCGCGGACGGGCGAGACCATCAAGATCAAGGCTTCCAAGGTCGCGGCCTTCAAGCCTGGCAAGGCGCTCAAGGACGCTTTAAACTAAGCGGCTTGTGCGTCCCCGTGTGGGGTGCCTGCAAGGTGTCCCACTGGAGTAGTTAGTCATTCGGGTGCTTAGCTCAGCGGTAGAGCGTCGCCTTTACACGGCGAGGGTCGGGGGTTCGAAACCCTCAGCACCCACCAGGGAGTGGTAGTTCAGCTGGTTAGAATACCGGCCTGTCACGCCGGGGGTCGCGGGTTCGAGTCCCGTCCACTCCGCCACTCCAGGGTTGTACACCGGTACAAGGGCGCCCGCGGGGCGCCCTTGTCATTTGTGCCAAAACGTCGGAAACAAGTTCATGCTTCAGAGTCTGCGCGACAAAATTCAGGGTTGGCCGGCCATCATCATTTTCGGCGTATTGTCCTTGCTGCTGGCCGGATGGGGGCTCGGGAGCTATGTCGTCGGAAGTCGTGACACCTGGGTGGCCAAGGTGGGGGATCACGAAATCTCGCAGCAGAACTACCGTGATCAGATGAACAACCTGCGCCGGCAAATGAGCCAGCAGCAAGGCGACAAGTTCGATGCCGATCAATTCCAGGACCCGGCTTTCAAGCAGCGCATTCTCGACGGCATGGTCGATCGGTACCTGCTGCGCGAATCTGCCGATGATCTCGGACTGGTGGTGACCGACGCCGCTCTGCGTCAGCACATTTCCAACATGCCGGCTTTCCAGGTCAACGGCAAATTCGATCCGGATACCTATCGTTCGGTATTGGCGAACAATCGCCTGTCGCCGCAGATGTTCCAGCAGCAGATTCGCTCGCAGCTGGAAACCGAAATGTTGCCGCAGGCCCTCACGGCCACCAGCACGATCAGCAAGGCCGATGTCGACGACTATCTGAAGCTGCAAATGCAGACCCGCGATCTGCATTACGTGGTATTGCCGCGTCCGGCGCTGGAAAGCACCAAAGTGTCCGATGCCGACGTCACCAAGTACTACAAGGCGCATCAGGCCGACTTCATGAAGCCCGAGCGCGTCGCCGTTCATTACATCGAGTTGAATGCGGCGAATCTGAAGGTGAAGGCCAAGGTCGACGATGCCGCGCTCAAGGCGCGCTACGAGCAGGAAAAGAACCGCTTCGTCGAACCGGAACAGCGCGAGGTGTCGCACATCCTCATCAAAGTGCCGGAAAACGCGACGCCGGAGGAGCAAAAAGCAGCGCTGGCCAAGGCCAAGAAGGTGGATGCCATGGCGCGGGCCAAGGGCGCGGACTTTGCCGCGCTGGCGAAAAAGTACTCCGACGATGCCGGCTCGAAATTCACCGGCGGCAAACTTGGCTGGTTGCAGAAGGGCGTGACCAACAAGGCGTTCGAAGATGCCATGTTCGCGATGCACAAGGGCGAGATTTCCAAGCCGGTGCTGTCGCCTGACGGCTACCACATCATCTGGCTGCGCGGTGTTCGCAAGGGCGAGGTCAAACCGTTCAGCGAAGTGCGCGATGAACTGGCGAGCGAGGTCGAGAAATCCGATCGCGAACATCAATACAGCAAGATCGCCGGCGAGCTCACCGATCTGGTTTACCAGAATCCGTCATCACTTGAACCGGCGGCCGAGAAGTTGGGCTTGAAGATTCGCAGCTCGGATCTTTTCAGTCGTGACGGCGCCACCGACGGATTGGCAGCCAACCCGGACGTGGTCAAAGCCGCCTTTTCCGAAAATGTGCTCAAAGACGGCAACACGTCCGATCCAATCATGCTGGGTTCCAATCACATGGTGGTCATCCACGTGTTCGAACACAAACCGGCCAAGCCGGAGCCGCTGGATAGCGTCAGCAACACCATTCGCCAGAAAATTCTCGACGAGCGCGTGGACGCCAAAGCCGAAAAGCACGCCGAGACCCTGTTCGCCAGTTTGCAGGACGGCAAGAAGCTGGGCGACGTGGTCAAGGGAAAACCGTCTCTGACCGTGCGGGAGCTGACCGGAGCCCGGCGCCACCAGCAAGGCGTGTCGCCGGCCCTGTTGAAGAAAGCCTTTGCACTGCCGCATCCCGGAAAGGGCGGCCCGGAAGTGGCCATGACCTCGCTGGGCAATGGCAGCTTTGCCCTGATTTCACTGGATGCCGTGCATCCGGGTGATCCGAGCCAGATACCGCAGGCGCAGCGCACGATGCTGCTGCATCAGATGCGCCAGTCATATGCGACCACGGCAACCGGCGAGTGGCTGAAGTTCCTCAAGAGCGGTACCGACATCGAGATATCGAAAGAGCGCATGTAAAAGCATCGGGGCCACCGGCCCCTCCCACATGGCTTCAAGGTTTTTGTGGGAGGGGCCGGTGGCCCCGATGTTTGTGGTGCAGTGCCGGGTTGTATGAATCAGATGCCGGTCATGCCCAGGATGTTGTAGCCGGCATCGACGTGGGTGACTTCGCCGGTGATGCCAGAGGCCAGGTCCGAGCACAGGAACGCGGCTGTGTTGCCGACCTCCTCGGTCGTGATGCTGCGGCGCAATGGCGCAGTGTCTTCGACGTGATCGAGCATCTTGCGGAAGTTGGCGATGCCGGCGGCCGCCAGCGTCTTGATGGGGCCTGCCGAAATGGCGTTGACGCGCGTACCGTCCTCGGCACCCAGGTTGAAGGCGAGGTAGCGCACGTTCGCTTCCAGGCTGGCCTTGGCCACACCCATCACGTTGTAGTTGTTGAGCGCGCGCTCGGCGCCCAGGTAGGTCATGGTCAGAACGGAGCCGTTGCGACCTGCCATCATCGGGCGGGCAGCCTTGGACAAGGCGGCCAGGCTGTAACTGGAGATGTCGTGGGCAATGGCGAAGTTTTCGCGTGTCAGGTTGTCCAGATATTGGCCCTGGATGGCTTCACGCGGTGCGAAGCCCACCGAATGCACCAGGATGTCGAACCCGTCCCACTGCTTGCCCAGCTCGACGAACAGGTTGTCGATCTCGGCATCGCTGGCGACGTCGCATGGCAGCACGATATTGGAGCCGAAGGCGTTGGCTGCTTCGTCGACGCGACTTTTCAGACGTTCGTTCTGATACGTGAAGGCCAATTGCGCACCTTCGCGATGCATCGCGTTGGCAATGCCCCAGGCGATTGAACGTTGACTGGCGATACCCACGATCAGGGCACGCTTACCATGCAAAAATCCCATGTGTCCTCCGGATGCAAACAGACAGCCCGTGTCGATCGCGGGCGAAAGCGGAAGTCTAGCCTGAATCGTCCGCCGCGTCTTGCAAGCCAAGGCCGCTGAAGGCGGCACGTATCAACTGATCGTGCTTCCGGATCAGCCCGAAGGTGACGGTCCGATCTGCAGCACCTGTCCCGGATGCAGTATCGAGTCGTCCAGGTCGTTCCAGCTGCGCAGGGCATCCACGGGCACGTTGAAACGTTGGGCGATGCTCCACAAGGAATCGCCGGAACTCACGGTGTACGTGCTGTCCGGGCCGGCGCTTGCGGCAAGCCGGCCGGCACCGCGTCCCATGTGTCCGGCGGCGATGGCCTCGCGCAGGGTTTGTGCGGCTTCCAGCGGCATCAGCAGTTGCATGGGAGAGTTGGACGAAACCCGCGCGTGCCGGTAGCCCGCATTGAGGTCGCGCAAACGCTTCAGCGACATGTCGGTCACATGCGCCACCTGGAGCAAACGTGCCGGGGCCGGCAGTGTCACCACTTCCAGTTGCCGCTGCGGCTCCAGTTCCGGCAATTTCACGTGAAAACGCTCGGGGTCGCGAATCACGCAGGCGATGGCCAGCAGGCGCGTGAGGTGATGGCGCGTCACGCGGCCTACCGGCAAATGCGGGATGACCGGCTTGGCCGGCGGCTTGCCGTGCTTCTTCAAAATGCGGCGCAGGCGATACTCGCCGGTATTGAATGCCATGTCCGCGAGCCGCCAGTCATGCCAGGTGTCGTGGTAACCCGACAGCAGCTGCATGACCGCTTCGGTGGAGGCGACCGGATCCAGGCGTCCGTCGTAGTCGCTGCGCATGGAAAGGCCCATCCCGCGTGCCGTGATCGCCATGATCTGCCACATGCCGGCCGGTCGGTGGCGCCTTGGCGGCGTTTGCCGGTAGTGGCTCTCCACCCACGGAAGCAGTGCGAATTCGCCGGCTACATGGTTTTCCTCGGCAACTCGCCGGATGTAGTCGATCATCGGCGACAAACGTTTCATGCGACGTTCGAACTGCTTGCGGTTGCGCGTATCCGAGCGCGCACGGCGCATGACCGGTGCCACGCAGTCGTTCATGGCGAAACTGTCGCGCAGGCGTTGCCAGGTGTCGGGGGGCGGCAGCGGTGCGGGCGTGGTGATGACCGGGCCGACCGTCGGTTGCGGGGGCGGTGGCACTTGCGGCGTGGTCGGGAATGGTGGCGGCGGCGTGACAGGCGGCTTGGGCGCAGGGGTCGAGCAGGCGGCCAGCAGCGCGGTCAACGCCGCCGCGGCTGTCAGGTGACGCCACTTCATGGCCGAAATCCGTCTTTGGCGGAGCGCAGCGCGGCGAAGCGCCGTACCCGATCGTGCGGATCGTCGGCGACATGGGACATCGCCCACTGGCGGATGGCGGGGGTATCCACGCGCAGGAACGGATTGGCCGCGCGCTCGTCGCCCATGCGTGCAGGCAGACTGGCGGCGCCCTTTGCGATCGCCTTGCGGGCCTGTTCGGTGCGCTCGATCAGTGCATGGTTTTCCGGTTCCACGCTGTGCGCGAAAGCGGCGTTGGACACCGTGTATTCGTGTCCGCAGCACATTTGCGTGGCATCCGGCAGTTTCGCCAGCCGGTCCAGCGAGGTCAACATCTGTTCCGGCGTCCCTTCGAACAGCCGCCCGCAGCCGAGGCTGAACAACGTGTCGCCGCAGAAAACCAGTCCCTCACCGACAAAGGCAACGTGGCTGAGGGTGTGCCCGGGCACGCTCCAGACGTGAAAGTGTGCATTCGGCGCATCCAGATGGATCGTGTCGCCGTCTTCGACGCGCTGGTCGGTGGTCGCGATGCGCTCGTCGACCGGTGCGAAAATCCTGGCGCCATGGCGCTCGCGCAAATCCGCCGCCCCGCCGATGTGGTCGACGTGATGATGCGTCAACAGGATGGCGTCCAGGTGCAGACCGTCGCGTTCAATGACGGCATCCACCGGCGCGGCCTCGCCGGGATCGACCACCAGCGCGTGGCCGCTGGCGTCGGCCAGCAGCCAGATATAGTTGTCTGCAAGAGCGGGCAAGGGTTCAAGCCGCAAATCGTGTCTCCGCGAGATGGGGAGGCGCCGGGTACCATCATGGCCTCTTGGGAAAACGGCGCGGTTCCGTGCGCTTGAATGCGTGCGAATATAGCAGGGATTGCTTGTGACTTCAGGCAGTTGCGTAAAGTTCCGTGCCGCTGGCACGTGATTGGCTTCACGATCATGAAGGTTGCGGTCGGCATTGCGCGACAATATTTCCGGCGGACGCGATCAGCGATCCGGGTTAATCTATGGCGATAGCTGCAACTGTCCGACTGATGATGCTCAAGCATGGCGTTCCCCTGATGGACAAGCCCGCCGTGGCACGTTTGCGCCGCGCCGAGTGCGGGGTGCTGGCGCGTGCGTTGGCAGGTCAGGCCGGTGTGCACGGCTTGGTGTTGTCGGTCGACAGCCGGACTGTTTCCGATGGGCCTCGCATGGGTTGTTTGACCCGTCTCGTGCTCGACGGCGAGATCTGGCACGGTGATGTGCGCTCGCGCGTGGACGAGTCGCTGCCCTTCATCGACGAAGCGTTTCGCGTGGTGGTGATCGAACACGTGCTGGAATGGACGGTGCATGCCGCGGCATTGCTGGACGAGGCGGCGCGCGTGCTGGCGGGTGATGGCGCGTTGGTGGTGTGCGGATTTCACCCGTTCAGTCCGTGGCTGCCGTGGTTGCTGTGTCGGCGCGCCCCGCGGCCGATGCTGACGCCGCCGGGATGGATCCGACAGCGGTTGGCCATGCAGGGTGTCGATATCCTGCAAGTGCAACGCTGCGGCAGCGTGCTGCCGGTATCGGGCGGATCGACGATGACATCGCAAGGCGGCGGTTTTGTTCTGGTCGCGCGCAAGCAACGCGCGTCGATCATGCCGCTGCACCTGGCTCATCGCAGCCGACAGAAAAAAGCGCGCGCCCCGGCAGTGTGGGCGCCAGGCACCCACCGGGAGTGTGCATGACCAAAGCGAGTGATGCGGCAAGCGCCGTCAGCGTGGAAGTTTTTACCGATGGCGCCTGCCTGGGCAATCCCGGGCCGGGGGGATGGGCCGCGTTGTTGCGCAGCAAGGGCAAGGAAAAGCTGCTGAGCGGCGGCGATCCCGATACCACCAACAACCGCATGGAGTTGTCGGCGGCCATCATGGCGCTGGAAGCGCTCAAGCGTTCGTGCAGCGTCAGCCTGACCACCGATTCGCGTTACGTCATGCAAGGCATCGAGAGCTGGCTGCCGCGGTGGCGTGCCAATCGCTGGCGCACGGCGGCGGGCAAGCCGGTCAAGAACCAGGATTTGTGGCAGCGGCTTGCAGCGGCGGCCGATTCCCATGAAGTGAGCTGGCATTGGGTCAAGGGCCATGCCGGCCACGTCGAAAACGAGCGCGTGGACAAAGCCGCGCGCCTGGAAGCGGAAAAACTGAAGGGCGGTTCGTGATGCGTCAAGTCGTGCTGGATACCGAAACCACCGGCCTGGAGGCGCACAAGGGCCATCGCATCATCGAGATCGGCGCGGTCGAGCTGGTCGAGCGGCGTCCGAGTGGACGCAATTTCCACACATATCTCAATCCGGATCGAGCCATCGACGAAGGTGCGCGCGAAGTCACCGGCATCCGTGACGACTTCCTGCTCGACAAGCCGCATTTCATCGATGTGGTCGAGGAATTTCTCCGTTTCATCGACGGTTCCGAGTTGATCATCCACAACGCGGCGTTCGATGTCGGCTTCCTCGATGCCGAATTGGCGCGCGCGGGTGCCGCGTTCGGCAGTATCCGCGATCATGCCGGCGTGCTCGATACCCTGGCCATGGCGCGGGAGCGCTATCCCGGCCAGCGCAACAGCCTGGATGCCCTGTGCAAACGCCTGGGCGTGGACAACGCGCATCGCGAACTGCATGGGGGCTTGCTGGATGCGCAGTTGCTGGCGGATGTCTATCTGGCCATGACCACCGGTCAGCCGGCACTGGATCTGGCTTTTGATTCGTCAGCCGACAGCGACGACGGCAGCAGCGGGGTGGTCAAGGCCGCACTGACTTGTCGTCCCCGCGTTTTGCGCGCCAGCAACGCCGAACGTGCGGCGCACGAGAAGCGCCTGGATGCGCTGGACGAGGCGGTCGGCGGACAAAGCCTGTGGCGACGCATGGATGCCGAAACGTCCTGACACCCTTCGTGCGGGCGAAATGCCGTGCTCTTCTCGTCACGCGTACAGATCGACGTGGCGACAGCGCCGCGCGGTCGACCCATCGGGAGCCTCGAATAACCGTTGCAACCTGGAACGGCCCCTCCCACAGGAAACTCCGATGATCCGCGGTTTTTCGAGGTTCCCCATCGGGGCGAACGGCCGGCATGGCGCACTCCCCGTGGGGGCGGCTCTCATTCGCCATGACAACGCAACACCATCGCCGTCACGTTGTCATGACCGCCGGCGTCAAGCGCCTGCAGCAACAGCTGGTCGACCATTTCCTGAGCCGCGATGTCGTTTCGTGCCACCGTGGCGGAAATGATCGTGTCGGCGATGTGGTCGGTCAAGCCGTCACTGCACAACACGAACCGCATGCCGGCGGCGGCGGTGCCATTGGCCGTTTCGACATGCAGATCGTCGGGCGCGGTCACGCCCAGGGCTTGCGTGAGTACGTTGCGACGAGGGCTGGCGGGTGCGTCCCGCGGGGTCAGCACACCGTGGTCGATGAGGTCTTGCAACAGCGACTGGTCGTGCGACAGCTGGTGCAGGTGACCGGCCTGCTGCAGATAGATGCGGCTGTCGCCCACCCAGGCGGTTTCGAAGCTGCCTTGAGCGATGCGCAATACCGCCAGTGTGGTACCCATCGGCAAGTGGCCGCGGGCGTCGTCGGCGTGCTCGATGATGCAGCGGTCGGCCGCTCGAATGGCCGCTTCCAGGGATTCGCCGCGGCCGACATTCGCGACCACGCAGTCACGCGCCAGAGCCGCGGCACGTTTGCCCTGCGCATGTCCCCCCATGCCGTCGGCCACCAAAAACAACCCGAGCGCCGGATCGGCATAGTAAGTGTCCTCGTTGACCTTGCGCTTGAGGCCTGGGTGCGTTCCGTGTCCGAACTCGATCATGGCGGGAGTGATGAAAGTTTGCGCAAGCATGCCGCAGAGCGTGACGCTTGTCACGATCCGTCCTGCCTTGCTGTTCATGAAGCACCGGGTGGCGCCGGGCTCAGCCGCCGTGTTTGATGCTCCAGCGGGTGCCGTCGGCGCCATCTTCGATGCTGACGCCCATGGCCGCCAGTTCATCGCGAATGGCGTCGGCACGACTCCAGTCCTTGTCGGCGCGCGCTTGTCTGCGCGCCGCGATCAGTGCCTCGACGGCATCGGCATCGATGTCGCCCGCACCCCGGCGGAACCAATCCTCGGGCGATTGCTGCAGCAGACCAAGTGCGCGGCCGGCTGCCAGCAGCTCCGCCTTGGCTCCGGGTGTTCCCGATTGCCGTGTCTGATCGGCCAGGCGCGAGAGCTCGGCCAAGGCTTGCGGCGTGTTGAGATCGTCGCAAAGCGCGGCCTCGATGGCGGCGGGAATGGATGTATCGGTATCGGCGGCCACGCTTTCGAGATCACGCAGAACGCCGTACCAGCCATCGAGCGTGCGCACGGCCTGCTGCACGCCGTCTTCGGACCAGTCCAGCGGCTGGCGATAATGCGCGCGCAACAACAGCAGTCGCAAAGCCTCGGGTGGATGTTTCTGCACCAGGGCATGGAGTTCCAGCACGTTGCCCAGCGACTTGCTCATCTTGGCGCCGTCGAAGGTCAGCATGCCGTTGTGCAACCACCAGCGGGCGAAGGTCTTGCCGCCATGCGCGCAGGTGGATTGCGCGATTTCGTTTTCATGATGCGGGAAGGTCAGGTCGACGCCGCCGGCATGAATGTCGATGGTTTCGCCCAGATGCTTCGCACTCATGGCCGAGCACTCGATGTGCCAGCCTGGACGGCCGCGGCCCCAGGGGCTTTCCCAGCCCGGCAACTCCGGTGTCGACGGTTTCCACAGCACGAAATCACCCGGATGCCGCTTGTACGATTCGACCTCGACTCGCGCCCCGGCCAGCATGTCGTCCACCGAGCGTCCGGACAATTGACCGTAGGCGGTCCAGGATGCGACGTCGAACAACACATGGCCCTCGGCCGCATACGCATGACCGTTCGCGATCAGGGTTTCGATCATGCCGATCATCTCGGCCATGTGTTCGGTCGCGTAGGGCTCGATGTCGGGCGGCGCGACGCCGAGGTGTCGCATGTCCTCGTGATAGGCGTCGGCAAAGCGGTCGCTGATGGCGCCGATGGATACCTCGGCCGCACTGGCGGCGGCGTTGATCTTGTCGTCAACGTCGGTGATATTGCGTGCAAAAGTCACGTTCGGATAGTGTCGACGCAATAATTTGACCAGTACGTCGAACACCACCGGGCCGCGCGCATTGCCGATGTGCACGTAGTTGTACACCGTCGGTCCGCACAGATACATCGTCACGCGTTCAGGGTTCAGCGGCGTGAAAGGCTCGGTGCGACGGGTCAGCGTGTTGTAGAGAGTGATGGCCATGGCGATGACTGTGAAAGGGGCGACGCATCTTAACAATTTGGCGCGACGAAGATCGCAAAAATGACATTTTCATGAATATCTAGGCCGCATTCATCTTGCGTCTGTTGCAATAGGCGTGGAAAAGTTGCATTCGCGCGCGGCGATCAAGCACGTCGGAAAACCCACGAAGAGGTTCCCCATGTACCGTATTTCCATTTTTCTGACACTGGCGCTCATGGCCGTGTCCGGGACCACTTTGGCCCAACAGGCTCCTCGCTCCGTTGATGCGCCGAGCGTGCATTATGCGTGGGCCAACGTGACCCGGGTCAACCCGATCTATCGCCATGTGCAGGTGTCCGATACCTCGCAACAGTGTTATCAGCAGCCGGTCGTGCGCCGTGACAGCGGCGGCAGCACGGCCGGAACGCTGTTGGGCGCCGTGGTCGGCGGTGTGCTGGGCAGCACGGTGGGCAAGGGTGACGGCCGCAGAGCCGCGACCGTGGCAGGTGCGGTCGCGG
The DNA here is from genome assembly GCA_964608595.1 of uncultured Rhodanobacteraceae bacterium. GTDB lineage: Bacteria > Pseudomonadota > Gammaproteobacteria > Xanthomonadales > Rhodanobacteraceae > Oleiagrimonas. Next base: position 12,323 of record CAZSOU010000006.1, read on the forward strand.
GGGGCGCGATCGGCAACGGTGTGGCGCGACGGGGCGACCGCGTCCGCCAGGATTCGGTGACCCGCTGCCAACCGGTGCGCAATGTCAGCACCGAACGTCGCATCGTCGGTTACAACGTCGAATACCGCTATCGCGGCCAGACCTACATGTCACGCATGGATTACGATCCGGGCGAGCGTCTGCGTGTGCGCGTCAGCGTCACGCCGGCCGACTGACGTGCTCTCATGCCGAATGGTTATTGCGCTTTTCCGTCCGTTCGGGTAATGATGACCCTTCCTTTTCGATTCGAAGTGAGCTTGCGCCGCATGGTTGCCAACGCTTCCGACAATTTTCCACGCATCGTCACCAGCGCCTGGATGGCCGCCGGCATGACTTCGCGCGCGCGCCGACCGCAGCCGGATCATCTGGCCGGGTAGGCCGTCGCGCGCAGGCATTTCACGCATCGACAACAACCCGGCTTCGCGCCGGGTTTTTCGTGCCCGGTGGTACCGACAACAAGGGACTCTCTGATCAACTCCACACCGGTGGCATCCGGTCCGAAAGACACGCAGCGACCTGTTCGCGGCTTGCCAAGACAGCCAGTCTTGCCGGCGTCACGACCAGCCCGCTGCGTGTCTTTCGGACCGGACCCCGTCACTCCAAGTCAAACGGGTGCCACCTGCGTGGAGTTAATCAGAAAGTCCCAGGAGCACACCATGACACTTCGCCACTTTCTCACCACGCAGGACTGCAGCCGCGCAGACATTGACGCATTGCTCGATGATGCCGTCGCGTTCAAGCGTTCCCCCGTTGGCCGCCAACTGGCCGACAAAGCGGTGGCGCTGCTGTTTTTCAATCCATCCCTGCGTACCCGCACCAGCTTCGAGCTGGGCGTCTCCCAACTCGGTGGCCACGCGGTGGTCCTGGAGCCGGGCAAGGGGGCCTGGTCGATGGAGTTCGAACCCGGCACGGTGATGGACGGCGATGCCGAGGAGCACATCGCCGAAGTGGCGCGAGTGTTGAGTCGCTATGTCGACATCATCGGTGTGCGCGCGTTTCCCGAGTTCCGGGACTGGTCGGTGGATCGCGAGGATGCACTCATCCGTGGCTTTGCAAAGTACGCCACGGTGCCGGTGATCAACATGGAAACCATCGTCCATCCATGCCAGGAACTGGCTCATGCATTGACGCTGCGCGAACATCTGGGGGACTTGTCGAAGAAAAAATATGTGCTCACGTGGACCTACCACCCACGGCCGCTCAACACGGCGGTAGCCAATTCGGCGCTGCTGATTGCCACCCGGATGGGCATGGACGTGACACTGCTGTGTCCCGACAGGGATTTCGTGCTCGATGACGACTTCATGCGGACCGGCCGGGAAAACGCGCAAGCCGCCGGCGGTTCGCTCACGATCAGTCACGACATCGAACAGGCCTATGCCGGCGCCCATGTCGTTTACGCCAAAAGCTGGGGTGCGCTGCGGTACTTCGGCCGCTGGGACGAAGAAAAACCCATCCGTGACGCTTGCCGGCATTTCACCGTGGATGCCGAAAAAATGGCGCTGACCGACCATGGACTTTTCAGTCATTGCCTGCCGCTCAGGCGCAACGTCCAGGCGACGGACGAGGTCATGGACGCGCCGTATTGCGTTGCCATCGACGAAGCCGAAAACCGTTTGCACGTGCAAAAGGCGGTCATGGCTTCGCTGCTTTCCCGAGACAGAGGCTGACATCATGTATTTGCCGAATCACTTCAATGAAACACGTACCGAGGTTCTGCACGAACTGATCCGCGCTTGCCCGTTCGCCACCGTGGTCACGCACACGGCGGACGGGCTGGATGCCAACCCTTTGCCCTTCGAACTGTCGGGCGGAAGCCTGCACGGGCATGTTGCGCGCGGTAATCCGCTGGCAGAGCTTGATGGCGCCGAGGTGTTGGTGATCTTTCACGGGCCCCAGGCTTACATCAGCCCGAATTGGTATCCGACCAAACACGAAACCGGCCGCGAAGTGCCGACGTGGGATTACGCCGTCGTGCATGTCCACGGGAGGATGAAGGTGATCAACGATGCCGGCTGGTTGCGGACTCTGCTGGAACGCCTTGTCGATCGTCATGAAGCCACCGAGCCGAAGCCGTGGCACATGGACGACGCGCCGGCCGATCACATCGAAAAATCGTTGCGTGCCATTACCGGGTTGGAAATCGACATCGAGCGCATCGAGGGCAAGTTCAAGTTCAATCAGAACCACCCGGAGCGCAATCGCCGGGGCATCGTCGAGGGGTTGCGTCGACGCGCGCAAAGCGGTGATGTTGCGCTGGCGAAGTTGATGGATCGTCATGAGGAGTTGCGGAAATGAACGATATCGTTCTGGCCTTTTCCGGCGGCCTCGATACCAGTTTCTGTGTGCCCTGGCTCCGGGAACAGGGTTGGGCCGTGCATACCGTTTTTGCCGATACCGGCGGCGTGGATGCCGAGGAGCGTGCTTTCATCGAAAATCGCGCGCATGAACTGGGTGTGGTCAGCCACGTTACCGTCGATGGCGGTCCGGCGTTGTGGCAGCACTTTGTCAAGCCGTTCGTATGGGCGGGCGAGGGCTATCAGGGGCAGTACCCGCTGTTGGTATCCGACCGTTATCTGATCGTGGAAGCCGCCCTTGCGCGTGCCGCCGAGCTGGGTACGCGGGCCATCGCGCATGGTTGCACCGGCATGGGCAACGACCAGGTGCGCTTTGACCTGACCGTGAAGGCGCAGGGCGATTGGCAGATCATCGCGCCGGTACGCGAAATCCAGAAGGAGCACACCGAGACGCGTGCGTACGAACAGGCGTTTCTGCAGGCGCGTGGTTTCGGCGTGCGCAGCAAGCAACAGCAGTACACCATCAACGAAAACCTTCTCGGCGTGACTCTGTCCGGAGGCGAAATCGACCAGTGGAAGGCACCGGGCACAGGTGCGCGCGGCTGGTGCAGGCCGCCATCCGAATGGCCGTCCAAACCGTTGCGTGTGACCATCGGTTTTCAGCGTGGCGAGGCGGTGTCGCTGGATGGCGAGACGATGCCCGGCGACAAGTTGCTTGCCGAACTCAATGGCCGTTTTGCGCCCTACGGCGTGGGCCGTGGTTTGTATACCGGCGATACCACCATCGGTCTCAAGGGGCGCATCGTCTACGAAGCGCCGGGTCTGATATCGCTGCTGACCGCACATCGCGCGATCGAAGAGGCCGTGTCGAGCAAACGGCAGAACCGCTTCAAGCCGAATGTCGCGCGGCAGTGGGTGGAACTGGTGTACGAAGGCTTCTTCCGCGACCCGCTGAAGGCCGATCTGGAGGCCTTTCTGGCCTCCAGCCAGCAAATGGTCAGCGGGGTGGTGACTTTGGAAACGCATGGCGGTGCAGTGCATGCCGTGGCCGTGGATTCCGACCACATCCTGCGCGCCGAAGCCGCGACCTATGCGCAAACGGCCGATTGGGGCGTGGCGGAGGCCGAAGGCTTCATCAAGTTGTTCGGCATGAGCCCGACACTGTGGGCGAAGGTGAATCGGTCGTGAGCACGCAGGACTCGGGATGCATGCTTCGGGACCCGGCATTGCTCGAGGTGACTTTGGAGCATCTCCGGGCGCTGGTCGGTTTCGATACGCGCAATCCGCCGCGCCATATCGATGCGGGCGGAATATTCGATTACCTGCGTGCGCAGTTGCCGGATTTCGTCATCACTGTCACCGACCACGGTGCCGGTGCGGTGTCGATGCTGGCGGTGCGCGGCAAGCCGCGGTTCCTGTTCAACGTCCATCTGGACACGGTGCCGGCGGCGCCGACGTGGAGCCGCGACCCGCATCAGCTGCTGGTGACAAACGAGCGTGCCATCGGCCTGGGTGCATGCGACATCAAGGGGGCGGCGGCCGCATTGCTGGCGGCTGCGCAAGCGACCGACGAGCCCATGGCCATGCTTTTCTCCACCGACGAAGAAGCCAATGATGCCCGTTGCATCGATGCCTTCCTTGCGGCTGTTTCCGCTGTCCCGGCCAGAGGCGCGAGCTTCGATGCGGTCATCGTCGCCGAACCGACACGGTCGCGTGCCGTGCTGGCCCATCGCGGCATCCAGTCGGTACACGTGCGTTTTCACGGCAAGGCCGGCCATGCATCGGCCGCGCAGAATCCGGGTGACAGCGCCCTGCATCAAGCGGTCGAATGGAGCCATACCGCACTCGGTTTCGCGGTCGCGCAGGCGAACCATTCGTTTGGCGGGCTGCGGGGCCTGCGCTTCAACATTGGTCGCATCGAAGGCGGCATCAAGGCCAACGTGATCGCCCCCGAGGCCGAATTGCGTTTCAACATGCGCCCATTGCCGAACATGGAACCGGACCGGTTGCTGGCGCAGTTCCGCGACATGGCATTGCCGGGCACGCATCTGCAAGAAACTTTCCGTGGCCCGGCCTTGCCCGCCGGCGATCCGGCACAAGCCGAAGCGCGCTGGCGTGAGGCCAGCGCGCTGGCCGATGAACTCGGATTTCCTGTCGGCAATGCGGTCGATTTCTGGACCGAGGCGGCCAGGTTCTCGACGGCCGGTTACACCACGTTCGTGTACGGGCCGGGCGACATCGCCCAGGCACACAGTGCGGACGAGTGGGTCGCGCTGCAGCAACTGGCAGATTACGCCGCATCCATCCATCGCGTGGTCGAAGCGGGACAGGCATGAACATGCAGTCGACATGGGATACCCGCCAGGTCATCGTGCGTTTGTTGTCGGGCATGGGCGGGGCGCGCGAAATCCGGCAGTACCTCAAGCGTTTTTCGCAACTGGATGCGCGACGCTTCGCCGTGGTCAAAGTCGGCGGCGCGGTGTTGCGCGACGATCTCGAGGCGCTGACATCGTCGCTGGCGTTCCTGCAGCAGGTCGGTCTGACGCCGGTGGTGGTGCACGGTGCCGGTCCGCAACTGGATGCGGCCCTGGCCGAAGCCGGCATCAGCCAGCGTTCGGTCAACGGCTTGCGTGTCACCACCGCGGAAACACTGAACGTGGCGCGGCGCGTGTTTCATCGCGAAAACCTGCGTCTGGTGGAAGCATTGCACGGCATGGACACACGCGCTACGTCCGTAGTGTCCGGCGTGTTCAACGCCAGCTATCTTGATCGCGACACCTGCGGCCTGGTCGGCACAGTGGACAGCGTGGATCTTGCACCGATCGACGCCAGCTTGCGCCTGTCGTCGATTCCCGTCATCGCCAGTCTTGGCGAAACCACTGACGGCCAGATTCTCAACATCAATGCCGACATGGCCACGCAAGCGCTGGTACGCGTGCTGGAGCCCTACAAGATCGTGTTCCTGACCGGCACCGGCGGCCTGCTCGACGGCCAGGGTCGCGTCATCGATTCGATCAACCTCAGCAGTGAATACGATCACCTGATGGCGCAGGACTGGCTGCACGGCGGCATGCGTCTGAAACTGGAGCAGGTGGCTGCATTGCTGTCGCGTTTGCCACCATCCTCGTCGGTATCGATTACGCGGCCGTCGGAACTGGCCAGGGAATTGTTCACGCACAAGGGTTCCGGCACGCTGGTGCGTCGCGGCGAGAAAGTGTTGCGCTTTGATGCATGGGAGGGCGTGGATCGCGAGCGCATGCGTTCGCTGATCGCGTCGAGCTTCGGCCGTTCTTTGGTCGCGGATTATTTCGAGCGCACCCAACCGTACCGGATTTACGTGAGCGAGAATTATCGCGCCGCGATGGTTCTCACCCGGGAGGGCCGTCTGCCGTACCTGGACAAGTTCGCGGTGCTGGATGAAGCACAGGGCGAAGGCCTTGGGCGCGCGGTATGGCAGGTCATGCGCGAGGAGAACCCGCGCCTGTTCTGGCGTTCACGTCACGGCAATCCGATCAACGCGTTCTACGACGCCGAATCCGAAGGTTGCCTGAAACAACCGACATGGAAAGTGTTCTGGTATGGCCTGGGAGACGATTTCGACACCATGGCCCGTTGCGTAGCACACTGCACGCAACGTCAATCCACACTGATCGGACAACGTACATGAGTGATTTCATTCCCCCCGTCACGCTGGAGGGCCGGCATGTGCAGCTGGAGCCGCTTGCGCGCGAGCATGTGCCGGCATTGCGTCGTGCTTGCGCCGATGGCGAGCTCTGGAAGCTGTGGTACGCCTCGGTACCGGAGCCGGAAGCCATGGAAGCCTACGTGGACAAGGCGCTGGCGATGCAGACAGCGGGCGTCGCGTTGCCGTTTGCCGTACGCCTGAAGTTATCCGGCGACATCGTGGGGTGCACGCGCTTCTACGACGCCGATGCCGCTCAGCGCCAACTCACGATCGGCTACACCTGGTATGCCGCCAGCGTGCAGCGCTCGGCGGTGAATACCGAATGCAAACGGCTCATGCTCTGCCATGCCTTTGACACGCTTGGGTGCATCCGGGTGGCGTGGTGCACGCATCGTCTCAATCAGCGCAGCCGGGCTGCCATCGAGCGGCTGGGCGCAAAACAGGAGGGTGTGCTGCGCAACCATCGCATCCTGCCGGACGGCAGTTATCGGGATACGGTGGTGTATTCGGTCATCGCGTCGGAATGGCCCGCGGTGAAACGGCATCTGACTTTCAAACTGGAGCGGAACGACGCGGCATGAACGACAAGAAAACCATCGGTATCGTGGGTGCGCGCGGCCACACCGGCGCCGAGCTGATTCGCATGCTCGCGACGCATCCCGCGCTGGAACTCGTGTTCGTGTCGTCGCGCGAACTGGACGGCCAGCGCGTCGCCGATCACAACGAGGCGTACGAGGGCGGTCTTCGCTACGAAAACCTGGAGCCGCAGGCCGTTGCCGACAAGCATGCCGACGTGGTGATTCTGGCGTTGCCCAACGACAAGTCCGGTCCATACGTGTCCGCCATGGATGCCGCGAACCCGGAAACGTTGATGGTCGATCTTTCGGCCGATCATCGTTTCGACGAGGACTGGTATTACGGTCTGCCGGAGTTGACGCGCGACCGCTGGCGCGGTGAAAAGCGCATCAGCAATCCGGGCTGCTACGCCACCGCCATCCAGTTGGCGGTCAAGCCGCTGCAGGATTTGCTGGCGGCACCGCCGGTGTGTTTCGGCGTGTCCGGCTATTCCGGAGCGGGCACCACGCCCTCGGACAAGAACGACCCCGACAAGCTGCGCGACAACCTCATGCCGTATGCGCTCACCGGGCATGGCCATGAGCGTGAAGCCGCATTCCAGTTGGGGGTGCCGGTGGAGTTCATCCCTCACGTGGCGCCGCATTTCCGCGGTCTGAGCGTGACTTGCAACCTGTATCTCTCGCGGGCGCTGGCGCGTGACGACGTCCTGCGGCGTTTCCATGGCGCGTTCGACGACGAGCCGCTGGTCGCGGTATTGGATGAACAGATGCCGTGGACGAGTCGCGTGGCACATCGTCATCACGTCGAGATCGGCGGCTTCGGCATGTCGGCCGACGGCCGCCGCGTGGTGGTCGTGGCCGTGCTCGACAATTTGCTCAAAGGCGCCGCGACGCAGGCCATGCAGAACATCAACCGGGCCATTGGCCTGAACGAATGGACGGCCATCGATACCGGAAACGAACATGACTGAACCGCTGTGGCAAAAACAGGGCATCCGCATCGATGCGCGCATCATGCGTTTCATGGCCGGCAATGACGTGGTGCTCGACCGCGAGTTCTTTCTGCACGACATCGAGGCCAGCAAGGCTCATGTCGAGGGCCTGGCGCGCATCGATGTCGTCACGCGCGATGAAGCGACGGCATTGGTGCGTGAACTGGATGCGCTGGCTGCCGATTTCCGCGACGGCCGGTTCGTTCTCGATGAATGCCATGAGGACGGCCATTCGGCCATCGAGGCGCGCCTGACCGAGCGCCTTGGTGACACCGGCCGGCGTGTGCACACGGGGCGCAGTCGCAACGATCAGGTACTGGTAGCGACACGCTTGTGGATAAAGGAAAAGCTGGCGCGGTTGGCGGATACCTGTGTGGCCATTGCAGCCGTGTGTCTGGATCGTGCCCAGGCGGACTCCCTGCCGTTGCCGGGTTACACGCACCTGCAGCGTGCCGTGGTGTCGTCGACGAGCATGTGGTTTGCCGGCTTCGCGGAGGGCTTCATCGACAATGCATTTCGTGCCCGCGACACGCTGCAGTGGATCGATGCCAACCCGCTCGGGACAGCGGCCGGTTACGGGGTCAACCTGCCGCTCGATCGCGATTACACCACCCAGGCGCTCGGTTTCTCGCGCATGCAGGTGAGCCCGGTATATGCGCAGCTTTCACGCGGCAAGTTCGAGTTGGCGGCGCTGGACGCTCTGGCCTCGGCGTTGCTGGATCTGCGTCGTCTGGCATGGGATCTGTCCTTGTTCACGACCGCCGAATTCGATTTCGTGCGTCTACCGGATCAGTACACCACCGGCAGTTCCATCATGCCCAACAAACGCAACCCGGACGTGGTGGAACTGATGCGGGCAAGTTATGCCTCGGTAGCCGCCGCGCGGGTGGAGATCGAGCAGTTGCTGTCCTTGCCGTCGGGATACCAACGCGACCTGCAATTGAGCAAGGGGTCGTTGTGGCACGGATTCACACAGGGGCTTTCGGCGCTGGAACTGGTGCCGGATCTTCTGCGGTACATCAAGTGGAACCGAAGTGCGATGCTGGCGGCGATCGACCCGGCGCTGCATGCCACGGATGCGGCTATCGAGGCGGCCGCGAAAGGTGTACCGTTTCGAGATGCATATCGTGCCGCGGCCGAATCGCTGAATTCGACGGGTACGGGTCGCACCGCGCAACAAAGCCTGGACGCGCGGGTTTCACCGGGCGGCGCAGCCAATCCGGGGGTTGAAATATTGCGCTCGCGCCTCAAGGCCTTAGAGGATACGTAGCAACGTTTCAACGGGAGTCGCATGAGCAACACACGCAGTTTCAGCGAGCAGGACGTTCCACAATGGCGCCGTGCGGTATTGAAGGTGGGCAGCAGCCTGCTGGCTGGAGAAAACGGCGAGCTGAGCACGCAACACGTTTTGGGATTGGCGCAGTTCATTGCATCGAGCCATGACGAGGGACGCGAAATCGTGCTGGTGTCTTCCGGAGCTGTCACTGCCGGGCGCATGTTGTTGGCGCATCGGGGCGAATCGAACACCAGTCATGCCGCTCGCCAGGCCATGGCGGCACTGGGCCAGACCCAGACCATCGCCCTCTGGCAGCGACTGTTCGACTGTCCGCTGGCGCAGGTGCTGCTGACGCATGACGACATGCGCGACCGGCGCCGTTACCTGAATGCAAGGGCCACGATCGAGGAGTTGTTGCAGCATGGCGTGCTGCCGGTCGTCAACGAAAACGACACTGTTGCCGTCGATGAATTGACGCTGGGCGACAACGACAACCTGGCCGCCATTGTGGCCGGTCTGACCGATGCGGATCTGCTGTTGATCGCGACCGACATCGAAGGGCTCTATTCGGCCAATCCGCGCCTGGATCCGGACGCCGTGCCGATCGACGAGGTGCTCGAATTGACACCCGAGATCCTGGCGGCGGCTTCGGGTGCCGGCAGCAGCCACGGCACCGGCGGCATGCGCACCAAACTGGAGGCGGCGCAGAAGGCCGCTGCCGCCGGCATCGACACCATTCTTTTCAACGGCCGCGATGCCGACATCGCGCGCCTGCTCACCCACGGCAAAGTGAAGGGGACGCGTTTGCGCAGTACGCACGATCGCCTGCAGGCCCGCAAATACTGGCTGCGCCACATGCCTGCCGTGCCCGGATGCATCCGCATCGACAGCGGAGCGGCCAAGGCCCTGTCCGACGGTGGCGCGTCGCTTTTGCCGACGGGCGTGCTCGGCGTCGAAGGCGAGTTCCAGCGTGGCGACATGGTGGAAATCGTCAATGCCGAAGACTCGCTCTGCATTGCCCGCGGCATCACCCAATATGGTGCGGCCGAAATCAATTTGATACAGGGCTGCCACAGCGACGAAATCGAAGAGCGCCTGGGTTACAGCTATGGCGATTCGGTTGTCGTGCGTGATGATCTGGCGACTGTTGGCGGCCACGACCATACCGATGAAGGAGCCGATACGAATGACTGATTCCGTACGTGACACTGCACTTCGATGCAAACGTGCCGCCGTTGCGGTGGCCGACCTGGATACCGAATCCAAGAATGCCTTGCTGAACGCCATGGCCGACGAACTGGAAGCCCAGAGCGCAACGGTGTTGGCTGCCAACGTCGAAGACATGAAATCCGCGCGTGAAAGCGGTACCGACGAGGCGTTTCTCGATCGTCTGGCGCTGGACGAGGAGCGTTTGAAGGGCATTGCCGATGCGCTGCGTTTCGTGGCCAGCCTGCCTGATCCGGTGGGGCAGGTCACACACAAGGAAACCTCCGACAAGGGCTTCACCATCGAGCACGTGCGCGTGCCGCTGGGCGTTATTTCGATGATCTACGAGGCGCGTCCCAACGTCACCGCCGATGCCGCTGCGCTGTGTCTGAAAGCCGGCAACGGCGTCATCCTGCGCGGCGGCTCCAAGGCTATCCGGTCCAACAAGGCCATTGCCGCGTGTCTGCGCAAGACCCTGGTGGAGCGTGGATTGCCCGAGGATGCCATGGTTCTGATGGAGGATTTGAGCCGCGACGCGATGCTGGAGTTGATGCAATTGTCGGATATCGTCGATCTCATCATTCCGCGCGGCGGTGAAGGCTTGATCCGCTTCGTCACCGAGAATGCGCGGGTGCCGGTCATCAAGCATTACAAGGGCGTGTGCCACCTGTACGTGGACAAGGCGGCCGATCTGGACAAGGCGGTGGATCTTGCTGTCGACGGCAAGTGCACGCGTCCGGCAGCCTGCAATTCGCTGGAAAACCTGCTGGTACACGTTGATGTGGCCGATGAATTCCTGCCGCGTGTGGCCGGCGCGCTGCGCGAGCGCGGCGTGGAATTGCTTGGTGACGCGCGTTCGCGTGCAATCGTGCCGGACATGGCCGAAGCGACCGAAGAAGACTACGACACCGAATTTTTGGCATTGAAGCTCGCCGTGCGTGTCGTCGACAACGTCGACGATGCCATCGCGCATGTCCGCCAGTATGGATCGGACCACACCGAAGTGATCGCGACCGAAGACGAAGCCACCGCCAACCGTTTCGTCCATGCGCTGCGTTCGGCCGTGGTGATGGTCAACACGTCATCGCGGTTCAGCGATGGCGGTGAGCTCGGCCTTGGCGCGGAAATCGGCATTTCCACCACGCGCCTGCACAGCTACGGGCCGATGGGCGCTGATGCGCTCACCATCGAGCGTTTCGTGCTGCGCGGGCATGGCGAAGTGCGTCATCCCGAAAGCCGCACGGCCGGATAACGGGTTTTCGGAACATCACGTTTGCGCCTGGACGGCGTGCAATTCATGCACGCCGTCTTTTTTGCAATCGTGTCGAGGCACGACGAAGGGTCGGGGTACGCATCCCGAACGATGCAAGGCCACGGCTTGCCGTTTGGTCAGGATCGATGCATGGTCTGACGTGTGAGCCGCGGGATCATCGAACAGGCGACATTGTCGGAGGTTACATCCATGCGAACGGGATACACGAAGTTGTCATGCTGTCTGCTGGCATTGTTTTTCGCAGCGGGCCAAGCCTGGGCGGGCGGCCCCGTCGCCACTGTGCGCGTGGCTTTTGATCGGCACGGCATCACGTCCGTGCAGGTGCATGGTTTTGCCGACAAGGCCGCCGGACGCGAAGTGACGGCCGACGACCCGGTGCGCGTCGCATCCATTTCCAAGATGGTCACGGCCATTGGCGTGATGCGTCTGGTCGAGGCGGGCAAGCTCGATCTGGATGCCGATGTTTCCGGGTATCTCGGCTGGAAGCTGCGCAACCCGTCATTTCCCGATGTACCCATCACCTTGCGTTTGTTGATGTCGCATCGTTCCAGCCTGACGGATCGGGCGGGTTACTGGCAGACACCGCTGGATGGCGAGTTGCGCGACCTTGTCGAGGATCCGCGCGCATGGGACAACAAGCACGCGCCGGGGACGTGGTTCCGCTACACCAACCTCAATTTCCCGTTGGTGGCACAGGTCATGGAGCGTGTCACCGGCGAACGCTTCGACAAACTGATGCAGCGTCTGGTGTTGAAGCCGCTGGAACTGGATGCATGCTTTTCCTGGGCAACCTGCACACCGTCGGCAGCGGCTCGCGCCGTAGTGCAATACGACACGGACGGCAAACCGGGTGTGGACGACAATCATGGGCACAAGCCCGATTGCCCGGTGCGACGGGCCCGTGACGGCAGTTGCGACCTGTCGCAATACGTGCCGGGCACCAATGGCGCACTGTTCGGGCCGCAAGGCAGCTTGCGCATTTCCGGAATCGGTCTTGCGCGCATCGGACAGCTGCTGCTCAACCACGGGACGCTGCATGGCGTCCAATTGCTGAAGCCCGAATCCGTCAAGGCGATGGTCACGCCCCTCTGGCAGTACTCCGGCCATGACGGGTTGACGTACGAAGAAGACACGGATGACCGCCACAAGGGCTTCTTTTGCCGCTACGGCATGGCGGTACAGACACTCGCCACGCCGGTCCCCGGTTGCCATGACGATCCTTTCGGTGACGGCATCGCACGTGTCGGTCATTCCGGTTCCGCGTACGGGTTGCAATCAGGAGTGTGGGTGGATCTCGCTCACGGCACCGGTGTGGCGTGGTTTGCGACGGGCATGCCCGGCGAACGCCTTGGCGGGCAGTCCGCGTTCAGTGCAGTCGAGGAAAAGCTGGCGCATGGCGAATAAGCATGTGCAGGCGATGACGGTTTCATCGTGCCGCACGGCGGTCGCGCATGAGCTGCGTTCCCGCGGGGGCGTCAGCCGCGCCAGGCTTTGACGGCCTCGACCAGGCCCAGACAATCGGTGAAACGGTTGTACATCGGGGTGGGGGCAAGGCGGATGACGTCGGGCTCGCGCCAGTCGCCGATGATGCCGTGATCGGTCAGATGATCGAACAACGCGCGGCCACGCTCGCGTCCGCCGATCACGCGGACGGACAACTGTGCCCCGCGACGATCCGTTTCGCGTGGCGTGGCGATTTCCAGTGTTCCCGCAAGCTCGGTATCGACCAGCCATTCCAGATAGCCGGTCAGCTCGATGGACTTGGCGCGCAGGCGGCCCATGCCGGCACGGTGGAACTGCTCCAGCGACACGCGCAATGGCGCCAGCGCGAAGATCGGCGGATTGGAAAGTTGCCAGCCATCGGCGCCGGGAGTGGGCTTGAACTCGGGTCCCATCTTGAAGCGGGTGCTTTTGTCATGTCCCCACCAGCCGGCGAATCGTGGCAGTTCGGCACGTGCATGGCGCGCATGCACGAAAGCTCCGCCGACTGCTCCGGGCCCGGCGTTGAGGTACTTGTAGCTGCACCATACGGCAAAATCGGCGCCGCTTTCGTGCAGATCCAGTGGCAGGTTGCCGACGGCATGGGCAAGGTCGAAACCGACCGTGCAGCCGTGCTTGTGCGCGGTTTCGGCAATGGCGTCCAGGTCGAAAGCCTGGCCGTTGCGGTATTGCACGCCGGGCAGCAGCACCAGCGCCACGCGCGAGCCATGTTCGTCCAACGCGCCTTCAATGGCGTCCATGGACAACGTGCCATCGGGCAAATCGCCTTCCAGCTCGATCAGGTCGCGCGCCGGGTCGAAGCCGTGAAAGCGGATTTGCGACGCCAGGGCGTACCGGTCGGTGGGAAACGCGCCGGCTTCCATCAGGATGGCGGGGCGTTCGGGAGTGGGGTGATAGAAACTCACCATCAACAGGTGCAGATTGACGCCAAGTGTGTTCATCGCGACGACTTCTTCGGGTTCGGCGCCGACCACTTCGGCCAGGTTGTCGCGCACGTATTCGTGGTACGGCATCCACGGCAGGCGACCCTTGAAATGACCTTCCACACCCAACGCCTGCCAATCATTCAGTTCGTCGGCAATCGCCTGGCGCACGTCACGTGGCTGCAAGCCCAGCGAGTTGCCGCAGAAATACAGGGTTTCGCCGTCGCCATGCGGGGGAATCAGGAATTCATCGCGGAACGCACGCAACGGGTCGGCGGCATCGCGGTCACGGGCCCAGTCGGCGGAGGCTTGATAGTCGGTCATGATTTGGAACCTTCTGTGAAAGTGCCGCAGGAACGATAACGGCAACGGTCATGCGACGGGCGCATCATTTCACGTCACGTCATTTTGCGATACAAAAGCTCATCGCGCCCGCAGGGCAGGACCTGCACCGGCGATTTTGCACGGTTGGGCCGGGATCCACCCCTCGGCCACCGCGTCGCTTCAACGCAGGCTGTTGGTCACGGTACGGCAGCCGCGGTCGAAACGTTGTGCCCAGGCTTCAGTGGCGGCGCCCTTCACCGGGCGCACGCAACGCACTTCGACGGCATAGTCGTCGTGCAGGTAGAAGTGCACGGCATAATCCAGTTTCACGCTGCCGTCGGTGGCGGTGTAATGAAAGTCCGTCGGCCCCGACCGCGTGGTATCCAGGTGGTAGTCGGGCAGTGTTTCGGCGCGTGAACTTTCGGTGGCGACCAAGGCGCGGAACGAGGCGATATCGGGCACGCTCTGGCTGCTGACGGTCACCCTGGCCAGCGCGTTTTTGCTGGCCGCGGTGGAGTCGGGATCCTCGAACACCTGCATTTCCGGGTCGCCGGATGTTTGCAGGATGCGTGGCCACCCATCCGGTACCTCGAAACGGAAACCACCGTTGGTCAATGTGTGCTGGCTTGCCACGCAGGCAGGTGCAACGCAGGCCAGGAGGAGGGCGAGGACGGCAGAAAAAAGCTTATGGCGTGTCGCCATCGGTGGCACTCCGGTCGGTTTGAAAGCGGGCGGCGGGCAAGTCGAGCCATTCCAGCGCGGTGCCATGGAAAAGACGGGCCTGCTCGGCGGGCGTGACTTGCAGTGCTTCGATACCGCTGCCCGGTGCCTGCTCACCCAGCGGGAACGGGTAATCGGTGCCCAGCATCACGCGGTCGCGACCGACCACGTCCAGCAAATAAACCAGCGCCTGTTCGTCATGCACGCAGGAATCGAAATAAAGCTGTTTGAAGTACTCGCGCGGGTTGCGTGCGTTGTCGACGGCGACCAGGTCCGGCCGCATGCGAAAGCCGTGCTCGATGCGGCCGATGGTGAACGGGAAACTGCCGCCGCCGTGCGCCAGCATCACGCGCAACGCGGGCAGGCGTTCCAGCACACCGCCGAAAATCAGGCTGCAGGCGGCGCGCGATTGCTCTGCCGGCATGCCCACCAACCACGGCATCCAGTATTTGGGCATGGAGTCGAAACCCATCATGTCCCAGGGGTGGACCATGAGCGCCGCACCCAGATCGGCCGCGGCTTCGAAGAATGGAAACAGCTCCGGAGCGTCCAGATTCCACTGGTTGCAGTGCGAGCCTATCTGCACACCGGCCAGGCCGAGCTGCTCGATGCAGCGCTCAAGTTCCTGGATGGCCAGCGTCGGCGATTGCAGCGGCACCGTGCCCAGACCGATCACGTTGCGCGGGTGATCGCGACATACGCCGGCGGTGTGGTCGTTGAGGTGGCGATGCAGATCCAGCGCCTGACTGCCCGGCGCCCAGTAGGAAAACAGCACCGGCACGGTCGAAATCACTTGCACATCCACACCGTGTTGGCGGTATTCCTCGATGCGGGTGACCGGATCGAAGGCCGTGTCCCAGACTTCGCGGAAAAACTTGCCATCCTTGTAAATGCGATTGTGTCCGCCGCTGTGGGTCATGACCGGAAAGCGGTTGTCGCCGTATTTTCGTGCCAGATCCGGCCAGTCGGCCGGAAGGATGTGACTGTGGACGTCTACTTTGAGCATGCCCTCGAGTGTAGACCATCGACGGCCGGACGTCGTGGCATGCATCACGCCTGCGTGGAGTCGATCAGCGAGTCCCTTGCGTGTCGTGAGCGCGTTCCAGCACATGGGCAAGGGTGCCGATATTGTCGGTGAGACGGTCACTCAGCGTGATCATCAGGTCCGTGGCGGCAGTACGGGGTTCGGCCCGCAGTTTTTCGGCCAGCGCGTGCTGTTGCGTGCGCAGTGTCGGCAGGCTTGCCGGCGGCTGTTGATCGCGCACGGCCATGGCGAGGTTCAGCAGGTGGCGATCAGTGGCGTGAATGAACGTGCTGACGGCCGTGGCGCAAGGCGGCGGCTCGCCATCGTCGAGCAGCGCCTCCAACGCCATGGCGGTACGGACCAGGCGGTTTCCCGCCGTCAACAATGCGGTTGTCAATTCGACCAGTTCGATCCGCGATGCGGGTTCCGCGCGCAGTCTGGCCAGCGATGCCTGCGCGTTGCTGCGTGCCGCTCGCGAAGCGGTGCGTGCTTCGCGACGTGCGTTGTCGATGTCCGGTTCGGCCAGTGTGCGCAGGTAGCCGGCATAGGTATCGAGCATGTCGGCCAGCGCCTTGCGCACGCGGCCATGTTCCCAGGTGGGCCAGGCGCGGTAGGCGATGAGTGCCAGCAGGCAGCCGAGCACGGTTTGCGCCACACGCTCGCTGGCCGCGGCATCGGAAGCCACGCCTTCGAAATTGAGCAAAATGACCACGGTACCCGTCAATGCCGCGACCGCAATGCCGTAATGGGCGGTTGCCAGATAGCGGAAACCGAAACACAGCACGGTCATCAACGCCAGATGCGCCCAGATGTTGTCGGGTGTGAGGAACAACAATGCAGACGTGAGCAGCAGGCCGGCGATGGTGCCGAGCATGCGCAGCAGCCCCGTGTTGAACGTGGAGCCGAAATCGGGACGCAGCACGATCGCCGCCGTCATCGGCAACCAGTAGCCGTGGCCGACGTCCAGGTGCTGGGATACCACGCCGGCCAGCATCAATACGACGGCAAGACGCACGGCATGGCGAAAGGCCACGGAGGAAAAACCGAGATTGGCGCGAAACGTCGCCAATGGCGCACGATTGCGCAGCACGCGCGGCATCGTGACATCGGCCTTGCGGGCGCGGATTTCGCCGAGGCTGCCGGCCCAGTTGGTGTTGCGCACGGCGGCGGCGATCTGCCCGTTGATGGCGCGGATGTGCAGCAACAATTTTTCGTCACAATGATTCTGCACCAGGCGGGTTTCGATCTTGCGCAACGCCTCGAGAGCACGTTCGGCGCGCTCCGGGCGCTCGGCGTTGTGCAGTGCCAGCGCAATGGTGTCCAGTACGTGGGCCGCCGCTTTGCGATAGCGTCGCAACGCGTCCGGCATCGTTCCTGTTTCGGCCACGGCCATCCATTCCAGGCGCATGCGCTCGGCCAGTTCAAGCAGCGTATGAAAGGCTTCCATGGCGCGGCTGCGCGTGTGCGGTCGGCCCAGCAGGGTTTGTTGCAGGAACGTCAGCGTATCGGTGACGGGCGGCGCTTCATCGGGCAGGGGCTGCTGCCGCGCCTGTCGCGCCAGGTCGCGGTATACGGTGGCCAGCGCGTGGCGTTCCGGGCGATATCGGCGCAGTGGCCAGGCCGCTACCGAAAACAGCGCCTGCAGTGCGCCGCCGGCCAGGATCAGTCCGCTGGCGCCCAGGGCCTGATGCCACGGCATCGGCGTGGCGGTACAGACGATCAACAAAATCATGCTGGTCATGCCCACGCGCGTCATGCGCGGACCATAAAGAACCAGCATGCCGCCCATGAAACCCCACAGCGCGAACACGCCCAGCAACAGGTGCGGATCGTCGCCGGCGAGAAAACCGACCAGCCCGGACAGGGCTGCTGCCAGCGACACCAGGGTGATCAGCGTCAGACGCTGCGCGTAAGGGCCGGGCTGATCGGCGAACATCACGTTGAGCGCACCGGCGCCGATGGCCAGACCGATCAATCCGTGGCCGGTGGCGAAGCCCGCTGCGAGGGGCAACGTGACGGCCGCGGTGTTGCGCAGGGCGACCGGAATCGGCACATCCGGCCGCCGGAAGTCGGTCAGGGTGGAAACAAGCGAGGCTCGCAGCGAATAGGCGCTGGCGGACATGGCAGGCCGGAGGGTCGAGGGAACCGTCATTGTGTGGCAACCGTCGCCATGACGCGAGCCGTCGGCATTCAGCCTCGGCCAAAAACATTCGGACCGCCCGCAGGCGGCCCGAATGTGCGATTCGATGAAACTGGTGCCGTTGGGGTGAGTCGAACACCCGACCTACTGATTACGAATCAGTTGCTCTACCAACTGAGCTACAACGGCGAAGCCCGCAATTCTAGCGGCTGGTGTCGAATCATGGCAAGCATGAAACGCAAGTTCGCGGGCGTTCCGGAAAAACAAAACGGCAGGCGTGAGGCCTGCCGTTTCGATGCGGTCGTGCAACCCGCAAAGCTTCAGCGCTGGCGAGCCTTGAAGCGCGGATTGGACTTGCAGATGACAAAGACCTTGCCGCGACGGCGCACGACCTTGCAGTCGCGGTGACGCTGCTTGGCGGACTTGAGCGAGGAAAGCACCTTCACGGCAGAACTCCTGAATCAGTGAAAATTGGCATACCGAGCTCGCCATTATAGATTGCGTAGCGGATGCATGCAATCCCGCGAAACATCCGTTTGCCGATTCCCGGACGGGTCGGCGCCCGCGTCGTCATGCATGTACCATTTTCGCGCTTTTTGCTGCCAGCCGACCTTCATGACCGAAATCCACGCAAATCCCCGCTTCGTCCTTGCCCGCACCTCGCATCCGGGCAATATCGGCGGCGCGGCGCGCGCCATTCGCACGATGGGATTCGAGCGACTGGAACTGGTTGATCCGGCGCGCTACCCGGATCCGGAAGCCGAGGCAATGGCGGTCGGAGCACCGGGCGTGCTGGAAAATGCCCGCGTCCACGACGACTTGCCGGCGGCCCTGGCCGGCTGCCATCTGGTGATGGGGTTGTCGGCGCGGCGACGCGGCATCAGTCTGCCGGAATTGACGCCGCACGAGGCGGCGGCACGCGTGCGCGATGCCGTGGCGCGCGGCGAACAGGTGGCGATGGTGTTCGGCAATGAAAGCAGCGGGTTGAACAACCGGGAGCTGTCGCATTGCCATGCCATGGTACGCATTCCGAGTGTCGCGGATTTCAGCTCGTTGAACCTGGCGCAGGCGGTGCAGGTCATGGCCTACGAAATCCGCATGTCATCCTTGCACGGGGACGTGTCCGTCGCGCCCGATCGGCATCGGGACGTGCCGGCCGATGCGGCACAGATGGAACAGTTTTTCCTGCATCTGGGACAAACGCTGGATGCCATCGATTTCCACAAGGGGCGCTCGCCGGAAACCGTCATGCTGCGTTTGCGCAAGTTTTTCCAGCGGGCCCGGCCCGAGGAGCGCGAGTTGCGCATTCTGCATGGTATTTTCGCCGACGCCATACGGGTGGCTCAGAAAAAATGAACCACTTGCTGCACCAGTTCCAGCAAGGCCGGGCTGAAGGCGATCGACAATATCACCAGCACCAGGGACAGCAGCCACATGGCCAGCAACAATGCGCCGTCGCGCTCGATCAGGGCAAACGAAAACGCCAGCAGAATGGCGCCGAACGGATAATTGGTGAACGGAATGGGCAGCGCCAGCAGCACGCCCAGAATGACCAGGGCCAGGCCGGACAGCAGTGACCACGGCCGCCGTTCCAGCACTCCCATGCGCGGCTTGCACCAGCGCTCCAGCCAGTGCGTGATGCTCGCGCTGCGGTCGAGAAAACGCTCCGCGCGGGATCGGTGCAGGGTTTTTCGACGCAGCCACCCTGGAACGAGCGGGTGCTCCAGCCCGCACAGCATCTGCAAGCCGAGCAGCACCACACATACTCCCATGACGCCGCCGACGCCGATCGGTGCGGGAATGAAGTTGGGAATGGCAAACACCAGCAGCAGGATGCCGAAAGCGCGCGAACGCAGCGGTACCAGCAACGCATCAAGGGAAATGTCGTCACCGGGATGGGCGGCGATGGTGTCACGCAGCAGGCGCGTGGTGGTGCGATGCGGCCGGGCGGAGGTGGTCATTGATGGTTTTGTCGGTTCTCGGCATCGCTTTGCAGCTTGCTGACCAGCACCTTGTCGATGCGTGCGCCTTCCAGTTCGGCGACCTGAAAGCTCAGGCCGTGCCAGGCGAAGGACTCGCCTTGCCGGGGAATACGGCCGAAGGCGGTCATGATCATGCCGCCCAGGGTATGGAATTCGTGTTCGTCTTCGTTGGGCAGATGCTCGATGTGCAGTATTTCGCGCAGGTCGTCCACCGGCAGGGTGCCGTTGATCAACCAGCTTCCATCGGCGTTGTGGCGCCAGGATGCTTCGCTGTCGTCTTGCCGGGTCGAGGTCTGGCCGACCACACTGCCGAGCAGATCGTTGAGCGTGACCAGCCCTTCAATGTCGCCGTACTCGTCGACCACCAGCGCCAGGCGCGTGTCGGCGTCGCGCAGGGCGTCGAGCATGTCCAGAGCACGTACCGTGGCCGGGATGTACATGGGCTTGAGGATGTTGGCGAAAAGGTCGGGTTGCCCCTGAAGCAGGCCTTCCATCAACCGTTTTATCTCGACGATGCCGAGGATTTCGCTTTCATCGCCCCGGTACACCGGATAGCGCGAGTAGTTGCTGGTCCGCAACACGTTGAGGTTGTTTTCCAGCGGCGCGTCGATGTCGAGCCATGCGATGCGCGTACGCGGGGTCATCACGGCGCCGACGTTGCGGTCGCCCAGACGCAGGACGCGGCTGACCATGTTGCGCTCGTCGGCGTCGAGAATGCCTTGTTCGGTGCTTTCGGCCACCAGCAGCCGAATCTCTTCTTCGCTGACGCCTTCGCGGTGAAAGTGCTTGAAGCGCAGCAACACCAGCAGCCCGGTACTGGCGGTATTGAGCAACCATATGAATGGCGTGCAGATCTTGGCGATGACCAGCATCGGCAGAGCGATGATCGAAGCCAGTTTTTCGGGGGCGACCAGCGCAATGCGTTTGGGCACCAGCTCGCCGACCACGATCTGGATGAACGTGGCCAGCAGAAAACCGATGACCGAACCGACGGCGACCGAGTGTGCCGCCAGCCAATGCAGACCGGTGGCTTCCAGCGCTGATGCCACGCTTTCCTTCAGTGCGGCGCCGGTAAAGGCGCCGGTCAACAACACGGTTACCGTGATTCCCACCTGCACGGCGGACAGAAAACTGTCCGGATGTTGCGCCAGACGCAGTGCCAGCCGCCCGCGACCGCTTTTGCGTGCCAGCTGCTTGAGCCGGCTCCGGCGCGAGGTGACAACGGCGATTTCCGACAAGGCGAAAAATCCGTTCAAGATCGACAGTAAAACGATGATGCCCAGTTGGGTCAGCATGGACGGGCGCGCGCGGTGGTCATGGGCGCAGTGTAACCGCGGATGTGCGTGACGTGCTGTAACATAACCGTAACGTTCGGCAGTCACCATGCGCGCCGAGACCCAAGATCCCAGCGGGAGGTGTTTGCCATGTTTTCGCTGCAAACCATGTTTGGCGGAAAGGACAAGATCTTCGATCTTCTCCAGGCCAGTTCGGATGCGGCGCTGGAGGCGGCCAAGGCTGTCGATCAGTTGACCCGCGGCGCCGATGCCACGTTCATGGCCACCTTCAGCGCGGCACGCCGGCGCGAGAAGGAACTGGCGGCACAGATCAGCGAAGAGCTGGTCAACACGTTCGTCACTGTTCTCGATCGCGAAGACATCGAAGCGATGAACTCCGCGTTGTACAAGATTCCCAAATCGGTCGAAAAATTTGCCGAGCGTTACGTGCTGGTGGCCGAGCGACTGGAAGGCGTGGAGTTTTCACAGCGCACCGAAATCCTCGTGGCATGTACGGAAACGGTCGGCAAGATGGTTCGCGAGATGCAGAGCGGCCTGCGTATCGGTCCCATCCGCAAATGGCAGGATCGCCTCCAGGCACTGGAGGCCGAAGGCGACAAACTGTTGCTCGAGCCGTATCGCGATCTGTACATCAACGCGACCGATCCGATGCGCGCGATGTTGGCCAAGGATCTGTTCGAGATCCTGGAAAAGGCCATCGACAAGTGCCGCGACGTCGGCAACATCATCTATTCCATCGTGCTCAAAAACTCCTAGGAGCGCCCGTGAGCATCGGACTGCTGGTACTGGTCATCCTGATTGCGCTGGCCTTTACCTACCTCAACGGCTTTCACGACACGGCCAACTCCATTGCCACCGTGGTCGCCACCAAGGTATTGACACCGGGCCAGGCCGTGGCCATGGCGGCTGTCACCAACCTGATCGGCGCGCTGTGGGGCACGGCCGTTGCCAAGACCATTGCCGAAGGCCTGATCAATGCCGGCATGGTGAACGAGGGCGCGTTTTTTCTCATGAGCGCCCTGCTGGGCGCCATCATCTGGAACCTCATCACCTGGTGGTGGGGGTTGCCGTCGAGTTCCAGCCACGGGTTGGTCGGTGGTTTGATCGGTGCCGCTTTGGCCGCCAGCAACAACAACCTCCACTCGGTGATCTGGTGGTCGGCCAACGGTCCGCATTGGTGGCAGGCGCAAGGCGTGGTGCCGAAAGTGATCATCCCGATGGTGGCGTCGCCGCTGCTGGGTTTCTTTGTCTGTTTTGTGCTGATGACGCTGTTGTATCTGCTGCTGATCTGGTTTTCGCAGCGCCAGGGCTTTCTCAACCGCCTGGGGCGCACGCCGTTCGTCAACGCGTTTTTCGGCAAGGCCCAGATTGCGTCGGCAGCCGCCATGGGGCTGTCTCACGGCATGAACGATGCGCAGAAAACCATGGGTATCGTGACGCTGGCGCTGGTCGGGGCGACGGCTGCCGGCACCCTGGACGGCGTACCGGACTGGCTGAATTTTCTGCGTATTTCCGGATCACCTCAGGGTGGCTTCGATATTCCGTCGTGGGTGGTGGTGCTTTGCGCGCTGGTGATGTGTGCCGGCACCGCCGGCGGCGGCTGGCGCATCATCAAGACACTGGGTCACAAGATGGTTCGTCTGCATCCCATCAACGGTTTTGTCGCCGAAACGGGCAGCGCGCTCGTCATCATCGTGGCGTCGATGTTCGGCGTCCCGGTGTCGACGACCCATTGCGTATCGTCGTCCATCATGGGGGTGGGTGCGGCCAAGCGTTTCAACGCCGTACGCTGGACCGTGGTGCAACGCATGGTGTGGGCATGGCTTCTGACGATTCCCATCACTGCCACTTTGGCATGGCTGGTCGCCATGGGCTTGAACGCGCTCTGATGAAGGCCGGCTCCGCGTCGATCAAGCGGCGCGGAGCCGGCCGCCTTCACGCAGGTGGAAAGACGCGGGCTTCACGAATTTGTCCGCGTTTGCCACGAGTGGCCAGGTGCAACATGGTTGTCGCCAGCTCGGCCGGGTCGATCCAGGTGGCCGGATCGACATCGGGCATGGCGTCGCGGTTGCCGGCGGTATCGACGGCACCCATCGGGTAGACGATGGCCATGTCGATGCCGCGGGAACGGAGTTCCGCATGCATGGACTTCATCCATGCAATCAGGGCCGCCTTGGCGGCGGCATAGGTGCCGGCCGATGCGCCGCCGTCGATGGCCTGACCGGCACCGACGCCGAGAATGAAACCGTGCCCGTTGTCGAGCATGTGCGGCAGCACGGCGCGAGTCGTGTTGAATGCGGTGCGCAGGTTGATGTCGAGCTGTGCTTCCAGTTGATCGGGCGTGGTGTCGATCGCGCCGCTCATGTCGAAGCCGCCGGCGATGTTCAGCAGCGCATCGACCGTTCCGCACGAGGCGATGGTGTCCTGCACGGCACGTTTTGCATCGGCATCGTTCGCCAGATCGGCTTTGACCACGCAGGCATCGTCATGTTGCTTTGCCAGACGTGCGTGTTCGTCGTCGTTGTGGGCGACGAGGGCGAGTTTCCAGCCGGCTTGCTGGAATGCATCGATGACGTGCGCGGCGATGGCGCCGCCGGCGCCGGTGATGATCGCGGTCGATTGCGGCATGGCGAGCTCCGGTGTGGACATGACCGCCGATTATCCCATATCGGGTCATTTGCCTCAGGAGTCGTCCGCACCGTGCAGCATCTGTTCGAGGCGGTCGCCGAGGGAGCCCAGCTCGCGAATCAGGCGTTCGAGCTCGCTGGCGTCCAGAATCGCGTAGGGGCAGTTGTCGCACAGATGCAGCCACGGCACGCCGTCGAGGTTGCGAACCGCCAGGTAGCCGGTGCGCTGATCCCAGTTGAAACGCAGGCAGCGTCCGGGGTCGGTGTGCGCCAGCGGCACGACGGGAGTGGCGATGCGCAGATAGCGTCGGCCATGCTCGCCTTCCATTTCAGCGAGATAGATGCCTTGCTTGCGGCCGTGCTCAAGCACCAGGTCGAAACCGATTTGATACGGCGCGCTGTGGTTCAGGGCATGAATGTTGCCGACATGGGAGCGGATGGCCTCGAAATGTTGCATGATCGGTCTCCCAACGGATGACGTGCAACGATCATAGCCCCGTGAAGGTTAAGTTCCCGACAAGACGCATGCGCGTGAGTCGCCGACGCTGCGGCAGACATGCAATGTATCGGCGATGGCCGTCCCGGTCCGACAAGGTGCTGCTCGATCATGCACGATGAGATGTACTCCGACACCTGCCACTCATCCCGTCGGCGTGTACGCTTCAGGTCATGAACGAGGCCTGCCAGCGTATTTATGCCGCGATCGCGGCCATTCCCGCCGGGCGCGTGGCGAGCTACGGCGCCATCGCGGCGCGCGCGGGTCTGCCGCGGCGGGCCCGCATGGTCGGGCGCGCGTTGCGTGAAACGCCCGATGGCATGGAGTTGCCCTGGCATCGTGTTCTGCGTGCCGATGGACGCATCGCGCTGGCGCCCGGCAGCGCCGGTTTCCGCGAGCAATGCCGACGCTTGCGTGCCGAGGGTGTCAAGGTCAGCAACGGCCGCGTGCCGATGCAAAGCTTCGGTCTGGAGCCGGATCTCGATCGCGCCTTGTGGGGTTTCGCCGACGAGCAATGACCGCAAAACCCCACAGTGTCCGACGGGGTCATTTGATAGCATGAGCGGCATGCGAACGGCATCCGACATCCTCCAGCAAACCTTCGGTTATGCCGATTTTCGCGGCGACCAGCAAACCATCATCGATCACGTGACCGAAGGCGGCGATGCGCTGGTACTGATGCCGACCGGCGGCGGCAAATCGTTGTGTTACCAGATTCCGGCACTGTTGCGGCAAGGTACCGCCATCGTGGTGTCGCCCCTGATCGCATTGATGCACGACCAGGTCGAGGCCTTGTGCCAGCTGGGTGTCAACGCGGCGTTTCTCAACTCCAGTCAGGACGGCGTGACCCGGGCCGACGTCGAGCGACGTTTCGCGCAGGGCGAACTGGACCTTTTGTACGTGGCGCCCGAACGGCTCCTCGGCGAGCGTTGCCTGACGATGCTGGCGCGTACCGAGCTGGCGCTGTTCGCCATCGACGAGGCGCATTGCGTATCGCAGTGGGGCCACGATTTCCGCCCCGAATACCGTCAGTTGACGGTGTTGCACGAACGCTTTCCGGAGGTGCCGCGCATCGCCCTGACGGCGACGGCCGACGCGCCCACGCGCGCCGAAATCGTCGACCGTCTCACGTTGGCCGACGCGCGTCAGTTCGTGGCGAGCTTCGATCGCCCCAACATCCGCTATCACGTCACGCACAAGGACAACGCCAAACAGCAGTTGAAGCGTTTTCTGGCACGCCACGAAGCCGAATCCGGCATCGTCTACTGCCTGTCACGCAAAAAGGTCGACAGCACCGCCGAATGGCTGTGTCAGCAGGGCGTCAAGGCGCTGGCGTATCACGCCGGCATGAGCAGCGAAGACCGCCAGGCCAATCAGCGCCGGTTTCTGCACGAGGAAGGCATCGTGATGTGCGCCACGATCGCTTTCGGCATGGGCATCGACAAGCCCGATGTGCGTTTTGTCGCGCACCTGGATCTGCCCAAGAGTCTGGAAGGTTATTATCAGGAAACCGGCCGCGCGGGCCGCGACGGTTTGCCTGCCGAAGCCTGGATGGTCTACGGGATGGGCGACTTGATGACACAGAAGCAGTTCATCCTCGGTTCCGAGGCCGGGGCGCAGCGCAAACGCGTGGACTACGCGCGCCTCGATGCCCTGCTGGGCTACGCCGAAACCACGACCTGCCGGCGTCAGCGGTTGCTGGCGTATTTTGGCGAGGCTGCCGACGATGCCTGCGGCAATTGCGACAACTGCCTGTCGCCGCCGCCCACATGGGATGCGACCGAAGCGGCCCGAAAGGCGTTGTCGTGCGTGTATCGCACCGGTCAGCGTTTCGGCGTGAAACACCTCGTCGACGTATTGCTGGGCAAGGCCAACGACAAGGTCACCGCGCGCGGTCATGACAAGTTGAGCGTGTTCGGCATCGGCACCGAGCTCGACGCGCGCCAGTGGAGCGGTGTGTTTCGGCAATTGACCGCCGGCAATCTGCTCGAACCCGACAGCGACGGATACAGCACACTGCATCTGACTGCCGCCGCGCGACCGGTGCTGCAGGGCAGGGAAACCGTCCACCTGCGACGCGAAGCCGATCGCAGCGAACGCCGCGCCGCCCGCAAGACCGTGCATGGCGCGTCGCACCGCCAAAGCATCGAGATTGCACCTCATGAGGAGGCGCTGTGGCAGACCTTGCGCAGTACCCGCGCACGTCTGGCCAGCGAGCAGGGCATTCCGGCCTACATGATTTTCCACGACGCCACACTGCTGGCGATGTTGCGCGAGCGTCCCACGACCCGCGACGACATGGCCGGCATCAGCGGCGTCGGCGAGCGCAAGCTCGAGCGTTACGGCAAAGCCTTCCTCGACGTTTTTGCCGAGGCGCGAGTGCTGGCCGAGTCGATGCCGACGCCGACGACGCCGTAACGCCGATCACGAATGACGGACGTGCCGCATGCCGACACGTCCGTCATTGCTCTTTGTCGACGGGAAGATGTTCGACGTCAGGCGACGCCCGGGTTGCCGTCGCCCTTGTTGCCGTGCCGACGGCGCATGGCCGCGAAGCCGACGATCATCAGCAGACCGAACCCGAACATGCCGATCTCGGCAGGTTCCGGCACCGCCTGGGGCATGGAGTCGAGAGTGAAGGTGCCATAGCTGCCACCGGCAAGACCAAGGACTTTGAAGGTGGCAAACTGACCGTCATTGCCGCTGAAGGCGAACGTGATCAAACCGGCATTGAATAACAGCGAGAAATCAGACGCGTCGTTGCCGGTGGTTCCGATGAATCCATCGTCGATGTCGGACAGTCCGAAGCTGTCGTTGCCGATCGTCAAATTGAATGATTGCAGGTCGTCCTTGTCGAAAGCACCGAAAGGCCCGACATCCGCCTCGAGCACTCCCATGAGGATATCGCCGGCGTCGAAACTGGAATCCCCAAAAATGGTGCCGTATGACTGGTCGACTTGACCCGAGAAGCTGATGGTCACCGGTGTCGCCGACGCCGGTGCGACCGCAGCTACCGCGAACAGCAAAGCGGCGACGCCACAGGCGGCATACCGACCAAGTGAAAATGCACGTTTCATGTGTTGCTCCCCTTGTCAGAATGATGAGTCCGGGTGGACAACCGTAATGAAGCATGGAGCGTGCCAATATCATGAAAGTCATGGAAAACAGCCTGTTGGAATCGTCCGGTGCGTTTTCTGGTGCAATGAAAACGAGAATGTGTAAAAAATGTCGACGCCGATGGCACCCGCTTGACGCCCGTTCACGCCGAGCGTGGACGTACATGGCGTCCGATCCGGGACGGTTTGCTAATCTGCGGCCATGCCTGCCGCCCCCGACGATGCAATCACCACCGATATTCCGGCGCGTCTGGATCGTTTGCCGTGGTGTCGCTTCCACACGTTGGTCATTTTGGCGTTGGGCATCACCTGGGTTCTGGACGGACTGGAAGTGACGCTTGGCGGGGCCGTGGCGGGTGCGCTCGAGGCCAGTCCCCTGCTGCACATGAACGATGTCGAGGTGGGTCTTTCGGCCAGCTTGTATCTGCTGGGCGCGGTGAGCGGCGCCTGTTTTTTCGGTTGGCTGACCGACAAGCTGGGGCGCAAACGGCTGTTCAGCGTGACGCTCGGTCTGTATCTGGTCGCGACGGCACTGACCGCGTGCAGTTGGAATTTCGGTAGTTTCGGATTGTTCCGTTTTTGCACCGGCGCGGGCATCGGCGGCGAATACGCAGCCATCAATTCGGCCATCCAGGAACTGATCCCCGCGCGTTTTCGCGGACGCACGGATCTGGCCGTCAACGGCAGCTTCTGGATCGGCGCCGCTCTCGGCGCCGTGGGAGTGATGGTGCTTCTGGACCCGGCGTTGTTGCCGCGCGACGTCGGTTGGCGCGCGGCATTCGGCATCGGCGCGGTGCTGGGTTTGGTTATTTTGTACTTGCGCCGTTTTCTGCCGGAGAGTCCGCGCTGGTTGATGGTGCATGGCCACCTCGACGACGCGGAACGTGTCATGCGGGGCATCGAGAACCGCGCCGGCGTGACGCGCGTGCCGTCGGATCTGCCGCGTCTGCACCTGCGTCGACGCAATACGCGCATCCTCGATGTGGCACGTTCGCTGTTCCGTCTGTATCCGCGTCGTGCGGTGCTCGGGCTGGCGCTGATGGCCTCGCAGGCATTTTTCTACAACGCGATCTTTTTTACCTACGCGCTGGTGCTGGGACGTTTTTTCGCAATTCCGGCTGCGGATATCGGCCTGTACCTGTTCCCGTTTGCCGCCGGCAACCTGCTCGGGCCATTGTTGCTGGGGCGATGGTTCGACACGCTGGGACGGCGCGTGATGATCGTTGCCACGTATGCGTCGGCCGGGTTGTTGCTGGCCTTGACTGCCTGGCTTTTTGTCGAAGGTTGGCTCGACGCGACCACACAGACGCTGGCCTGGAGCGTGGTGTTCTTTTTTGCCTCGGCGGCGGCCAGCTCCGCTTATCTGACGGTAGGCGAGAGCTTTCCGCTGGAGGTGCGCGCATTGGCCATCGCCGTGTTCTACGCGCTGGGCACGGCGCTGGGCGGGGTGGCCGGACCGTGGTTGTTCGGCCACCTGATCGGCAGCGGCGAGCGCGATGCCGTCGCCGGCGGCTACCTGTTCGGTGCATTGCTGATGCTGGTGGCAGCCGCCGTTGCGTGGCGGCTGTCGATTCCTGCCGAACGTCGCAGCCTGGAAGACGTTGCCGCACCGCTGTCGCGACGGAACTGATGCGTCCGGATCCGCCATCGTCGGCATCAAACACACAGCGGGCCGGCATTCACCCGGTACGTCGCCTATGCGTCAGCCAGTCGCCATCGCACAAGATGACGCGCCAAGACGCGCACTGCGTCAATGTCGCAGCACGAACGCGAGCATGCGACGAAAACGCTTGCCGTAGGGCGGGTTGAGCCAGCCGGTGCCGTTGTGGCGTGCTTGCCGCAACACGGGTTTCATTTTCGAGAACGTGCGAAACCCCGCTTCACCGTGATATGCGCCCATGCCGGAGTCGCCGACACCCCCGAAGGGCAGGTGGTGCTGCGCGATGTGATACAGCGTGTCGTTGATGGTGACGCCGCCAGCCATGCTGTTTCGCAAAACCGTGCGCTGCACATTCTTGTCGGTGTCGAACAGATACAACGCCAACGGGTGCGGACGTGCGGCGATGTAATGCAGGGCCTGGTCGAGATCCTCATACGGAACCAGTGGCAACAGCGGGCCGAAGATTTCTTCGTGCATCATCGCGGCATTGTCCGCGACATGCGTCAACAGCGTGGGCGGCATGCGCCGAAGCGCGTTTGTCAATGCTGCATCAACCAGGGGATACGCCACGGCTCCATGCGCCACGGCTTCGTCCCGCAGTCGCACAAGGCGATCGAGCCGTTGCTCGGAAATGATGCTGGTGTAGTCGTCGTTTTCGTCGAAACCGGGATAAAAACGCGCGAAAACGCGTCGTGCGACGGCGATGAAATCATTCAGGCGTTCGCCGGGCAGCAACACGTAATCGGGCGCGATACAGGTTTGCCCGGCATTGATGCACTTGCCGTAGATGATGCGCTCGACGGCATGCGCAAAGCGTGCATTAGGGCCGATGATGGCGGGAGATTTTCCACCCAGTTCCAGTGTCACCGGCGTCAGGTTTTCCGCCGCCGCGCGCATCACCTTCCGGCCGACGGCCGTGGAACCGGTGAACAGCAGGTGGTCGAACGGCAAGGTCGAGAAGGCGTGAGCCACTTCGGCGTCGCCGTTGACAATACGCACGTCGCCCTGCGGGAAATACCGTTCGGTCAGATCGGCGAGGAGCGTCGAGAACCGTGGCGTGTGTTCGCTCATCTTCACCATGACGCGGTTGCCTGCAGCCAGCGCGTCGACAAGGGGCCCCAGGGCCAGATACAACGGGTAATTCCACGGCACGATGATGCCGATCACGCCGAGCGGTTGTGCCCGCAACTCCGTGCGCGCGGGCAGGAACCAGCGCCCGGCGAAACGGCGCCGCGGTCGCATCCAGCGGCGACCGTGACGCAACGCGTGATCAATGCCGCCCAAGGATGGAAGAAGTTCCAGCAAGCGCGTTTCCGCGGCAGGGCGGCACCCGAAATCCTGATTGATGGCGTCGCAGATTGCCGCGTCGTTTTCGGTCAACAAGCGGCGCAGCATTTTCAGACGCTGCGCCCGCTGTGGCCAATCAAGCCGGGGCAAGCGCGCAAATGCGTCGCGCTGACATGCAAACAAGCGCGTCAGCGCGTGTGTGGACGACGGCATGAAGGGCGCGGGATCGGACATGGACGCAGTCAGGGATTGGTGGCGGAGCACACCGGTTCAGAGTACCGCAAGCACGAGTCGGGGCGAACGCGCATACTGTCAGCCATGGTTACAGACACGTCACTGCCGCATGTCGTTGTCCTCGGCGGCGGGTTCGGTGGCCTTCGGGCGGTGCGGGCGCTGGCACGCGCGCCGGTGCGCGTGACCCTGATCGATCGCGCCAATCACCATGTGTTCCAGCCGCTCATGTATCAGGTGGCCGGCGCCACCTTGGCGGGGCCGGATATCGCCGCGCCGTTGCGCCACATCGTGCGCCGGCAAAACAACGTGATGGTGCTGATGGAAGAGGTATCCGACATCGATGCCGATGCGCGGACCGTGCGTGCCGGCGACCAGAAGATCCACTATGACTATCTGATCGTCGCAACCGGTTCGACGCATGCCTACTTCGGTCACGACGACTGGGCCCGATATGCATCCGGGCTCAAGACCATGGACGACGCCCTGGCCATTCGTCGGCGGATTTTGTCCGCTTTCGAAGCCGCCGAGCGCGAGGTGGACGATGCCGAACGCGCCGTGTGGCTGACCTTCGTGATCGTCGGCGCGGGCCCCACTGGCGTCGAGCTGGCCGGCACGCTGGCGGAAATCGCGCACCACACTCTGCCGCGTGAATTTCGACGGGCGCACCCGCGCAAGACACGCATTCATCTCGTTGAAGCCGGTTCCCGCGTATTGGGCGCCATGCCCGAAAAACTGTCGATAATCGCGCAGAGGCGACTGCAGCGTCTGGGTGTGGAAGTGCATGTCGATGCCGCCGTCACCGATGTCGATGCCGAGGGCGTGCGCATGGGCGACACCCGCATCCGCGCACGCACCATGTTGTGGGCGGCGGGCGTCGCCGCGTCTTCCCTGGGCGGACACCTGGGCGCCGAACGTGATCGCGCCGGACGGGTGAAGGTGGCGGACGATCTGTCGCTGCCGGCGCATCCGGATGTTTTCGTGATCGGTGATCTTGCCCAAGTCGAGCAGGACGGCAAGCGGGTACCCGGCGTGGCGCCGGCCGCCAAGCAGATGGGAAGCCATGCCGCGCGGGCGGTTCGGCATCGGATCGACGGGCGGGCGACGAAGCCGTTTCGTTATCGCGATTACGGCAGTCTGGCCAGCATCAGCCGATCCTCGGCCGTGGTGGACATCCATGGCTGGCAATTGTCGGGATTCACCGGCTGGCTGTTCTGGCTGTTTGCCCACATCCTGTTCCTGGTCGGCTTTCGCAACCGCTTCGCCGTGATGTGGAACTGGGGCTGGTCCTACCTGACCTGGCAACGCGCCGCACGGATCATCGTGGGACACGAAGCGACACGCGATGGTTGATTCCGGGCTCCGTTGAATGCACGTTTGTTGTTTCTCCGCTGGTCCAATTTGTCGCCGGCTCGAGTCCGACGTCACGCTGCAGAACGGGCATGAAAAACGGCTCGCGTGTGCGAACCGTCTTCTGGATGGTGGCCAGACCTGGAATCGAACCAGGGACACAAGGATTTTCAGTCCTTTGCTCTACCAACTGAGCTATCTGGCCATGCTTTTGCTCGTGCGCGAATTGTTGCGCGAGGCCGCGTATTAGACCGGGTGCGGGCGCGTTCGTCAAGCCGCGGTCGGCGGTTCGTATCCCGGTGGCGGCGTGGAGCCTTCGCCGAACAGGAACTTTTCCATTTCCGCGGCAAGGAACTGGCGCGCCTTGGGGTCGAGCGGGTTGATGCGGTTTTCGTTGATCAGCATGGTCTGGTGGGCGAGCCACTGCTCCCAGGCTTCGCGGGAAATTTCATCGAAGATGCGCTGGCCGAGTTCGCCGGGCCATGGCGCGTAGTCCAGGCCTTCGGCTTCGCGGTGCAATTTGGCGCAGTGAACGGTGCGGGTCATGTCGGGCTCCGTGGTCGTAGCAGGGCATCAAGCAGCGTGCGCACCGGCGACGGCAGGCCCAGATGGACAAGGTCGTCGCGGTTGCACCAGCGTTGGCGGTCATTGTCGGCGATATCGGCAGGGTTTGTCGCCCCGGTGAAAAGCACGGGCGTGACCTCGAGCCGGTAATGGCTGAAAGTGTGCGTGAAATCCTCGAGTGTCTGCACGTGCACCGGTTGAACGAAGCGCTCGGCGTCATGCCTGGCGCGACTCGCGTTGCAACTCTCGGGCAGACTCCAGAGGCCGGCCCAGACCCCTTGCGGACCACGCTTTTCAAGCAGAATGCGCTTTTTTTCATCCTGAATCAGCAACATCATCGTGTGCCGGGTGGGCAGGGCCTTTGCCGGTTTGCGTTCGGGGAGCCGGGTGGTGAGATCGTCGCGGTATGCGACGCAGTCGGCAGACAGGGGACAGTGCTCGCAGTCGGGGTTGCTGCGTGTGCAGACGGTCGCGCCGAGATCCATGATGGCCTGGGTGTAGTCGGCGACGCGTTCATGCGGAGTGTGTTCCCACGCACGCTGCCACAGAATTTTCTCCACCTTGCCGTGACCGGGATACCCGTGGATGCCGTGATAGCGCGTCAGTACGCGTTTGACGTTGCCGTCGAGGATGGCGCAATGCATGCCGTGCGCCTGCGCGAGAATGGCGCCGGCAGTGGAGGGGCCGATGCCGGGCAGTGCGCACAATGCATCGTAATCGCGCGGCAGTTGTCCGTGATGTTTTTCAACGCAGTCGCGTGCGCTCTGCTGCAGGTAGCGTGCGCGGCGGTAATAGCCCAGGCCCGACCACAATGCCAGCACTTGATCTTCGTCGGCAGCCGCCAGGTCCGGCAGTGTCGGCAACGCGTCGACAAAACGGCGGAAGTAGGGAATGACCGTGGCCACCTGGGTTTGTTGGAGCATGATTTCCGACAGCCACACCCGGTAGGCGTCGCGCGGCTTCTGCCAGGGCAGGTCATGGCGTCCGTGGTGGTCGAACCACGCCAGCAATGCGTGCGCAATCATGGTGTCGCGGGGGCGCTGGACGCGGCGGCCGGGGTGCTGGATGCCGCGGCTGCGCCGGCCGTCATGCGCAGACCCTCCATGTGTACGCTGCCGGCATCCAGTTGTTCGGCTTCAATCACGCCGTCCATCGGCGGCAGCGGCAGCGGACCCTTGAGGGCGGGGTTGCTGACTTCGTGCCACCAGGCAACCATTTCCGAAGTCGGCAGGTGCAGGCGCGCGTTCATGCCGGGGCCCCTGGCAATCAGATGGCACACGAAGGATTGTCTGCCGGGAATCAACTGCAGTTGTGTCGTGTAGCGACGATTGTCGTTGTCGGTGATGTTTCCGTGCAGCGTCAAGCGGATGTTGTTGCCACCGCGCCAGTCGGCCTCGCCATCCAGGACGGCGTGCGCGCCCGACGACGTCTTGTAGGTGATGTGCGTGTCTGCAAACTTCAGCGCGTCGGGCGTGGGTTGCGGTGTGGTCCGCAACGTCAGCGTGAAAGGCTTGTCGTTTGCATTGGCGGTCAGTTGCAGATTGAAGGCCTGTTCCGGCAGCAACGGGCCGGTTTCCATGTGCATGTGGTCCAGCAGCACGGTGCCGTTTTGCGTCAACGTGCCGTGGTCGATGCGGATGCCCGCATTGATGTGCGGCAGTTGCGGCGTTCCCGCGGTTTCGGATTTCAGATTGCCGAGAACGTCACCGAGACGCGCCACGTCCAGTTGCAGCGTGTCCAGCTCCAGCTGGGTGATGGCGACCGGGCCACCGAACAACGTGTCCCAGGGCAACTCCACACGTGCGCGGGCTGCCACCAGTACCGGGCGGTTG
Source organism: uncultured Rhodanobacteraceae bacterium (assembly GCA_964608595.1). GTDB lineage: Bacteria > Pseudomonadota > Gammaproteobacteria > Xanthomonadales > Rhodanobacteraceae > Oleiagrimonas. Next base: position 46,737 of record CAZSOU010000006.1, read on the forward strand.
TCGGCGGACAATGTGAGTCCGTGCAATACCAGCGCCGGTTGCGGCCACAGCGTGGGTTCGGCGGGAGCATTGAGAGACAGTGTCAGTCCGATTCGTTGTGCCTGGTGACGCAGCAGATCGGTGATGCGTTGCGGCTGCAACAAGACGTACAGCCCGATCACGGCTGCCAGCAGCAGTGCCGCCACGGTCAACACGACAGACAGCAGGATCAGGCGAGTGCGTCGTTGCATGGCGGCCATTGTGACAAGTTCGCGAGTTTGTGCATGTCAAAGTGTGGATACTGTGCGCTTCCGCCCTCAGGGGCGGTTCACGTTTGCGCGTCTGGGCCCCCGGATGCGCAGGCCGGCACGGCGGCATTTGTCGCCGTGCCGTTTTTACTCCCGGTCGGCCAATCAGGCATTGCCCAATTGCGCGGGCAACAAACCGTCGACGAACGCCTTTGCCTCGAACGGGCGCAAGTCGTCGATGCCTTCACCCAGTCCGACGAAGCGGATCGGCAGATTGAATTCGCGCGCCAATGCAAACACCACACCGCCTTTGGCGGTTCCGTCGAGCTTGGTGACGACCAGGCCGGTGACCCCGGCCGCTTGATGGAATTGCCGTAATTGGCTGATGGCATTCTGACCCGTGGTGCCGTCGATGACCATCAACACTTCGTGCGGCGCGGCAGGGTCCAGTTTTTTCAGTACACGGGTGATTTTCGACAGCTCGTCCATCAAACCGCCCTGGGTATGCAGGCGCCCGGCGGTGTCGGCGATCAAAAGGTCGGCCCGTCGCGCTTGCGCGGCATCCAGCGCGTCGTAAATCACGCTCGCCGAGTCCGCACCCTGGCCCTGCGAAATGACCGGCACGTCGTTGCGTTCGCCCCAGGTTTTCAACTGCTCGACGGCAGCGGCGCGGAACGTGTCGCCGGCCGCCAGCAAGACATGTCGACCATCCTGCCGAAAGCGACGGGTGAGCTTGCCGATGGTCGTGGTCTTGCCGACGCCGTTGACGCCGACGACCAACAACACGAAAGGAACGTTGCCGGAAATATCCAGCGGTTGTTCGATGTTTTCCAGCTGCGCCACGAGGGCCTGACGCAAGGCGTCGAGCAGTGCCCCGGCGTCGGCGAATTCGCGCTTGTGCATGCGCCCGCGCAGGTTCTCGACCAGCTCCATGCTGGCGTTGACGCCGACGTCGGCCGTGATCAGCACGGTTTCCAGTTCGTCCAGAAGCGCGTCGTCGAGTTTCGGATGCCGTGTAAACAGTGACGACAAGCCTTTCGCAAAGCCGCTGCCGGAGAGCTTTCCGCGCCAGCCGCGACGTGCGGGTTCCTCTTTTGCCGCCAGGGACGGCTCGGGCATGTTTGCGGATGCGTCGACGGGTGGCGCTTCCGCCGGCGGCGTCGCATCCGCATCCCGCTCGGCGGCGGGCGCGGGCGTTTCCGCTTCGGGTCCTGCTGCCGGAGCGTCGGCGGGCGGATTTTCCGCGGCATCGTTGCCCACCACGTCATCGCTGGGCTTGCCGCTATCCTTGTCTGACTTCTTCTTCTTTTTCCAGAACATGAGTATGGCTTTTTCGGCGAGGATGATTCGGAGCGACATGCTAGCACCGGCACGCCACATTTCCGTTGTCGGCGTTGCCTGCGTGGCCCGGGAGGGCTCGTGAAAAAAAGCAGACGGGGCGGCCCGGGGCGCATCCGGGTTCTGGGCGGTCACCTTCGCGGTTCGCTGTTGCCGGTGCCGGATCGTCCCGGCGTGCGGCCGACGCCGGGACGCGTGCGCGAAACCCTGTTCAACTGGCTGGCCCCGCATATCAGCGGCGCGCGTTGTCTGGACCTTTTTGCGGGCAGTGGCGCGCTGGGGGTAGAGGCGTTGTCGCGCGGCGCCGCGTCGGCCTGTTTCGTCGAGCGTGATGCCAGCCTCGCGCGGACGCTGCGCGAGCAACTGGCCCGGCTGCAGCAAACGGATGTCGAAGTGCATTGTGCCGACGCATCGGCATGGCTGCAGCAGACTCCCGCACGCGCGCACGACATCGTGTTCGTGGATCCGCCGTTTGCACTGGACCTCTGGACGCGCGTGGCCGAGGCCCTCGAAGCTGCGCCCTGGCTGGCGCCGATGGCATGGATCCACGTGGAAATGCCATCGGCGGGACATCCCGGCGTGCCGTCCACGTGGCAGGTGCATCGTCAGGGGCGGGCCGGCGACGTGCGCCACGTTCTGTATCGTCGCGACGCGTCGTTCCGTTAAGCTATGGAAAGATTGGCCGCAGGACAGACCATGGCAGACGACTCCCATCGCAAGGCACCCGTGGCCGTTTATCCGGGCACGTTCGACCCCATCACCAACGGACACGCGGATCTGGTGGCCCGTGCGGCACCGCTGTTCGATCGCGTGGTCGTGGCGGTGGCGAAAAATACCGGCAAGGGTCCGAGTTTCGATCTCGAGGACCGCATTTCGCTGGCCCGTCTGGCGCTGGTTGATCTGCCCAACGTGGAAGTTCGCGGTTTCGACACCTTGCTGGCTCATTTCGTGCGTGACATCAAGGCCGACGTGATCTTGCGCGGCTTGCGCGCGGTGTCGGACTTCGAATACGAGTTTCAGCTGGCCAGCATGAATCGGCATCTGATTCCCGAGGCCGAAACGCTGTTTCTGACGCCGGCCGAGCAATATAGTTTCATTTCGTCTTCGCTGGTGCGGGAAATCGCCAGTCTGGGCGGCGATGTGTCCGGCTTCGTGCATCCTGCCGTGCAGCAGGCCATGCAACAACGTTGGGGCCGGAAATCAGGGTAAGATGTTGCCCATCGTTTTCGATCATCAAATAAAGGTGAATCCCATGCGCAAATACGCTCTCGTCGCTTTGCTCGCCCTGGCTGCTCCGCTGGTGCTTGCCGGCTGCAGCAACAACGATCAATCGGCCGATGACGCAGCCCAGCAGCAACAGACCCAGACCGCGAAGGTGACTCGGCCGACCGACCCCAACGACAGCGCCGCATGGGGCAAATACCTGCAGCAGGTGCTGAGCCAGCATTTGCAGGGCATGACCGCCGATCGTCCGTACCCCTACATGGTGCCGGGTGGCGACAGTGACGACGCCAAGTCGCGACGCCAGCGCCAGTTGGACAGCGTTACCGGCGTGGTCCAGCGTGGCGTGACGCCCGGCAACCTGCTGGCTTTCGGCGGCCCGGATTCGTCCAAGACCGGTGATTTCATGGTCAAGGCGTTTACCGACGTCCAGCCGGGTTCGCTCAAGGGCGTGATCGTGCTGTTCATCGGCGACCAGGCGGACAAGGGCCGCGTGGGCGCGGTGGTGAAGCCGACCGGCGCGGAATACCGTTTCGTGCAGATGTAAGTCGGCGTGCGTGACGGAAGTCTGCTTCCGTCACGCCACGGTCCCGAAACGCCGGCAAGTCGGTTGTGCCAACGGTCGCAACCCGGCCGGCGGTGACTCCGTGTTCGACTGAATGTCGGGTCGACGGAGTCGGCCCGATCCGCGTTGCATACGCTCAAAAGCATTCATGACCATGCGTTTTGCCATTTCCGCCACGTCGGGCGCAGCCCGGCGCGGCCGCATCACATTCGACCGCGGCACGGTGGAAACGCCGTGTTTCATGCCTGTGGGCACCTATGGCACGGTCAAGGCGATGCTGCCGCGCGACCTGCGCGAGATCGGCGCCGAGATCATTCTCGGCAACACCTTCCACCTGTTTCTGCGCCCCGGTCTCGACGTCATCGGCGAGTTCGGCGGACTGCATGCGTTCGCGGGCTGGGATGGCCCGATCTTGACCGATTCGGGCGGTTTCCAGGTGTTTTCACTGGCGCATCGGCGCAAGTTGACCGAAGAGGGCGTGACGTTCGCATCACCGGTGGACGGCTCGAAAGTGTTCCTGTCGCCGGAAGAATCCATGCGCATCCAGCGCGTGCTCGATTCGGACATCGTCATGGCGTTCGACGAATGCACGCCATATGAAGTCGATGGTCGCCTGACCACCGAAGCCGAGGCGGCACGCTCGATGGAGCTGTCGCTGCGCTGGGCGGAACGCTCGCGACGGGCGTTCGATGAGCAGAACAATCCGAATGCCCTGTTCGGGATCGTGCAGGGCGGCGTGCACGAAGGCCTGCGTCGGCGTTCGTCCGAAGGGCTGGTCGATATCGGTTTCGATGGTTACGCGCTGGGAGGGCTTGCGGTGGGCGAACCCGAGCAGGAACGCAATCGCACGCTCGATTTCAGCGTGTCACTGTTGCCGGACGACCGCCCGCGCTATCTGATGGGGGTGGGGCGCCCCGAGGATATCGTCGAGGCCGTTTGTCGCGGCATCGACATGTTCGACTGCGTGATGCCCACACGCAACGCGCGCAACGGATTTCTGTTCACCGAACACGGTACGCTGCGCATACGCAATGCCAAATTCGCGCGTGACACGCGCGTGATCGAGGAAGGTTGCGATTGCCATGCGTGCACGCACGGCTTCAGCCGCGCCTATTTGCGCCACCTGGACCGCTGCAACGAAATTCTGGGCGCGCAACTGGCCACCATCCACAATCTGCGTCATTACCAGCGCCTGATGGCACGGTTGCGCCAGGCCATCGTGGACGGACGCTTGTCGGACGTTGTCGCGGATTTTTACGACAAACGCCGCGCATCTGCTTGAATTTTGCGGCCTGACGCGCCATTTCGACGCTGCTGTCGCGAAATTGCGGCCTGCCGACATGCAAGCGTGGGGAACCTCGTGGCATAATTCGCAATCTTTATCTTTACGGATCGTGAACCGCGGTTCGTATTCCATCAGTCGGAGTCATCATGGGTTTGTCCATTCTCGATTCGCTCGCCGTGGCCCAGGCCGCGCCTGCCGGCGGCGGTGCCGGCGGCATGTCCATGCTGCTGATCCTGGTCGTCATGTTCGTGGCGATGTATTTCATGCTGATCCGCCCGCAGCAGAAACGCCAGAAACAGCATCGCGCCATGGTCGAAGCGCTGGCCAAGGGCGATGAAGTGATCACCAATGGCGGCATTGCCGGACGCATTCATGAACTGGGCGATTCGTTCGTGACGGTGGAAGTTGCCGAAGGCGTCAAGATCAAGCTGCAGCGTGCGTCGATTTCCCAGGTGTTGCCCAAGGGCACGCTGAAATCGGCTTGAGGGGGTGGTGGCGACTTGCCACCTTTGCTATCGGCCAGGAAGCGGTCGTGATATTGACGGGTTTGACGCATGAGTGATTTTCCACGCTGGAAATATGCGCTGGTCATCGTGGTGTTGGCGCTGGGCGTGTTGTACGCCGTGCCCAACCTTTTCCAGCGACAACCGGCCGTACAGATTTCGGCCAACCGTGGCGCCACGGTGGATCAGGCATTGGAGACACGGGTACGGGGCATTCTGCAGAAGCAGAACATCCCGACGCAGAAGATCGAGCTGGACGAGAAGACGCATCGTCTGCTGGCGCGTTTTTCCACCCCCGAAACGCAGTTGAAGGCATCCGACATCCTCACGGACGAGCTGGGCGACAAATACGTCGTCGCGCTCAATCTGGCGTCCACCGTACCGGGCTGGTTGCGGGCCATTCATGCCGACTCCATGCGTCTGGGTCTGGACTTGCAGGGCGGGGTGCACTTCCTGATGGAAGTCGACCAGCAGGCGGTGCGCGACAAGCAGCAGCGTTCCTACGTCGAAGACATTCGCTCGCTTCTGCAGGACCACAAAATACGTTATCGCAACGTCGGCAAGTCGTCCTCCGGCGTGGGCGTCAACGTGACGTTGCGTTCGTCCGCCGACCGTGACGAAGCCGCAACGCTGATTCGATCCAACTATCCGGATCTCGGCCTGAGCAACGGCTCCAGCAGCGACGGTCACTACGTGCTTGAGGCCAGCCTGTCCGACGACAAACTGCGCGAGCTGGCGAACAACGCCATCACGCAGAACGTCGGCACCCTGCGCAACCGCATCAACGCACTGGGCGTTTCCGAGCCGTTGATCCAGCAGCAGGGCAATGATCACATCGTGATCGAGCTGGCCGGCGTGCAGGACACGGCCGAGGCCAAGAAGATGATCGGCGCTACCGCGACGCTGGAATACCGCGCCGACTACGGCACGCCGCAGGACGCCATTCGTGCGGAACAGACCGGGATCGTTCCACCCGAGGCACGCCTCTATCACGATCGCCAGGGCCGCCCGGTGCTGCTCAGCAAGAAAGTCATCGCCACCGGCGACCAATTGCTCAATGCCTCTTCCGGCATCGATCCGCAGTCCGGGACGCCGATGGTGTCGGTCACCCTGAATTCGGCGGCTGCCAAGCGCATGTTCGACTTCACCTCGGCCAACGTCGGCAAGCTGATGGGCGTGGTCTACAAGGAAACCGTGCCCGAAACCAAGATGGTCGACGGCAAGAAGGTGCGTACGAGCAAGACCACGGAAGTGGTCATCAACAACGCCACCATCCAGGGCGTTTTCAGCAACAAGTTCCAGACCACCGGCCTGGACAGCACGGACGCGGCGGCGGATCTGGCGCTGCTGTTGCGCAGCGGTTCCCTGGCGGCGCCCGTGCAGATTGTCGAGGAACGCGTGATCGGCCCCAGCCTGGGCCGCGACAACATCCACAAGGGCATCCTGGCCGTCGGTGTCGGCCTGCTCGCGGTGCTGATCTGTGCCGGTTTCTATTACAAGTTGTTCGGCCTGGTGGCGGACATTGCGTTGTTCTTCAACCTGGTGCTGCTGATTGCGGTGATGAGCATGATCGGCGTCACGTTGACCATGCCGGGCATTGCCGGCATCGTGCTGACACTGGGTATGGCCATCGATTCCAACGTGCTCATATGCGAGCGAATACGTGAGGAATTGCGCAACGGCTCCACGCCGCTGGCTTCCATTCGTGCGGGTTACGAAAAAGCCTGGTCGACCATTCTCGATGCCAACATGACCCATCTGCTCGCCGCATTGGCGCTGATGACCATGGGCACCGGCTCGATCAAGGGCTTCGGCGTGACCTTGTTCATCGGTATCCTGACCTCGCTGTTCACCTCGGTGACCGTCACCCATGCCATCACCGCGGCCATTCATGGTGGTCGCAAGTTGAAGACCCTTTCGGTGTAGGGCAGGAGGAAACAGTATGGAAATCTTCAATCCGCACAGCAACATCCATTTCCTTCGCCTGCGCAAGTTCACCGTTGGCCTTGCCATCTGTCTGGTGGTGGCCTCGTTGGGGTTGATCTTCACCAAGGGGCTCAACTACGGCCTGGACTTCACCGGCGGCGTGGTCATTGAAGTGCAATACGATCAGTCGGTGGACATCGCACAGGTGCGCTCGTCGCTGGACAAGGGCGGTTTCACGCATGCCGTGGTGCAGCCGCTGGGCGGGACGCGCGACGTGTCCATTCGTCTGCAGCCCAAGGATGATCCGAAGGCGCTGGACAAGAATGGCAAGGTGAATATCGACCAGCTCGCGCAGGACGTGGTCGGTGCATTGACCGCCTCCGGCAGCAAAGTGACGGTCAAGAAACACAGTTTCGTCAGCGGCTCGGTGGGCAAGTCGATCCGAACCAAGGGCATCTACGCCACGATCTTCGTGATCATCGGCATCATGGGCTATCTGTGGATCCGCTTCGAACGGCGTTTCGCCATCGCGGCGCTGCTGACCGAGGTGCACGATGCCATCGTGACGGTGGGCATCTTCGCCCTCACGCAACGTCAGTTCGATCTGACCGTGCTGGCTTCCGTGATGGCCGTGGTCGGTTATTCGGTCAACGACAAGGTGGTGGTGTTCGACCGCGTGCGCGAACTGTTCCGTCTGGCGCGCAAGGCCGATTCCGAAGAAATCCTCAACCGCTCCATCAACAGCACGCTGTCGCGTACGATCATGACCTCGTTGCTGACCGGCATCAGCATGGTCTGTCTGTTCCTGATGGGCGGTCCGGTCGTGCACGGGTTCGCCATCACCATGATGATCGGCATCGTGATCGGCACGTTGTCGTCGATCTTCATTGCCAGCCCGATCCTGCTGTGGCTTGGCGTGTCGAAGAAGGACCTGATGCCGCGCACGCGCGACAACCCGGAGCTGGCGCGCCGCCCGTAAGGGTGGATTGTTCGTCATGTCCGTATCGAGCGGCCCGGTCTTCCGGGTCGTTTCGATATTGTCCGATCGTGGGCGTGGGCCAGCCCGTTGGCGACGGCCCGGAATCGCGTCGGATCAGACAATGGTCGGCAAGGCTGGCTCTTGCAAGGCATCCGAGGGTGTTCGAGATATCGGAAAGGGGGATGCATGAACGAGAAGGACTTCGCGAACCTGGAGCGCACCGCGCGCAAAATCCGCGATCCCGATGAACGCGACAGGGCACTCGCGGCCATTGCCGAAGCGCGCGACCTGGAAGCGCAGGCGGATCGTTTGCGCAGCGGTTCAGTTGCATCCGGTGCGTTGCACAAACCACGGGCTGAAGGTTATTGGGCGGGTGTTCGTCAGCGTTGGGCGCGCACCTGGCGGAGCCGCGAGCGCTTCTGTCATGGCTACCGTGCGCTTGATTACCTGAAACTGTTGTTGGGTGTAATCGCTCTGGCCGGCATGTGCCTGGCACTGCTGTGTTTGGTCGCGCCACTGGCCCGGTGGCAGGTATATGGCCCCCGCCCGGATATATTGACAACGCTCGTCGCATGGGCCGGCTTGGCTTTGTCCTGCGCGATCGTTTCATGGTTGCTGATGCGTCGACCGGCCAGAATGCGCGAGGCCGTGGCGCAAGATCCGGTAAAAAGGGCCTTTGCCAGACGCAAGTTGACGATGCACATGCTGGTGGTGGGCCTGACGGTGCTGTGGCTTGCGGGAATGGCCTGGGTGAGTCTCGACGGTGAACGTCATCCCTTCCTTGTAATAACGTTGTTCACGGTTTTTTTCGGCGGGTATTTTCTTCTGGAATTCCTGTTGTGGCGATGCCCGGCCTGCAAGGAGCACTTGCCTGCACGGAACTCGCTGATTACGCCACCGGTCCGGGTTTGTCCCGCTTGTGGAGTGGATTTGCGCTGATCGTGCCGAGGACAGGCTTGCCGGAACGTGCCGTCGGCATGATCCGGTCTTGTCAGATGTTCCGACCGTCCTGCACGAGTGTGTTTTCATCCGATTCAAGTCGTGCCAGGCGTTCGGGAGTGCCGACGTCGCACCACGTGCCATGGTGGTGTTGCCCCGTGACGCGACCTCCCCGCATGGCGTGGCGCAGCAGGGGCGCCAGCTTGAACCGTGGCGGCTTGGCGTTCGCGCCGGGCTGGTTGCCGATGACGTCGCGCCAATCGTCCAGCACGCCCGGCCGATAGACACCGACGCCCGCGAACGTGAGCGACGAGGCGTCCGGCGACGATGGTGCGTCGACATGGCCGTCGGCGAGCAGGCGGAAGTCGCCGCCGGGGTGGTGCGGCGGGTTGTCCACCAGCACCAGGTGCGCGAGATCGTCCGGCGCGGCGGGAAGCGTGGCGTAGTCGATGTCGATGAAAATGTCGCCATTGATCGCAAGGAACGGCTCGTCCGTCAGCATCGGCAGCGCGTTGAGCATGCCGCCGCCCGTCTCCAGCGGGCTTTCGCCCTCGTAGGCATAACGAATGCGCAACCCCCAGCGTGAGCCGTCTCCCAGTGCGGAGGGAAACTGTTCGGCAAGGTGCGACGTGTTGACGACCACGTAACGCACGCCGGCATGAGCCAGCTGCTCGAGGTGATGGACGATCAACGGCTTGCCCGCGACCTTCAGCAACGGCTTGGGTGTGCGCTCGGTCAATGGACGCATGCGCTCGCCCCGACCGGCGGCAAAGATCAGGGCGCGCATGCGGCATCCCCGCGAGACACGGGCGCAGGCCGACGCAAATCGCGACCATCACAGGCTTCACGCAGCAAAACGACCAGATCCGCCAGTTCGTCGTAGCGTGCGGCGATGTTGACCACGTAGTCGAATACACGCGGCAGGTCGTCGAGATAGGCCGGCTTGTTGTCGCGCACGGCGAGCCGGCAGAAGATGCCCAGCACCTTGATGTGACGTTGCAGCCCCATCAGGTCGAACCAGCGCCGGAAGCGATCCGCGCTGATGTCCGCGTCAAGCAGTGCGTGATCGATCAGTGCTCGGCGATGTTCCTCCATCCAGTTTGCGATGCGGTTTTCGTCCCACGTGATGTAGCAATCGCGCAGCAACGACACCAGGTCATACGTGATCGGGCCGTGCACGGCATCCTGAAAATCGATCACGCCGGGGCTGTTTTGCGGTGTGATCATCAAGTTGCGGCTGTGAAAATCGCGATGCACGAAACACCGGGGCTGTTCGAGTGCATTGGCGGCAAGCAGACGAAATGCTGCATGCAATGTTTCCGACGTCCGCGAATCGATCTTCAGACCGAGATGTCGTTCCAGAAACCACGGCGCCAGCAATTCCATTTCCCGCATCAGGAAAGGCGCGTCGTACGCCGGAAGATCGGTGGCTTCGGCGTGTGCCTGCATGGTCAGCAAGGTTTGCATGGCATCGCCGTACAGCGTATCGGCCGTGGTGTCGGCAAGCTCGGACAAGTACAGCCGGTGGCCGAAATCCTCGATGAGCAGAAAACCGCGTTCGACATCGCGCGCAAGGACTTCCGGAACATGCACTCCGGCGTCCGCCAAGCGCTGTGCAACGGCCAGCCACGGGCGCACGTCTTCGCGCGGCGGCGGCGCGTCCATCACGATGCAATCCGGACCGTCATGGGCGACGCGCCAATAGCTGCGGAAGCTGGCATCGCTGGAAGCCGGCGTCAACGTCGCATCGGCATTGTCCAGCACGCGTCTGGCCCAGGCCAGGCGGGTGGTGGTGCGGTCGTTCGGTGTCTCTGGCATGCCGTGCAGGATAATGCAGCTTTGGTTGTCGTGTACGCTTTGCGCGCCGCGATCAATGTGGCCACCGTCGTTGCCGTTGCGCTGTCGACCCTCTGACGAAGCGGTGCGCGGTCCGGGACGGATCACCATGACCTCGGCGCCCGGTTCATGCGCTGCAAGCGCCGTGCCGCAATGCCACGTCCTCACGCCACGGCAACCTGTGGTCGCCACCCCACCTCCCGCACATCGTGCAAACGTGTCAGCTGGCGGCACAGCAAGGACGGGTCGCGTTCGCCCTCGACGTCCATGTCGAGCTGGTAATGGGTGCCGGCGGTGTCCGTGCCGATGCGGCAGGCCAGTACGCGGAAGCCGCGATGCTCCAGAGTGCCGATCATGCGCTGCAGCGCGCCTTCCACCGCATACAGGCGTATGGCCAGATGAAAGTTCACGCCGCAGCCTCCATCATGTCGGCATTGCTCTTGCCGGGGGGAACCAGTGGCCACACGTTGG
>CAZSOU010000007.1:0-48155 GCA_964608595.1 uncultured Rhodanobacteraceae bacterium
AGGACATGAAGAAGCTGGTGGCGTATTCGTCCATCGCGCACATGGCCTTCGCCACCCTGGGCCTTTTCATCGCCTTCCTGCTGGTGCGCGACCTGGGCAACATCGATGCCGCGGAACTCGGCATGCAGGGTGCGCTGGTGGTGATGATTTCGCATGGTTTCGTCTCCGGTGCCATGTTCTCGTGCATCGGCGTCATGTACGACCGGTTGCACACGCGTGAGATCAGCGCCTACGGCGGTTTGGCCAAGGTGATGCCGTGGTTCGCCTTCTTCATGGTGATGTTTTCGATGGCCAATACCGGTCTGCCGGGTACCAGCGGATTCGTCGGCGAATTCATGGTGATCCTGGCCAGTTTCAGCACCAACCCGTGGATCGCCGCGATCGCCGCGTTCACGCTGATCATCGGTGCGGCCTACACGCTGTTTCTGGTCAAACGCATCATCTGGGGCGATGTGACCAGCGACAAGGTGGCCGCCATGAAGGACATCAACATGCGCGAAGTGATCGTGCTGACGGTGTTCGGGATATTCGTGCTGGCCATCGGTATCTGGCCGGAACCGCTGATTCACCTGATGGATGCGTCGGTCTCGCATCTGGTCGATCAATTGGCCGTCACCAAGGTTTGAGGAACGTCGCATGCTGAGTTGGAACGACATTCTTGTGTTGCTGCCGGAGATCTATCTGGTGGTGGCGGTGTGCGTCTTGTTGCTGCTGGATGCCTGGTTGAAGCCGGGACAGCGCGACATCACGCATTGGCTGGCCATCGGCATCACCGTGGTCACGGGGCTTCTGGTCATTCTGGGCCAACCCGCGGAAACGGTAACCGCCTTTGGCGGCATGTTCGTCCGTGACGGTGCGGCGGAGATCATCAAGGTATTCGGCCTGCTGGCCGTGTTGCTGATTTTCATCTTTTCGCGACCCTATCTGCGTGAACGCGATCTGCATATCGGCGAGTTCTACTCGTTGATGCTGTTTGCCGTGCTGGGGCTGATGCTTCTGTCTTCGGCCGGCAACCTGATCGTGGTCTACCTGGGTCTGGAAATGCTGGCGCTGGCGTCGTACACGCTGGTGGCCATCAACCGCGATTCGCCGTTGTCATCGGAAGCGGCCATCAAGTATTTCGTGCTGAGCGCACTGGCTTCGGGCATGCTGTTGTATGGCATGTCGATGGTTTATGGCGCCACCGGCACGCTGGATCTGGCGCAGCTGGCTGCCGCTTCGCAGCACGTGTCCATGCCCAATGTTCTGCGGTTCGGCTTGATTTTCCTGATCGTCGGCGTCGCGTTCGAATTGGGTGCGGCACCGTTCCACATGTGGTTGCCGGACGTCTATGACGGCTCGCCCACGGCGATCACCACGCTGATCGCATCGGTGGCCAAACTGGCCGCTTTCGGTCTGGCGTATCGCCTGTTGTCGGCCTTTGCGCCGGAGGGCTTGCTGACCGACCAGTGGCAATTGATGCTGGCCGTCGTGGCGGCGTTGTCGATGGTCATCGGCAACGTGGTTGCCATCGTGCAGACCAACATCAAGCGCATGCTGGGTTATTCCACCATCGCGCACATGGGTTTCCTGTTGATGGGTTTTGTCAACGCGGGCCCCGAAGGTTATTCGGCGGCATTGTTCTATGCCGTGTGCTACGCGCTGATGTCCACCGCGGCCTTCGGCGTGTTGCTGGCCTTGTCGCGCAAGGGTTTCGAGTGCGACCAGATCAGCGACTTGAAGGGTCTCAACAAGCGTTCGCCGTGGATGGCCTTCATGATGATGCTGGCCATGTTCTCGTTGGCCGGCGTACCGCCGCTGTGGGGCTTCATGGCCAAGTGGTACGTGCTGCAAGCGGCCATCGACGCCGGCATGCTGTGGCTGGCCATCGTCGGCATCGTCACCGCGATCATCGGCCTGTACTACTACCTCAACGTGGTCAAGGTCATGTACTTCGACGAGCCCGAGGAGGGTGTTGAACTGGCGCCGCAGCGCGATGGCCTGTTGCGCTGGACCTTGTCCCTGAATGGCCTGGCGTTGCTGGCCATGACCGCGTTTTCCGGCGTGCTGCTGGACTGGTGTCGCCAAGCCTTCGCCGGCTGACCTTCGCGCATCAGGCAGGAGCCAGCCCTGCATTGGGGGCGGCATTTGCCGCCGCCGTGCGCACGTCCGAAGGGGTCTTCCGCAGCGCCTGCGAAACGCGTGGTTGATCCACGGCAGGTGTTGAAACCCGCGTCGCAGGCAGTCCCCGGTAAAGCGGTGGATCTTTGGTGTGACCTCTGAGTAGGCTGTTCATGCTTTTTCGATACATGTCGGCGTGTGAATTGGCTAGTCTGGTCACGGGTCAGATACGTTTCCGGAGGCATGGATGGGTTTGCTGGTCGATGGTCAGTGGCAGGACAAGTGGTATGACACCGATTCCACTGGGGGACGTTTCGAACGTCAGGCGAGCCGGTTCCGCCACTGGGTGACGGCCGACGGCTTGCCCGGCCCGGACGGCGACGGCGGCTTCAAGGCCGAAAGCGGGCGTTATCACCTGTACGTGTCCCATGCTTGCCCGTGGGCTCATCGTGCGCTGGTGATGCGGGCGTGGAAAGGGTTGGAACCGCACATTGATGTATCGGTAGTGCATCCGCTGATGCTGGAAAACGGCTGGGAGTTCCGCACGGATTTCGATGGCGCCAGCGGCGATCGCCTGTATGGCCTGGACACGCTGTACGAGTTGTATCGTCGGGCGGATGCAAAGTACACCGGCCGGGTCACGGTACCGGTGCTGTGGGATCGAGAGCGCGAAACCATCGTCAACAACGAGTCGTCCGAGATCATCCGCATGCTGGGCAGCGGTTTTGACCACGCCGGCGCCCGGCCCGGAAATTATCGGCCAAAGGATTTGCGCGGTGCGATCGATGCTGTCAACGAGGTCGTCTACGAGCGCGTCAACAACGGCGTTTACAAAGCCGGTTTCGCGACCACGCAGGAAGCCTATGACGAAGCGGTGACGGCACTGTTCGAAACACTGGACGATCTGGAGCGCCGCCTGGGAGAAAGCCGCTATCTGGTGGGCAATACGCTTACCGAAGCGGATCTGCGCCTGTGGACGACGCTGGTGCGCTTCGATGCCGCGTATGTCACGCATTTCAAGTGCGATCGCAAACGCATCGTCGATTATCCGAACCTGCATGGTCTGCTGTGCGATATCCATCAGATGCCGGGCGTGGCCGACACCGTGCGCCTGGACCACATTCGGCAGCATTACTTCGGCAGCCATCCAACCATCAATCCGCAGGGCATCATTCCCATCGGCCCGGTGACGGATTTCGATGCACCGCATGACCGGGAACGGCTGGGTGAGCGCGAAATACGCGCTTGACACGGTCGCAGGTTTTGCGACGCAACCATGCGAAGCTTCATCTCCGTGACCAGCGCGGGTCATGTCGACCGGCGCCTGACAGGAGGGACACATGATGTTGAAACAAGACCGGCTGGCGGCTGCTCTCGCCTTGGCGCACGATGCTCATCGTACGCAAAAACGCAAAGGTACCGATATCCCGTACATTGCGCATCCCATGGCGGTGGCATCGCTGGTGCTTGAGCACGGCGGTACCGAAACGCAGGCCATGGCCGCGTTGTTGCACGATGCCATCGAGGATGGCGGAGCCGATTACGACAACCGCATTGGCGAGGCATTCGGCATGGACGTGCTGGAAATCGTTCGCGATTGCACCGACGGCACAGCCGAAGCCAAGGCGGCCGCAACGACCCCCGAAGCCCGGCGTACGGCGTGGAAAGCACGCAAGCAGGCGTATCTCGAACATCTTGGAAACAAACCGGCGCACGCACCATCCTTGTTGGTATCGGCTTGCGACAAGCTGCACAACGCGCGTGCCATCGTCAGTGACTTGCGGGACACGGGCACCGAGGTGTTCGAACGTTTCAACACCGGACGCGACGGGACGCTTTGGTATTACGGCGAGCTGGCACGGCTGTTCAAGGAAAAAGGCGTGGCGCCGGCCGCCAGTCTGGCGCGGGCGGTCGACACCATGAATCGTCTGGCTCACGCTGGTTGAGACGGGTCGGAGCCTCACTGTCCGCTCGTCCGGTACATCGAAACGCCTGCCCGGTCTGCTGCCGGGCAGTCCGGTTTCGCGAGCCGGCTCCGGGAATGGATCCGGCGGCATGGGTCAGGGCACGGTTTCAGTCCGCCTTGACGGCTTCGGCGATCCGATCACCGACGTCCTGGTCGATATGGCGCCAATAGTCGATGACACGGGCCGCGACTTTTTCCGAAACGCCTTGCTTGACCATGCCTGCAACGTTGCCGATCAGGCGTGCGCGCTCGTCGTCGCCCATGACGTCGCGCACCAGCGTGTGGGCCTGACCCCAATCGTCATCGTCGGCGTGCAGGGTGCCGGCGCTGCGTACCATGTCGCCATCGGCGTGCCACATGCCCGCTTCGTCGGTAAGCGACGGATCGGCTTTCGGGCCCCCGTAGGAATTGGGCGCATAGACCGGATCGGTGACGTTGTCGGTCCGGCCGGCGCCATCCTTGCTGTAGCTGTGTACAGGTGACTTGGGTCGATTGACGGGAATTTGTCGATAGTTGGCGCCCAGCCTGGCGCGGTGCGCATCGGAATAGGAGAAGCCGCGCGCCAGCAACATTCTGTCTGGTGACAGTCCGATTCCCGGGACCAGGTTGTTGGGCTCGAATGCAGCCTGTTCGATTTCGGTGTGGAAGTCGGTGACATTGCGGTCCAGTGTCAGTTTGCCCACATCGATCAGTGGGTAGTCGGCGTGTGGCCACACCTTGGTCAAATCGAACGGGTTGAAGCGATAATCGCGGGCATCGTCGTATGGCATCACCTGCACCTTCAGCGTCCAGCTCGGGTAATCACCCTTCTTGATGCTGTCGAACAGGTCGCGGCGGTGGTAGTCACCATCGGTACCGGCCATCCTGTCGCCTTCCTCCTGCGTCATGTTTTCCACGCCCTGGTCGGAAATGAAGTGGTATTTCACCCAGAACTTCTCACCGGCGGCGTTGACCCACATGAACGTATGGCTGGCATAGCCGTTCATGTGGCGCCAGGATCGGGGAATGCCGCGGTCACCCATCAGGTAGGCGACCTGATGGGCCGATTCGGGCGACAGCGTCCAGTAATCCCACATCATGTCGTTGTCGCGCAGGCCGTTGTCGGCGCGACGCTTCTGCGAGCGGATGAAATGCTGGAATTTCATCGGATCACGCATGAAGAATATGGGCGTGTTGTTGCCGACCAGATCGTAGTTGCCGTCGTCAGTGTAAAAGCGCACGGAAAATCCACGCGGATCGCGCCAGGTGTCGGGACTGCCGCGTTCACCCGCGACAGTGGAGAACCGAGTCAGGGTTTGGCATCCGGCTCCGGGCTGGAACACTTTGGCGCAGGTGTAGTCACTGACATCGTTGCTGACCTCGAAGTGTCCGAATGCGCCGCCGCCCTTGGCGTGTGGCTGGCGCTCGGGAATGCGCTCGCGATTGAACATGGCCATCTGCTCGATCAGGTAATGATCGTGCAGCACTATCGGACCGTCGGGCCCGATGGTCAGGGAAAATTCGTCGCTGGCAACCGGGTTGCCGGCATCGTTGGTGGTGGGTGGGTTCTTTTTGTCGCTCATGGTTGCGCTCCTCGATCGAGGGTGAGCACCTGGCGGAGACACCCGTTGAGCAAGCGCCGGATGACCGTCAGGTTCGACAGGTGCGGGTCCATGTTCGAATCATGCCGAGTCACCCGCAGCGATTCATCATAGAACGCAGGAACTGAATGGAGATTTGCCGCGACGACGTCTGCAAAGCGCGATCCGGCATCGACCGGCCGGAGTGTCCGGAAAACGGATGCAATAAAAAAGGCCGCCCGCAAGAGCAGCCTTTTTCACGTGTTTTGGTGGAGCCGAGGGGGATCGAACCCCTGACCTTCGCATTGCGAACGCGACGCTCTCCCAGCTGAGCTACGGCCCCACGCGAGCGGGGCATGATCGCAGTGCAGAGGGATTACGTCAAGTCTCCATGGTGCCCGGCAACAAAGCCGTCAGTGGCGCTTGGAGCAGGTCCTGGCGCCAGCCGCATGCACTGACAGGCCATTGTCGGGTGCTGATGATCGCTTCCAGAACCTTGCGAGGACACAGCAAACCAGGTGGCAGCGCGTTTTGCCGCGCCAGTTCATCCACGGCTTGCTTCATGCGTCGCAGCGTATTCTTGTCATTGCCCTGCGGACGAGCGGGAATGGGTGCGGTGGCGGCAACTTCGGTGGCGTCGGGGGGCGTCTGCAGTCGTTCCAGCAAGTCGCGGCGCTGTGCGCCACGCAGGGCGCGTTGGCCACGGGTGGCTTGCATGAGCTGGTTCATGTCGGAGGGTGGATGTTTGGCCAGATCCAGTGCCTGGTTGTTGTCGATCAACCAGGTGCGGGGCTTGTCGATGGCGCGGGCGGTGCGTTCGCGCCACAACAGCAGGCGCCGCAGCATGGCTTGCTCGGTGGCGTTCCAGTCACTGGCGGCCCGCAAGGCGAGCTGAGGTTGTTCGGGGAGGATATCGGGTTGCGCGCGTTGCTTGAGTTGTTCGCAATCGGCGCGAAACCAGTCTTCGTGGCCGTATTGCCGCAGTTTGGGCAGCAACGCGTCGTGCAGTGCTTCCAGATACACCACGTCCAGCGTGGCATAGCGCTTTTGTGAATCACTGAGCGGGCGCCGGTTCCAGTCCGAGCGGGTTTCGCCCTTGTCCAGCTCCACGTTGCCGTATTGTGCGACCAGCGCGCGGTAACCCAGGCCGAAGTCGTCACCGGCGAAGGCGGCCGCCAGTTGTGTGTCGAATAGTCTGGCTGGTCCTTTCGGCAGCCAGCGAGCGAGAGTTTCCAGGTCTTCGCCGGCACTGTGCATGACGCAGGTCAGCGGGCGCTGGCCGAGGTGCTTTTCCAAAACGTCACCGAGGCCGAAGGCGAGCGGATCGACCAATGCGTGGCGGCCCTGATGCCCCAGTTGCAGCAGTGACAGTTGCGAATAAAACGTGTTGCGGCGCGTGAATTCCGTATCCATGCCGACGATGCCGCCATCGGGAATGTGTTGCAGCCACGCATCGAGTGCGTCGCGGTCGGTAATCCATTGGGCCTCGGGGCATGGTTCCGGTGAAGGGTGTGTATGTCGTGTCATGGGCGGCTTTGCTAAGGTATCGGTGCACGATAGCAGTGCCCGTGCTTCTTGTGTCCGGTCTTTGTCAGGAACCCACTCATGCCCAGCTCCCGATTCGCCATCCGGCAGCGCACTCTCGGGGGAATTGCCGGTACGGTGTTGCTGCTGTTTGCGCTGGTCTATCACTTTTTTCCAGGTTTGTTGCATGTGTCGCCGCAGGCGCCGGAGCCGGAAGCCGGGGCGCAGACACGCAGTGCTTCCTCGACACCCATGGGGTTCGAGCAGCGGCCCCGCAGCCGCCACTCCGAAGTCGATGCCGGCCCGCCGGTGGCGCTCGCTCCGCGAGCGGTGCTGGAGCGGCGGGCACAGGAGCGCGTGGCCGAGGCGCTGGCAGCGGTTGCGGCGTCGGGCAGTGTGGCGGGGACGCCGCCGAGCCCTGAAGTGCTGGACATGCTCGATCGGGCCGACAAGGCGTTCAAGGAAGGCAATCTCACCGGCAACGGCAACAGTGCGGCCGCTCTTTACGCGCAGGCATTGCGTGCCAAGTCCGATAGTCGGCGCGCAGCCAACGGACTGGCGCGCGTGCATGTTCAGTTGGTGATGAACATCGAACAGCATCTGGACGAAGACGAGTTGGACGAAGCGGCCGACGGTATCGCGGCGCTGCAGAAGTTGCCCGGGACCGACGAAGACGTGCAGCGGTTGCGGAAGAACCTGGAGTCCCAGCGCAAAGTACGCCCGTTGCTGGCGCATGCGGCCACGTTGTTGCAGCAAGGCAACGCGCTGAAACCGGAAGGACCCGGCAACAATGCCTTGGCGCTGTATCGACAGGTATTGTCCATCGACCCGGACAACACGGTAGCGGCGCAGGGGGTCGAAAATATTCAGCGCGAAGTCCTGGACAAGGCGCTCGGCGCCGTGGCCAGTGATGATTTCAAGGCGGCCGATGCCGCATTGGCCCAGGCCACCCGGATTCTGCCGGGGTCGCAGGCGTTGCAGGATACGCGCGGGCGCATCGAAGGGATTCGCCAGCAGCGCGCGGCGAGTGTGCTCTCGCAGGCACGCACGGCGCTGGATTCGGGCAACGTTGCTTTGGCGAAAGACCTGAAGGACAAGGCATTGTCGATCAGCCCGGATGTCCAGGGGCTGGACGCGTTCGATCAACGCCTGAGCAACGCCAGCCTTTATGCCGGTTTTCAGTCGGGGCAGTCATTCAGCGATGCGTTTCTCGATATGCGAGGACGTGGTCCGGCCATGGTGGTTGTACCGATCGGCAGTTTCCTGATGGGGTCGGCCAATGATGCTGAAGGTCATCAGGCAAACGAATCGCCGCAGCATGAGGTCCAGATCAGTCATGGTTTCGCCATTGGTCGCAGTGAAGTCACGGTGGGTCAATTTCGCCAGTTCGTGCAGGCCAGCGGTTATGTGCCCGATTCAGTGAAACTCGGTGGCGCCAGCGTTTACGACGGACGCAGCGGCGTGATGCGCAATGACGGCGATGCCACGTGGGAGGACGATTATTCGGGGCGACCCGCCAAAGACACGCTGCCGGTGGTCAATGTGTCCTGGAATGACGCGCGTGCGTATGCGCAATGGTTGTCCAAGCGCACCGGCAAGCATTATCGCCTCCCCAGCGAGGCGGAGTTTGCCTATGCCTTGCGAGCCGGAACCACGACCCGCTACTGGTGGGGTGACGCGACGCCCACGCGTCCCGTGGAAAACATCACCGGCAGTGGTGATCATTCGCCGCAGGGGAGGCGTTGGACGCACGCGTTCAATGGTTATCGCGATGGCTATTGGGGGCCGGCGCCGATTCAGAGTTTCGTGCCCAATCATTTCGGCCTGTACGACATGGACGGCAACGTCAGTGAATGGGTGCGCGATTGTTGGCACGGAAATTACACGCGTGCACCGAATGACGGCAGCGCCTGGGTAAATCCCGGCTGCGTCAACCGGGTCATACGTGGCGGTTCGTGGGGCAGTGCGCCCGAGCAGGTGCGCTCGGCTTGGCGACGCGGCGTCGCAGCGACGATGCGCAGCGGTCGCGTGGGATTCCGCGTCGTGCGCGAACTGTAGATTGCCGAATCGGTACGCTTTGTACGGCATACCGACAGGCGACGCCGCGTGTGCCGCGCGCCGATCCGTGCGGGAGTCCGAGCCTGCAGGCATGCGTGCAGCGCCGGCTTCGACTTGGCTCCGGAACGCCGTGAAGCATGTGTTGCATCCGGTACGCCAATGGCTGCAAACAACGCAAAAAAGTGGCGCATCGATCGATGCGCCACTTCGGGAAGAATCAGGCGCATATCGGTCGACAGCCTTGTCAGCCCTTGTCCGGAGGGCACCGATATGCGCGTTCCATGGGTAAATACTCTAGAGCGTTGCCCATGGGGTGTATGTCGGCGTTTGGCGCGACGTGGTGTAGGAATATCCCTACAAAAAACCCCGCCGTGAAAGCGGGGTTTCCGTGCGGGCGAGCCCGTTGGCAGGCTCACCGACGCATGTTCTGGTGCCGAAGGAGGGACTCGAACCCTCACGCTTTTTACGGCGACGGATTTTGAATCCGTTGCGTCTACCAATTCCGCCACTTCGGCGCGGGAGGCGAGTATGCCTGATTCAGTGCACGCGGTCGAGTGTCAATGTGCGTTCATCGCGCCGATACCATGACGCCTCGAGTGGATTGAACACGGCGCAACGTGTCATGGGCCTGGAATAAACGTGCAGGCTGACGGCCGCGGACTGGCCGCTGGGGTTGCGAATGGCATGGTATTCGTGTGGCGGAATGAGGCTGCCGGCAGAACCGGTGCCTGCCTGTATCGAGCTTACCGAAAGGAAGTGGAAGCGGTCTTCGGCCTTCTCGGTCAATTCGTATTGCGTGATCTCGAGCGCACCGTGCCAGACGCCTTCCACGCACCACAGACCGTCGTGGTCATGAATGGGCGTACCCTGGCCGGGGCCCCAGGTCATGGCGGTGACCGAATAGCCGTGTTCGTCGCTGCGGTACAGTTCGCGGCGCGCGTAATGGTCAGCCTCCGCTTCGAACACGCAGGGCGGCAATTCAACATGGCCTTGCTGCATCAGACGGCACAGCGCATGGCGTACGGCATCGGTGATGTCGGGGGTGGACGATTTTTCGACGGCATTGTCGAGTGCGTCGATCAGGTCGTGACTACCGGGAAATTCGATTGCGAGCATGGAACAAGCCGAAACGGTCGAGGAACACGGCGTCCAGTCTAGCAGTGCTGTATCGAACGTCTACATGTCGGATTGCACGGTCGCGAGAAAATTGCCGATGGCGCGGCCGTAGTTGTCGGTATCGACAAGAAACGCGTCATGACCCTGTGGTGAGTCCAGACCGACGAAATCGACCTTTGCTCCGGCCAGACGCAGCCCGTCGGCGATCTGCTCCTGTTGCTCCAGCGGAAACAGGATGTCGGTGCTGACGCCGATGACCAGGGCACGTTCGACGGCAATGCGCTTGAGGCCGGTCAATACGTCGCCTTGGCCGTATTCGGCGACGTCGAACCAGTCACTGGCGCGTGACAGGTACAAATAGCAGTTGGGGTCGAACGTTCCGGTGAAACGACGCGCGTGATGCTCCAGATAGGACTCGACCTGGAATTCGAAGCCGAACGGTTCGTCTTCGCGCTCGTCCGGGTCCAGGCGAATGCGGGCGAAGCGGCCGTTCCATTCCATGGCCGAGCGGTAGGTGATGACGCCGAGCTTGCGCGCGATGTTCATGCCGCGCACCGGGTAATGCTCGGGATCGTAGCGACCATCATTCCAATGGTGGTCCAGTCGAATGGCTTCGCGCTGCAGCGAACGGATGGCGATGGCGAATGGCTGTGCCTGCGGGGCGGTGTTGACGCTGACGTGCGCGCGCACGGCGTGTGGATGCAGGAGCATGTACGCCAGCGCGCTCATGCCGCCCATGGAGCAACCGATCAGGCAGGCGAGGCGCTCGATGCCAAGGCCGTCCTGCACCAGGGCGTGCGCGGCATTGGCGACGTCTTCCAGCGTCAGGGCGGGAAAATCGAGTCGGTAGGGCGCATTCTTGCCGGGCGCCGTTGAAGCGGGGCCCGTGGAGCCTTTGTCGCTGCCCAGCGAGTTGACGCAGATGATGAAAAACCGGTCGCTGTCGATGGGTTTGCCGGGTCCGATCATGGCCTCCCACCAGCCGGGTGACGGATCATCGGGCTGGGATGCAGCGTGAGCACTGGGTGACAGTCCGGTCAGGATCAGCAACGCATTGTCGCGTTCGGTATTCAGCGTACCCCAGGTTTCGTAGGCGAGGTGCGCGTCATGTACGGCGCCGCCGCGCTTCATCATGAACGGAGAGGGCAGATTGAAATAGCGGCGGGCATCCGGCATGGAGGAAATTCGCGAGCTGGAAAAGTCTCACTTTATATCCGTTGGAGACGGCAGCCAAAGAATGCCCGGCAGGATGGTCATGTGCAGACGTCATGTGCGCCTCTTTGCCGGATCGGATTCCGACATGTCGTCAGTCGACCTGGGGCGCGGGATCTTTGGCGACGGATTCGGCGGGTGCGGGCGGCAGCAGGGCTTCGGCTTCGGCCTGGGTCTTGCCGGCAGCGCGGGCGTTGGCCATGGCGATTTGACGCGTGACGGCGTTGGCGACGTCGCCATCGGGGCTGAGCAACACTTGCAGCCTGCGCCAGGTGAGCGCGGCATCGACGAAGTGACCGGCCTGGTAATCACTGATGCCCATCAGCCACAAGCCGCGCTGGTTGTGCGGATCGATGTCCAGCGCTTTCTGCAGACGTTTGCGCGCATCGCCTTCGATGCGGTGGTCGGAACGTGCGAGTGACTCGGCTTCGACCCAGGCGACCATGATGTCGGCACTGTCCGGCGCCAGTTTGAGGGCGTGCCCGTAGGCGTCGCGCGCATCGGCGGGGCGATTGATCGCCGTGTACGAGCGGCCCAGAATCAACCAGCCCTGCAAGTCGGCGGGCGATTTTTCGAGACGCTGTTTGAGTTGCTTGATGGCCTGCTCGACGGTCATCTGCGGCGGCGTCTGTCGTACCTGCGGCTCGACCGCGGCGGGCGTTCCGACCATGGCGTACACACCGACCGCCGCCAGCGGCAGCACGAAAGCC
Source organism: uncultured Rhodanobacteraceae bacterium (assembly GCA_964608595.1). Lineage (GTDB taxonomy): Bacteria > Pseudomonadota > Gammaproteobacteria > Xanthomonadales > Rhodanobacteraceae > Oleiagrimonas. The sequence goes on from CAZSOU010000007.1 coordinate 12,246, forward strand.
AGTGCCAGCGACAGGCCGAAGACGCCGCGCGGACGCCCGCATTGGCGTCCGCGCCGGATCATCGGCATCAAAACCAGCGCCAGTGCGACGGCGATCATGATCGCCGAAATAATGTAGAAAACAGTCAGCACGTTGTCTCAACTTGTTGAAATATATGTTTTATCACCAATCATCATCGTCGTCGCCGAGAAGCTCATCCGGCGCTTCGGCGCGCTCCGCCCGACGTTTGCGCACGGTGACAAATACCGCGCCCGCGCCCAGCAGAAGAATGATGATCGGGCCGAACCAGAGCAGCCAGGTCGATGGTCGCAGCGGCGGCTTGTACAGCACGTAATCGGAATAACGGTCCACCAGGTATTGCTTGATCTGCTCGTTGGTCCAGCCTTTCTGCATCTGCCGGAAAACGATGTGACGCATCTGCTTGGCCAAGTCGGCATTGGAGGCGGCCAGGCTTTCGTCCTGACATACCAGACAACGCAACTGGCGTGTCAGTTTCTGGAATCGAACTTCCTGGGCATGATCCTTGAACGGCAACGGGTCCACGGCCTGCTGCGCGTGTGCCGTGGGGAAATTCCCGGCCCACGCCAGCAGCAGCACCCCGAGCAAGGCGAACACGGCGGGCCGACAGGTCATGCGCCCGACTCCTGTTTCAACGCCGTGATTTTCGGCTCCAGCACCTCACGCACCACCTTCGGCGTCAACGGCCCGATGTGCTTGTAGCGGATGACGCCTCGGGCGTCTATCAGATAGGTTTCCGGCGCGCCGTAGACGCCGAAATCAATCGCGGTCGCGCCGCTCTGGTCGGTGATGACCAGGTGATACGGGTTGCCGTGACGCTCGAGCCAGGCCTTGGCATCGGCGGGCTTGTCCTTGTAATCGTAGCCGACCAGGGGCACGCCCAGTTTGGATGCGTAAGCCATCAGGACCGGGTGCTCCTGACCGCAAGCGAAGCACCAGCTGGCAAAAATATTGACCAGATAAGGCTTGCCCAGCATGTCGGCCTTGCTGACCATTTTGTCGGGGGCGTTCAGACGTGGCAGGTTGTAGGCGGGTGCCGGCTTGTTGATCAGTGGCGACGGCACCTGGCGCGGCAAGTGCCACGTGTTCCACCAGATGCCGAACCCGAGCAGGGCCAGCAACAGCAGGAAGACGATGAGTGGCAACAAACGGCTGACGCGGCTCACGCGGTGGCCTCCGCATCCTTGCCGTCGGTCGGCGATGGATCGGGTGGCGCGGCAGCCACCGTCGTGGACGCAACGCGCTTGCGGGCACGAAAACGTTTGTCGGCAGCCGCCGTGAAGCCGCCCAGCATCATCAGTACGCCGCCGCCCCAGATCCAGCGCACGAACGGTTTGTAGTAAATACGGACCGACCACGCGTTGCCGTCCAGCGGTTCACCCAATGCCGTGTACAGATCACGGGTGATGCCGGGATCCACGGAAGCTTCGGTCTGCACCTGTCCGCCGGCGTAGCTGCGTTTTTGCGGGTGCAGCACGCTGATCTTGTCGCCGTCCTGATCGAGTACGGTCAAGGTGCCCTGTTCCGCCGTCCAGTTGGGTCCGGTGATGTGTTTGACGCCGTCGAAACGGAACAGGTAACCGCCGACGTTTTCGGTCTGACCCGGGGCCAGGCGCACATCGCTTTGCACGCTCAGCGATTCGCTGAGCAGCACGCCGGCCAGGAACACGGCGATACCGAAGTGGGCCAGCAACATCCCGGCCATTTCCAGCGGATAGCGCCGTCCCCGCGGCATCCCGCGCCAGCGTTTGAGGGCGTACATCAACACGCCGCGTGCGACATACGCGGATGCCACCGCTCCCAGCACCAGGCGCAAGTGGTTGGTCGAGCCGTCCCACAGCATCAATACCGCAATGATGCCGATGACCAGCGCAAAGACGATGCAATGCACCAGCACGCGTTTGAGTTCGCGTTTGTCGGCTCTGCCCCAGCGTGCGAATGGCCCGAAAGGCAACAGCGCGATGGCCGGAGCCAGCAACAGGATGAACAGTGGCCCGAAATAGGGCGGTCCGACGGAAATGCGGCCCATGTGCAGGGCGTCGCCGATCAGTGGAAACATGGTTCCCAGCAGAACCATCGCCGCGGCAGCCGTCAGGCACAGGTTGGCGATCAGCACCATGGTTTCGCGCGACAGCACGTCGAAACCCTTGCCCGCGGCGACCTTGGGTGCACGCAAGGCATACAGCAGCAGTGACGCGCCGATCACGACGCCGAGGAACAGCAAAATGAACACGCCACGGCGCGGATCCGACGCGAACGCATGCACGCTGGTCAGAACGCCCGAACGCACCAGGAACGTGCCCAACAACGACAACGAGAAGGCGAAGATGGACAGCAGGATCGTCCACGCCCGCAACGTGCCGCGCTTTTCGGTCACGGCCTGGGCGTGGATCAGCGCGGTACCGACCAGCCAGGGCATGAACGAGGCGTTTTCCACCGGATCCCAGAACCACCAGCCGCCCCAGCCCAGTTCGTCATACGCCCACCAGCTGCCGGCGACGATGCCGAGGGTCAGAAAACCCCAGGCGACGTTGGTCCACGGTCGCGCCCAGCGGACCCATTGTTTTTCCATGTGGCCACCCAGCAACGCGGCAATGGAAAACGCGAATGCCACTGAAAATCCGACATAACCCATGTACAGCACCGGCGGGTGCACCGTCATGCCCGGGTCCTGCAGTACCGGGTTGAGGTCGGCGCCGTTCGCCGGCATGGGCAACAGACGACCGAACGGATCGGACGTGAACAGCGTGAACAGCAGGAACCCGACCGAAACCAGTCCCAAGACGCCCATCACGCGCGCGGCAAAGTCTTCCGGCAGGCGAAAACTGAAAAGCGCCAGCGCCAGCGTCCATACATTGAGGATCATGATCCAGAGCAGCAGCGACCCTTCGTGCGCGCCCCATACCGCGGCAATGCGGTAATACCAGGGCAGGGTCAAGTTCGAGTTCTGCGCCACGTAAGCGACCGAAAAATCGTTGCTCAGAAACGCATAGGTCAGGGCGAGAAACGCCAGTCCCACGAACACGAATTGCCCCGCCGCCGCGGGCCGCGCCACTGCCATCAGGGGCCGCGAGCCGACCCAGGCGCCGATCAGCGGCAGCACCGACTGCACCACAGCCAGCAGCAGGGCGAGGATCAGGGCAAGTTGGCCAAGTTCGGGGATCATGTGGTGAAACTCCGTCTGACGCGCAGGCGAGAAATGACTGATGCCGCGGAATGCACCAGTTTAGCCGGCCCCCGAGGGTTTGCCAGCATGGTTGGCGGTCTTCGCGGCATTGAGTGCGGCGTCGCGTTCCTGCGCGTGCGCTCGGCCGGCCTTCTCGGCCTTCTTGATGGCGTCGGCCACTTCCGGTGGCATGTAGGTTTCGTCGTGCTTGGCCAGTACCTTGCTGGCCACGAACGTGTTGCCTTGCATGTGACCGGTGGTGACGACACTTTGCCCTTGGCGAAACAGGTCGGGCAGGATGCCGGTGTAGACCACCGGCATGGAATGGAAGCGATCCGTGATGACGAAATCGACCTCGAGCGAGTCGCCGGAGCGCTTGACGCTGCCTTCCTTGACGATCCCGCCCAGGCGGAACGTCGATCCGGCAGGTGCTTTCCCGGCGTCCACCTCGGTTGGCGAGAACAGGTAGGTCATGTTGCGTTGCAGCGCGAACACGGTCAGCACCCCCGCCACGGCGGCGGCAGCCAGAACCAGTCCGATGACGATGAGGCGACGTTTGCGAACAGCATTCATGACGATATCGATCAGGAAAATGGATCGCCTGCTCAGGCGGAAGGCATGTTCGAATCCGTGTTCATGCGGCGTGCTTCACGAGCGTTCCGACGCGCGATGCGGGCGCGGATATCCCGCAACAGGCGCCGTCGCCTCAGTGCGGGGGACAGACAGTCGACGGCCAGCACCACGAAAAACACCGCGTACGCGGGCCACACGAATGCGGCGTAGCCTCCCATGGCAAGAAAAGACTGTAAACTCATTGGCTTGCCCGTTTGCTGATCTGTGACAATTCGCGCACCCAGCGCTTGCCGCTTTCCAGGTCCAGCAGATCGGTGCGCACACGTCCCAGCAGGCTGGCAGCCCAGTAGAGATGTGTCGCCAGCGCCATCACCAGCAACGGCCAGAGCATGCGCGAGTCGATGGTCGAAGGGCCCAGCAGCCGCACCGTGGTGCCCTGATGCAGCGTGTTCCACCATTGTACCGAGTAGTGCACGATGGGCAGATTGACCAGACCGATGATGGCCAGAAAGCCTGCCGCCCGCGCGCCTTGGCGACGATCCTCGAACGCGTGATACAGCCCCAGCACGCCCAGATACAGGAACAGCAGCACCAGTTCCGACGTCAGGCGCGCATCCCATGTCCACCAGGTGCCCCAGGTGGGCTCGCCCCACAACGATCCGGTGACCAGCGTGATGAACGTGAACGCCGCCCCGATCGGCGCCGATTGCATCGCCACCACCTCGGCCAGCTTGATGCGCCATACCAGCGCGATGAACGCCGCCACGGCCATGGTCGCGTACACGAACAAACCCATCCATGCACTTGGCACGTGGACATAGATGATGCGAAATGCATCACCTTGCTGGTAGTCGGGCGGCGCCATCACCAGACCGCCGTACAGGCCGATCGCGGCGGTGATGACGGCCAGCCAGAAACACCACGGGCGAACGGCGCCGGCAAAGCGGTAGAACGTGGGTGGTGCACTCAGTCGATGCAGCCAGTGGGGAACCCAGTCAGCCATGGCGGGGCTCCGCGAGATGGAAAGGGGAGCGAGCGAGATTCATGAGTCGAGCGTGATCCGAAGAGCGGCGGCGCAAGCCAGCGGGGCCACCACCATACCCAAAGCCAGGATGGCGCCCAACCAGGCCAGCGGCGCCATCCACGGTAACCCCTGTTGCGCCGCCAGAACGGCGCCTGCGGCAAAGATCACCACCGGCACGCACAGTGGCAGCAGCATCAATGCCAGCAGCATGCCTGATCGTCGCGTACCCGCCGTCAACGCCACCAGCACGGCGCCAAGCAGACTCAACAACGGCGTGGCCAGCAACAGCGCCAGGATCAGTACCCGCAGCGGGTGCGGCGCCAGATGCATCATGCTGGCGATGATCGGGCCGATGATGATCAACGGCAGCGCGGTCGTCAGCCAATGCGCCAGGATCTTCATCGCCACCATCAGGGCCAGCGGCTGTGGAGACAGCATCATTTGTTCCAGCGAGCCGTCTTCGAGATCCGGGCGGAACAGGGCATCGAAAGCCAGCAACATGGCCAGCAGCACGATCACCAGTACCACGCCACCGGCGATGCGAGCCAGCAGCACATCGTCGGGGCCGAGTGCGAAAGGGAACAATACTGCCACGATCAACGCGTACAGCACGGGCAGCGCCATGTCGCCACGTCGGCGCCAGGCCAGCGTCAGGTCACGACGCAGGACGGCCCCGCAGGCGGATATGGTGCTGCCGGGCTTCATGAAATGCCTCCTTTTCCGTATTGTTTCCCGGACGGGCATTGCGGATTCGGCATGCGGGGGGACGCGGTTGTGCAGATGGATGCAGCACCGGTCAGCTTCGCTGAAGCCTCCATGGCTCGCGAAGTGGACGACGCGTCGCGTCGCGCGGCCCGCTTCAGATGTTCGCTCTCCCGGGGCAAACGACTTGAATGGGCTGGCACCCCGAAAGGGAGCGAAACAAGACTCGCGCTCTTCATGGCGACAACCGGATACGGCGCGGCTCGCCGTGCAGATACGTGACCGCGCCGTGACTGGTCACCAACGCGCCGCCGCCCGCGTGGGCATGGCGCTCGAGCAGCCGGTTGACCAGGGCAATGCCCTCGCGATCGAGGTTGGCGTAAGGCTCGTCCAGCAGCCACACGGCCGCCGGCACGATGAGCAGCCGGGCCAGACTGGCGCGTTTTTTCTGACCGGCGGAAAGTCGACGCACCGGCTCGTGCTCGTAACCGGACAGGCCGACGCCTTGCAGGGCGATCTCGGGCGACGTGCCGCGACGACAGCCATACAAGCCCTGCACGAAGCGCAGGTTTTCCAGCGGCGACAAATCGAATTTCAGGCCCGGCTGGTGACCCATGAACACGATTTCACCCGGCATGTGCAAGGGCTTGAGCGGCTCGCCATGCAGGCGCAAATCGCCCTCGCCATGCTTGAGCATGCCCGCAAGAAGGCGCAACAACGTGGTCTTGCCGCTGCCGTTGTCGCCCTCCACCAGCATGATTTCGCCCGCATGCAGCGCGAAATCGAGCGGGCCGAATACCGGCTCGTCGCGACGCAGGAAGGTCACGCCGCGGCCTTCCAGCAGGGCGGGGCGATCGAATGCGGTGGGCGTGACTTCAGAGATCATGAATCAGCGATTGTCCCTGTCGCGGCGCGTCGTGTCCATGCGCGGCATCATGGTGCATCATCACGCCCGCTTGCCCTGCCGGTCGGGGTTCCAGCGCAACGACGCGGGTTTGTCGCGCGTGCCGCAAACGACCGCGTTCTGGTCGAATGCACGCATCAGCGCGTCCACCCGTTCGAGCTCGATGCCGACGACAAACAGGCTCGGCTCGCGCCAGGGATGGTTTTCGTCATCAGCAGACCCGATGCCGACGCCGGCGGTGATGCATGGCAACGGACGCAGTTGCCGCAATCGCATCAGCAACTGGCGTTGACGCGAACGATTGACGGCGATCGAAAGCGGCCGGGAGACGGGGTTCCAGGCGGTGATGAAAGCCCATGGCGTATATGCTTCGGCGAGACCCGTGCGCAACGACGCGGGCAATGCCCGATGGATGCGAATGACCGCATGGCCGCCGCACTGCAGGCGCACGCAATATTGCGTGCGTTCGTAAATTTCCCGCCATTCGTGATGCGTGAGCGCCATCGCGGTTCAGCGCGGAAGCGGCGGCAAAGTGGCTTTGAGCGTGGCGACGGCGGCATTGATGTTCACACTGTCCGCATCCTCGTGGCCGTGCAGAAGTTGCGACAGCAACGTGTCTTGCGCGCGGCCACGTTCCAGGCAATAGGCATAGGGAAGGTTGGTGAAGGTGACCATGCGATAACGCGGCATGAAATGCTCAGGCGCGGCGGTGGCCAACTCTGCGCCGAGTCTGCGCTTGCGCAGGTAATCCGGATCGATGACCGAATCGCGCATTTCCACGTAGTTTTCCAATGCCATGGCGGCGATGGCGTCGGCGTCCGGTTTGCGTTGCTTCTGGAAGCTTGCGAATACATCACGTGGATCGTCGCTGGCGGCCAGCATTGGCGTCAAAATCGCGGCGTCCTCGAAACCGGCATTCATGCCCTGGCCGTGGAACGGCACGATGGCGTGAGAAGCGTCGCCAACCAGCAATGCCTTGCTGCCGAGATGCCATTGTCGCAAATACAAGGTCGCCAGCGAGCCAATCGGGTGACCGTCGTAATCGGCGTCGAAGCCGGGCATCAGCGGCAGAGCGTCGGCGTAATCGCTCTGGAAATAGGGGCGTGCCGTCGCGGCGTCGGGAATGCTGGCGAAGCTGGGGTGTGCACCGTCACGCGGCAAAAACAGCGTGACGGTAAAACTGCCCTCGCTGTTGGGCAGGGCGATGCACATGCAATTTCCGCGCGGCCAGATGTGCAGCGCGTCCGGCGCAATGGCGAACTTTTCGCCCGCATCACGGCGTGCACGCGCCGCGGACGTGAGCACGGCGTCGGACAGTTGCGTCAGAGGCGGAATTTCCAGTTCCTTGTAGCCGTGGTCGAGCGGCTCCACGTGCTCGCCGATGTCGTGTTGCATCGTCATGGCTGCGCGCAACGCCGAGCCCGCACCGTCGGCGCCTATGGTGACAGGTGACTCGAAGTGGCGTTGGTTGCCGTCACGGTCGCTGAAATGAAGCCGGTTGCGGTCGAAATCGACCTTGCCGAGTGCCTGGCCGAAATGGGTGCGTACGCCCGCTTTTTCCGCCGCGTTCAGCAGCAGCATGTTGAGGCCGCCACGCGACACGGACTGGTTCGACTCATGGTCATCGATGCCGTAGCGCTGCATGTTGGTGCTGCCATCGAGTGCATGCACCATGCGTCCGCGCATCATCACGGCCTGGTCGAGCACGGCACGCTCGAGGCCGGCCATGCGCAAGGCGACCAGACCGCGCTCGGACAAGGCCAGGTTGATCGAGCGGCCACCGGCAAATCCGGCCTGGCGCGGATCGTCGCGTTTTTCGAACAGGTCGACGGAGACGCCGCGTTGCGCCAGCAACGTGGCCAGAAGCGAGCCGACCAGTCCCGCGCCGACGATGGTGATCGATGAGGGTTTCGGCATCACTCGACTTCCTTCGAAAAGATCATGCAGAGGCGCATCTCTTGCTCGACAACGCGCGATTCCATCGCAGCGGCACGACGGTCACGCGCAAGATGCGCTCCTGCCATGACAGGCGTGGTCATCGGCACGTTTTCAACCTGCGACCGTGGCACGTGCCACGAAACTCGATGTGGCATGGCTCAACACGCCGGTCAGCCAGATGCCGACGTCGATGAGCTGATCCAGGTCGATCCCGGTTTCCATACCCATGCCGTGCAGCATGTAGACCACGTCTTCCGTGGCGACGTTGCCGGTGGCGCCGCGCGCGTACGGGCAGCCACCGGCGCCGGAAACGGAACTGTCCACCACTCGCACTCCGGCCTCCAGACAGGCCAGAATGTTGGCCAGTGCCTGGCCGTAGGTATTGTGGAAATGTACCGCCAGCGCCTGCATGGGAACGTCCTGCGCCACGGCTTCGAGCATGGCGCGGGCCTTGGTCGGCGTGCCGACGCCGATGGTGTCGCCGAGCGAAATCTCGTGACAGCCGAGGTCGTGCAGACGTCTGGCGACACGCACCACGTCGCGGATCGGCACATCGCCCTGGTACGGACAACCGAGCACGGTGGAGATGTAGCCGCGCACGCGCACGCCGTCGGCCTTGGCACGTTCCATCACCGGTTCGAAACGCTCGATGGATTCGTCGATCGAGGCATTGATGTTCTTGCGGTTGAATGCCTCGCTGGCGGCCGTGAATACGGCAATTTCGGCCGCATCCACCTCGCGTGCACGCTCGTAGCCTGTCAGGTTGGGCACCAGCACCGGGTAATCCACGCCTGGCTGCTTGTGAATGGCGCGATAAACCTCGGTGGCATCAGCCATCTGCGGCACCCAATCCGGGTTGACGAAGCTGGTGGCCTCGATGGTTTTGAGGCCGGTGCGGGACAGTCGATTGATCAACTCGATCTTGGTGGCCGGCGGGACGATGGCGCGTTCGTTCTGCAAACCGTCGCGCGGGCCGACCTCGACCATGCGCACGAAGTTGTCGCTGGTGGTGGGGTCAGTCATGAACATCCTCGAAGTGGACCAGCACGGTGTCGGCATCGACGAATTCGCCTTCGTCGGCCGATACACTCTCGATGGTACCGGCACGCGGCGCCTTCAAGGCCAGTTCCATTTTCATCGACTCCATGATGACGAGGTCCTGGCCTTCTTCGACGCTGTCGCCGACCCTGGCCTTGACGACGACGATGCGGCCCGGCATCGGCGCGACGATCTGGTCGCCTCCCGCGCCCTCGCTGGCGTCCCAGGCGTATGCCGGCGTACGTTCGAAACGGCAACGGCGACCCCGGGCGTCATGGACGTCGATGAGCTCGCCATGCACGAACACGCGCAAGCGTCGCGACACGCCGTCGAAACGGGCATCCAGCCAGCCGTCCTTGATGGTGGCCGCTTCAACGCGGGTATCGACGTCGTCGCAACGCAAACGGTAATCGCCATTGGCACCATGTGCCTCGATGGCGTGGCGGTTGTCGGCCTGCAACAGGATGATCTGCCGCACGTCGGCCGGACCGACACGCCAGGCATCCGCGCGCGCCCACGGCGAATGCGGGTCGGCGCAGGCGGCGCCGACCGTGTGCTCGTCACGCGACAGGGCAACGCAGGCGGCGGCCAGAATGGCCATGCGTTCGGGTTCGTCCGGGCCGGCGAGAAACTCGTCCAGATGGCGATCCAGATAGCCGGTGTCGATCTCGGCTTTGACCAGAACCGGATGGCGGACCAGTCGTTCCAGAAATCCGATATTGGATTTGGGGCCGATGATGTGACACTCGCCCAGGGCCTGGCGCATGCGCTCCAGTGCCTCGGTACGGTCGGCGCCGTACACGATCAGTTTGGCGATCATGGGGTCGTAGAAAATGCTGACCGTATCGCCCTCGACCACGCCACCGTCCAGGCGCACGAAATCGGAGGGTGTCGGCAGTTTCAGCACCTCCAGCTTTCCGGAGCCGGGCAGAAAGTTCTGGTCCGGGTCCTCGGCGTACAGGCGCACTTCGACGGCGTGACCATGTGCGTGAATGTCTTCCTGCGTCAACGGCAGCGGCTCGTCATTGGCCACCCGCAATTGCCATTCGACGAGATCCAGGCCGAGGGTCATTTCCGTGACCGGATGCTCCACCTGCAGGCGCGTGTTCATTTCCATGAAGAAAAAATCGCCGTCCGCGCCGACGATGAATTCGACCGTGCCGGCGCCGACGTAATTCACGGCTTTGGCCGCGGCCACGGCGGCTTCGCCCATGGCTTGGCGACGTTCCGGCGTCAGGAAGGGCGAGGGCGTTTCCTCCAGCACTTTTTGAAAACGACGCTGCGAAGAGCACTCGCGTTCGTTCAAGTGGACGGTGTTGCCGTGGTGGTCGCCGAAGATCTGGAACTCGATGTGGCGCGGGTGTTCGACGTAACGCTCCAGAATCACGCGTGCGTCACCGAAGGCGCCTTTGGCTTCGCGCTGCGCCGATGCCAGCGCGTCGGCAAAGTCCTTTTCTTCACGCACGATGCGCATGCCTTTGCCGCCGCCGCCCATGGCCGCCTTGATCATCAGCGGAAACCCGGTCTTGCGAGCCTCGTCGGCAAGCAACTCCGCACCCTGGTCTTCGCCGCTGTAACCGGGTACCAACGGTACCTCGTGCTTGCTCATCAGGATCTTGGCAGCGGCCTTGGAGCCCATGGCTTCGATGGATTCGGGTCTGGGGCCGATGAAGACGATGCCGGCCTCGACGCAGGCACGGGAAAATTCGGTGTTTTCCGACAGAAACCCGTAGCCCGGATGGATGGCCTGCGCGCCGGATTTTTTCGCCACGTCCATGATGGTGTCGACGCGCAGATACGAATCGGCCGGCGCGGAACCACCGATCGGCCAGGCCTCGTCCGCCAGACGGACATGCTGCGCGTCCCGGTCGGCTTCGGAGTACACCGCGATGGCATGAATGCCGAGACGGCGACAAGTGCGAATGACGCGGCAGGCAATTTCGCCACGGTTGGCTATCAGTACACGCTCAAACACGATTCGTTTTCCCGGTAGTCATGTGAATTTCCATGGGTGCATGCGGCTTGAAACGGCGCCCGCCCGGCGCAGGTGCGCCGGTGCGTGCACATGCGGCAGGGTTATTCCGCCTCGTCGCTGATCCAGCTCGGCTTGCGCTTGTCGAGGAAAGCCGCAAGTCCTTCCTGGCCTTCGTCGGACACGCGGATGCGCGCGATCAGTTCGGCGTTTTCGCTGTCGATTTTGGTTTGTTCGCGTTCGTCGCGATTGGCGACGCGGAAGGCCAGGCGTTTTGCCGCGCGACGCGCCATCGGCCCGGCTTTTTCCAGACGTTTGACGGTGTCGACGACGGTGTCGTAGAGCGCGTCTGCCGACACGGTTTCGTGCAACAGGCCGATACGCACGGCATCTTCGGCGTTGAATACTTCACCGGTGACAAAGAAGCGCCGCGCCTGGCGCAGACCGATGGCGTCGACGACGTAGGGCGAGATCACTGCCGGGACCAGACCCAGTTTCACTTCCGACAAGGCGAACATGGCGTCCTCGGCGCCGATGGCGATGTCGCAACAGGCGATCAGCCCGATGCCGCCACCGTAGGCCGCGCCATTGACCATGGCAATGGTGGGAATGTCGATGAAATTGAGCCGGCGCATCAAGCGGGCCAGTTGCAGCGAGTCCTCGCGGTTTTCCAACTGGCTGGCCTGGGCCATGCCGCGCATCCATTTGGTATCGGCACCGGCGCAGAAACTCTTGCCCTTGCCGGTCAATACCAGTGCATGCAGTGATTCATCCTTTTCGGCGGCATCGAGCACGGCGTTGAGTTCGGCGACCAGCACTTCGTTGAAGGCGTTGTGCAGATCGGGACGGTTGAGCGTCACGATGCCGATATGGCCACGACGTTCGGCAACAATGGTTTCGTACACGAAGACCTCCAGTGAGCATGCTCGATGGTGTGATCTTCCCAATGATAGCCAGTTGCGCCGGATCGCGTTGGCGATGTCAACTCACAGTTGTCCCATGATCGATTGCACGACAAGGCTGCTCACGGTCACGGCGGCCCACACGCCCAGGCCCAGCGCGATGGGACGAAACCCGGTCCTGGCCATGCGTCGCAAATCAGCGGAAAGTCCGATGGCCGTGAGTGCGATGATGATCAGAAATTCGGCGAGCAGATGGATATCGGCTTGCCAGGCGACCGGAATCCATCCCATCGTGCGCACCGCCGAGGCCACCACGAACCACAGGATGAACCAGGGGAATACGCGGCGCAGGCTGAAATCACCGCCGCCACCGCGCTTGTGTCGCCATGCCTCGATGAACGCCAGACCCAGGCACACGGGAATGATCAGCGTGGCACGCGTCAGTTTGACGATGGTGGCGTAATCGCCGGCCGCGCTCGAATAGGTGTAGCCGGCCGCCACTACCGACGAGGTGTCGTTGATGGCCGTGCCGGCCCAAAGGCCGAAACCCTGATCGCTCATGTGCATCAAGTGCCCCAGAGCGGGGAACACCAGCACGGCAATCAGGTTGAACAGGAAAATCGTGGAAATGGCGAACGCGGTATCGTGCTCGTCCGCCTTGATGATCGGAGTGGCGGCGGCGATGGCCGAGCCACCGCAGATGGCCGTACCGACGCCGATCAACAATTTCAGTTTGGACGGGATGCCGAGCGCGCGTCCCAACAGCCAGGCGGCAAGAAAGGCGACGGTGACCGTCACCAGCGTCACCGACAACGAGTTCAATCCGGTCTGTGCCACCTGCGTCAGGCTGAGCCCCAGACCCAGGGCCACGATCGACCACTGCAGCACCTGTTTGCCGGCAAAGCGGATTCCCGGCTGGCACACCGCCGGTGGCGCCATCACGTTGCGTACCACGACACCCAGCACGATGCCGAATACCGGCCCACCGACCAGTGGCAACCATCGCCCCAGTTGCCAGGCGATGACGGCAATGATGGCCGACAGCAACAAGCCGGGCCAGAGCCTTGCCTGCCGCGAAAATTCAGGAGATCCGGCTGCATCTGCCGTGGTGCCGAGTGCGTGTGCCATGGTTGCTTCCAGTGAAATGAGCCACGGCAGGGTAGATATTCGCATGAAAAAATGATATTTATTAATATTTATACTTTATATAAGTATTGTTGATGATAAATATCAGCCCCCGCCAACTCCAGGTTTTCATGGCCATCGCCGATGCCGGCAGCGTACGTGCGGCCGCCGAGTGCCTGCACATGACCCAGCCGGCGGCGAGCATGGCGTTGGCGGAACTGGAGCGGCATCTGGGCGTCACCTTGTTCACGCGTGATCGCGGGCGGGTGTATCTCAACGAACGCGGCCGTGAATTGCTCCCGATGGCGCGGGAAATCCTCGAACGCATCGAGGAAATGGGTCGTCACGCGGCGGATGAACCACATCAATTGCGCGGCGAGCTGCGACTGGGTGCAAGCAATACGATCGGCAATTATCTGGTCGGGGATTTGCTGGGAGCGTTCACCCGCGCACACCCGCGAGCCACCGTGCGTCTGGAAGTGGACAACACTCGCGGTATTGTCGAGGCGGTGCGCGATCATCGGCTGGACATCGGCTGCATCGAGGGCACCGTGATGCAGCCGGATATCGAATTGCGGGTCTGGCGCACGGACTCGCTGGTGGTGTGTGCCCGGCCGGACCACCCGTTGGCAAAGCGCCGACGCCTGCGCGTGGATGATTTTGCCGATGCACGCTGGATCATGCGCGAGCCTGGATCGGCCACGCGTGCGTTGTGCGAGCGGGCGTTGGCCTTGCTGCCATCCGGGCAGACGGTGCTGGAACTGGGACAGAGCGAAGCCATCAAGCAAGCAGTGATCGCCGGCCTCGGATTGGCTTGCCTGCCCCAGGTGGCCGTGGGTGATGCGGTGGACGCGCGACGTCTGGTGGTGCTCGACACGCCATTTCTGGATCTGACGCGGAACCTGTCGCTGGTACTTGCGCGCGGCGCCTATCGCGGTGCCATGGTCAAGGCGTTCGCCGATGCCGTGGTGTCGCCCGATGGTGTCGGTTCAACGTAGCGGGTCGCCACTTGCCGACAGGTCGGGTCCCGGCCCACCGTCACGTCGTTGCTGTTGCGCCGTCAGTGACGTAGGCATGGCCGGGCACGGCTCAATGGACCGGCGCGGCTTGCCGCAGAATGGCTTCGACCTCATCGCGTGAGGCGGCACGCAAAATGCGCGGCCCCAATCGACGCAAGCGGGTGCGATCAAGGTTGCCGATGCGGTCGCGCACGGTGAGCAGCTGTCCCGGATGCATGCTGAAATCGGTCAGCCCCAGGGCAAGCAGCAATGGTGTGAACAGCGGATCGCCGGCCATTTCGCCACAGATGCTGACCGGCTTGCCGCTGCGTTGCCCGGCACTGATGACGTGATAGATCAAGCGCAACAGGGCAGGCTGCAACGGGTTGTAGAGCTTGCCCAGCGCATCGTTGTTGCGGTCCGTCGCCAGGACGTATTGCGCCAGGTCGTTGGTACCCAGGGCGAGAAAATCCGCTTCCTTGAGCAATGTGCGTACGGTGAGCGCGGCTGCCGGCACTTCGATCATGGCGCCGATGGGAATGTTGTCGGGCGGCTCTTCACCCTCGTTGCGCAGATCGCGCGCGCAATGGTCGACCAGTGTGCGTACCGCTTCCAGTTCGTCCACCTGGGTGACCATGGGCACCAGAATACGCATCGGTCCGTAACTTGCCGCACGCAGAATGGCCCGCAACTGGGTGGCGAAAATGACCGGATGGCGCAGCGACAGGCGAATGCCGCGCACGCCGAGGGCGGGGTTGTCTTCATCGCGTACGGTCAGACCGGCCGAACCGGCCTTGTCCGCACCGAGATCCAGCGTGCGGATGGTGACCGGCAGGCCGCCCATCGCCAGTACCAGGTTGCGATAAGCACTGAATTGTTCGTCTTCGCTGGGCAGACCCTTGCTGCTCAGGAACAGAAATTCACTGCGATACAGGCCGACGCCGCTGGCGCCGTTGTTGCGTGCGGTGGCGAGGTCGGCCGAGCGTTCGGCGTTGGCAAACAGCTGGATGTCGACACCGTCGAGCGTCCGCGTGGGCGCGTTGGCCAATGCCGCAAGGCGCTTGCCCTCGCGCGTGGCTTCGCGTTGCCATTGGCGATACCGTGCCAGATCCTGCGCGGCCGGATGGACGATGACTTCGCCCGCTTCGCCGTCCAGCAGGATCAGATCGTTGTTGCGGATGCTGTCGAGTGCACGCGCCACGCCGATCATCATCGGCAGATTGAGGTTGCGCGCCAGAATCGCGCTGTGCGAGTAGGCGCTGCCGGAAATGGTGATGGCGCCGAGCAGACCGCGTCCGGCGAGACTCGCCATGTCGCCGGGCGCGATGGTCTCGGCGACCAGGATTTCGCCCACGCGCGAGGCCAGTTTGCGCTCCTCGTCGCTGCTGGAGCGCGCCAGAATGCCCAGCACGCGACCGATCACCTGGTCGATGTCCTCGCTGCGGCTGCGCAGGTACGGGTCGTCCATGGACTCGAAAACGCCGGCGAGCCGATCTCGTTGTGCCTTGAGCGCGGCACCGGCGCGCATGCGTTGCTCGCGTATCATCGACTCCAGACCGCGCAGCAGATCGGGGTCGCTGAGCAGCATGTTGTGCGCATCGACGAACTCGGTGGCTTCGCGCGCCATCGAGCCCTGCAGCTTTTCTCGCAAGTTGAGCAATTCGTCGCGTGCGGTCTCCAGTGCCGCGTGCAGACGGTCGACCTCGGCATCGACTTCGTCATCGGCCAGCGGCGTGGGGTCGATGCGTATTTTCGTGGATTGCAGGCGTCGGGCACGGCCCAGGGCCATGCCGCGCGCGCCCACGCTGCCGGTCAATACCAGTCTCATGCGGGTATCCGGCAATCCAGAGGTGGATGGGATTCGGAAACCTCCACGATCAACTTCCCTCGTCGAATTTGCGTTCAAAAACGTCGATGGCCGCTTCGAGGGCCGCGTCTTCGTCGGCGCCTTCGGTGCGGATGGTCAACACGGTGCCCTGACCGGCAGCCAGCATCATGACGCCCATGATGCTCTTGGCGTTTACCTCACGACTCTGACTGATCAGCATGACCGATGCTTTGAAGCCC
Organism: uncultured Rhodanobacteraceae bacterium; assembly: GCA_964608595.1. Classification (GTDB taxonomy): domain Bacteria; phylum Pseudomonadota; class Gammaproteobacteria; order Xanthomonadales; family Rhodanobacteraceae; genus Oleiagrimonas. The sequence goes on from CAZSOU010000007.1 coordinate 28,673, forward strand.
TGCACGGTTTGCACCAGTTTTGCGGCGGCGCGCGCATGCAGGCCGAGCTGATTGGATACGGTGATTTCTTGTTCACGCATGGTCGATGAAAATTCCTCCACGGCCACCGGCGGCCGCAATTTCAGCCAGTTCGTCCAATGATTTGTCGGCGTAGTTCATCACGCGCAACAGCATCGGCAGGTTGAGCCCCGACACACAGCGGACGGGCGCTCCCAGGTCGCCGACAGCCAATCCGATGTTGCATGGCGTGGCACCGTACAGATCCGAAAGCACCAGCACGCCGTCGCCCTGGTCGAGTTGGCGTATGTGGTGCGATGTGACTTCGCGCATGTCGCCGACATCGGCGTCGGCGGGTACTTCCATTGCCGTCACTTTCAGCGGCAGTTGCGGCATCACGTGGCGTGCGGCGGCAATGAGTGCTTCGCCGACGGATTCGTGCGTGATGAGAAGTACACCGGCGCTCATGTTCAGTCCAGTTCCCGGTGAAACGTGAGCACCTCGTGGTTGCCGGGGCGGAAATGGTCGGCCAGTTTTTCCGCCAGATAAACCGAACGATGGCGACCACCGGTGCAACCGATGCAGACCGTGACGTAACTGCGATCATCGTTGCCGAAACGCGGCAGCCAGGTTTCCAGAAAACCCGAGATGTCGTCGAAGTATTCGCCGACCAATGCCTGCGAATCCAGAAAATCGCGCACCGGGGCGTCTTTTCCGGTCAATGGCCTGAGTGCGCGATCCCAATGCGGATTGGGCAGACAACGCGCATCGAAAGTGAAGTCGGCATCCAGCGGCAGGCCCTTTTTGTACGCAAACGACTCGAACAGCAACGACAAGCCTTCGCTGGCGGCAGCATAGCGCGTGGCCATCATGCGCCGAAGTTCGTGGACGTTGAGGTTGCTGGTGTCGATGGTTTCCTCGGCGATGCCTGACAGCCCGCGCAGCAAACGGCGTTCACGGGCAATGGCGTCGGCGAGTGACAAGCCATCGGCCGACAACGGGTGGCGCCGGCGCGTCTCGGAGAAACGCTTGATCAGCACGTCGTCGTGGCTGTCGACGAATATCAGGTGCGAGACAATGCCGTCGGCGGCCAATTGCGACAACATGTGCGGGATCTGCTGCAGATCCTCGATGCGGTTGCGCACGTCCACGCCCACCGCGATGCGGCGGTGATCACCATGGCGTCCGCCAAGTGCCGTGACCAGGCGCGGGATGAGTGCCGCAGGCAGGTTGTCCACACAATAGAAGTCGAGGTCCTCCAGAGCACGCAGAGCGACCGTCTTGCCGCTGCCGGACATGCCGGAGAGGACGATCAGGTGGACGTCTGAAGGATCGTTGTCGTCATTCATGTCGGTGTCACCACGGGGGCAGGTTCTGCAATTGTCGAGCCTGGCGGTCGATGAACGTCTGCGCCGGATCAATGCCGCTGGATCGGAGCATGTAGCTGCGCACGGCCGCTTCGACCATGACCGCCAGATTGCGACCGGGAGCGACCGGGATGGTCATCATGGGGACTTTGACGTCGAAAACCTCGCGGTGACCGATGTCACCGGTCAGGCGGCTCAGGGCGTCGATGTCCACCGTGTCGCGCATCGGCTTGAGGTGAATGATGAGGCGCAGGTATTTGGACGCCTTGACGGCCGTATGGCCGAACATTTCGCGTACATTGAGCACACCCACGCCGCGCACTTCCAGCAAATCGCGCAGAAGCTCGGGGCAGGTGCCGTCGATGACGTCGGGAGAGACCAGAGTGAAATCGGTGGCATCGTCGGCGACCAGACGATGGCCGCGCGTGATCAGCTCCAGCGCCAGTTCGCTTTTTCCCGAACCGGGGTCGCCGGTAAACAGCACCCCGGTGGAATAGACCTCCATGAACACCCCATGCAGGGAAAGACGTTGTGCCAGCATGCGGGTCAAATGGAATTGCAGGTAGGCCAGCAACTGATGTCCGCGTTTGCCGCTTGTCCATATCGGGGTGTTGCTTTCCTCGCCGGCATCTTCAAGGTCCGAGGGCGGCTTCTGGTCCTTGGTGATGATCAATGCCAGCGGGTTCTGCGCCATGATTTTCTGGATGGTTTCCCAGCGCTGGCGCGAGTCCAGACTGTCCAGATAATTGAGCTCTTCGGTCCCGATGATCTGTACCTTGTTGGAATAGATCACGTTGAGATAACCCACCAGCGAAGGGCGACGCGATTGGGTTTCGCCGGTTTCGAGCACGCGTGTTTCGCCGCGCAAACCGGTGGCCCAGCGCAGTTCCAGCCGTTCGCTGACGCTGTCGAAAAGTTGTCGTGCGGTGATTTTTTCCACGTTGGCGCCAACCCTCGGTCGTTTGAAAAGCGACCGTCAGGCCCATTGTGCCAGTTTGGCGCGCGGGCGTCGCCATGCGACGACGCCCGCGCCCGGGAAGGTCGGATCGAATCCGGCGCTTCCCGGGTTTGCGACCGTCAGCCGTATTGCATGGCACGGCCTTCGCGCTGGTGATGGTCGGTGAGCTTTTCCTTGTATTTGCGCAATTGCACAACCAGTTTGTCGAACATCTGATCGATGGCGTTGTACATGTCGGTGTCGCAAGCCTGGGCGTGCAGATTGCAGCCCGAACCGACCAGCGTGCCTTCGGCCAGTTGATCGAGCTTTTCCACGGACAAGACGACATTGAGCGAGGTGAGGTTGTCGAAGTGGCGTTCCAGCCGGTCGAGTTTGGACTGGACGTGGTCACGCAGAGCCTGGGTGATTTCGATCTGGTGACCGCTGATCTGCACTTGCATGGTGCGCCTCCTTCACTTTTGCGAATACCGCCTCACGGCGGCCTGGCGTGCACGGAACACGATTGTTCCGTGTCATGACGTGTGAACGCGCGGCGTGCAGAAGGTTCCTCAGTTCGCACGCCGCCTTTCACTCGAGCTGGGTATGCGCAAGGCTTCCCGATACTTGGCGATAGTACGACGGGCAACGTTAATACCGCGTTGACCGAGGGCATCGGCAAGGGCCTTGTCCGAAAGCGGCTTGTTGGTGTTTTCCTCATCCACCAGCTTGCGCAGCATGGCTTGAATCGCGGTGGATGAAGCACTGCCGCCATCGTCGGTGGACACGCTGCTGGAAAAAAAGTATTTGAACTCGAAATTGCCGCGCGGCGTGTTGAGGTATTTGCGGGTGGTCACGCGTGAAATCGTGGACTCGTGCATGTCCACTTCCTCGGCGATTTCGCGCAATACCAGCGGGCGCATGGCTTCCGGGCCGTATTCGAGGAACGCGCGTTGCCGTCGGACGATTGCTTCGGCCACCTTGAGAACCGTTTCCGAGCGTGCCTCCAGGCTCTTCAGCAGCCAGCGCGCTTCCTGCAGCTGGCCGCGCAGCCAGGCGGCGTCATCCCGTTTCACTTCATGGATCAGGTCGCAATAATGCTGGTTGAGCTCCATGCGCGGCTGACCGTGGGGGCTCAGGCTGACGAGCCATTCGTTGCCGTGACGACGTACGTAAGCGTCGGGGATGATGTATTCGACCGGCGTCGTGTCCAGCGCGGAGCCGGGGTGCGGATCAAGCTGGCGAATCAATGCGCACGCCGTGGCCACGGCATCGGGGTCGACATGCAGACGCTGGCTCAGGCGCGCCACGTTGTTGCGCGCCAGAAGGTCGAGTTCGTCGGCAACGATGCGTCGGGCCAGGTCCCGCTGCGGGGTGTCGATATCCAGTTGTTGCAGTTGCACGTCCAGGCAGTCGCGCAGACTGCGGCTGGCCACGCCGACCGGGTCGAGGTGTTGCACCCGGCAGCGTACGGCTTCCAGTTCGTCCGTGGTCACGGCGAGTGACGCGGGCAGGGTGCTCAGAAGCGCTTCCGACGATTCGTGCAGATAACCGTTGTTGTCCAGCGCATCGATGATGACTTCAGCCATGGCATGGTCGCGTGGGGACATGGGTGTAACGTCCAGCTGCCACATCAAGTGATCGCGCAGACTTTCGGGGGCGCTGTCGCAGGTGCTGAAATCCGTCGGCCGCGGGACGCTGCTGGTCGATGCGACACGGGAAAAATCGAGGCTGGTATCGGGACTGTCGGGGGTGGTTTCCCAAGCGGGGTCGGGTGCGTCGATACTTTCGTCCGAAGCACCTTCGACGGTTTCGACGGGCTCGGATGCCGTGCCATCCTCGACAAGTTCGAGCATGGGATTGGCTTCGGCCATCTGGCGCAGCTCCGTGGCCAGCTCGAGCCGGGACAACTGCAGCAAACGGATGGCCTGCTGCAATTGCGGCGTCAGCGAAAGCTGTTGATGGAGGCGCAGTTGAATGGACGGCTTCATGTCGACCCAAGCAATGAACGTGCCACCATCGTACCTCCGGCCCGTGGACGTCGCCAACTACTTGCGTCACGAAATGACGGGGCACCCTCAGAGTCGGAATTCGTGCCCCAGATACACCTCGCGCACGCGGTCGTTCGCGAGGATGTGCGCCGGTGATCCCCTGGCCAGAACCTGGCCTTCGTTGAGGATGTAGGCGTGGTCGCAGATACCCAGTGTTTCGCGCACGTTGTGGTCGGTGATGAGCACACCGATGCCGCGATCCTTGAGGTGGCGCACGATGCGCTGGATTTCGCCCACGGAGATGGGGTCGACGCCGGCGAACGGCTCGTCCAGCAGCATGTAGCGTGGTTGTGCGGCCAGGGCGCGGGCGATTTCCACACGCCGACGCTCGCCGCCCGAAAGGCTGACGCCTTTCTGTGTGGCGATGTGCTCGATCTTGAGTTCGTCCAGCAACTTGTCCAGCTCCTCGCGACGCGCCCGCTTGCCGAGGTCTTCGCGCAGTTCCAGCACGGCCAGAATGTTGTCGGCCACGCTCAGGCGTCGGAACACCGACGGCTCTTGCGGCAGATAGCCGATTCCGCGACGTGCGCGGATATGCATCGGCAAGCCGGTGATGTCGTTGTCGTCCAGCGTGATCACGCCGGCATCGGCCGGAATCAGGCCGACCACCATGTAGAAGCAGGTGGTTTTGCCGGCGCCATTGGGTCCGAGCAGGCCGACGACTTCGCCTTCGTTGATCTCGAAACCGAAGTCACTCACCACTTCACGTGAGCGGAAGCGTTTTTTGAGTCCCTTGGCGGACAGCATGTGTCAGTGCTCACCCGCCGAAGAGGTACCGGCCGAAGAGGTACCGGCCGGCGCCGGGTTTCCGGCCGACTTGTCCTGACGGGCCTTGAAGGTGAGATGCACGCGGTTGTCGCCCTTGCTGTCGGCTTTCATGGTGCTGGTGGTGGTGTTGTAGACCAGCGTGTCGCCACTGGCCGAACCGCGGCCGGCCTGTTTGACGTGCGCATTGCCGGTGAGGGTCGCGATGCCTTTGGGTACGTTGTAGTCGATGTGGTCGGCATGGCCCTTGACGAGATTGCCGTTGTCGTCGACTTGGCGCAAATGCGCCGGCGAGCCGGTCAACACCACTCTGCTGACCTCCGAATTGGCGTCGAAGTGAATGGTTGCACTGGCGCCGGTGGCCTTGAGCGACCCCTGTTGGATCACGACATCGCCCTTGAGATGACTGACCCCGTTGGGCTTGGCCATGGCGTCGGCGGACTTGGCGCTGACCTCCACCGGCTGCTGGCGATCGCTTTCCCTGGCTTGTGTCGCCAGAGGCACGATGGCGGCCAGCAGCAAAACCGCCGCAATGGCGCTGCGCCAGTGGCTAGCGCTTCGAACTTGGTGCGAACGTGCCGTGGAAATCATGCAGCAGCTCCAGATATTTGGAATTGAGATTGGCGCGCAGGCCGACGCTGGACATTCTAGATGTTCCCTGTCGCATGTGCGCGGGCCTCGCGGTGGCCAGACGGTGTTGTTCGGGCCAGGCGGTGACGTCGGCGGTGTGGATTTCGGCCGAAGGTGCGCCAGCGAAGGCCTCGCGGGACATGTCCACCTTGCCCATCAACTTGATGACGGTATTGTCCGAATTGATCCAGCCGTATTCGGAGCGCCCGTGCCAGGGCGCACCGGCGCTGCCGGCTTTCGGCGGCAGCAGAAAATGCGGCTTGTCGATGTACAGCGATTGGTCGTTTTCGCGCCGCTCCAGCGATGGCGACCGAATGCGAAAGCTCAACGTGCCGTCTTCGGCATAGGCGTAAAACGTGAAATTGGTGAGCGTGTATCCCGAACGCGGCGGACCGACCAGTTGTCGTGGTTTGGGCGGTGGCCGCAACCACCACAACGTCAGTTGCACCAGTCCGATGGCCGCGGCCAGAACGACCAGGCTGGCGATGAGTCGACGCCGGCTCACGTGGCAGGCTCGATATCCAGTTTGCCCTGGGCCGCTAGAATCATGTCGCACACCTCGCGTGCCGCACCATGCCCCCCTTGACGCGAGGTTTGCCAGTGCGTGAAGGGAAGGACTTGCGGATGGGCATTGGCCACGGCCGCGGCGAAGCCGGAAATCTGCATGGCCGGGACATCGGAAAGGTCGTCGCCGACAAAAGCCGTTTGATCAGGCGTCAGGTCCAGTGCCTTCTGCAGCTCGTCGAGGCATGCGCGTTTGTCTTTCTGGCCCTGATACACATGAGTGATGCCCAACTCGTCGGCGCGCAGCGAAACAGGGTGGCTGACACGGGCCGTGATGATGGCGACTTCGATCCCGTTGGCCAGAAGGCGCTTGAGTCCATGGCCATCGTGGGCGTGAAACACCTTCAATTCGTGCCCGTCTTCCGTGTACCACAGCCGGCCGTCGGTCAGGGTGCCGTCCACATCGAATGCCGCCAGGCGAATGCGTGCGGCACGTGAGCGGACGTCTTCGGGCACGTTGGTCAAAAGGTCGATCGACATGGCGGTTCAGGTGGAGAAAAGAGGCGTGATCGTAGCAGACTACCCAACGCTTGCCGGAACGCTTCGTTGACTTTCAGGCGTTACACGACTCGTGCACGCAGCAAGTCGTGGATGTTGAGCGCGCCGACAACGTGTTGTTCGGAGTCCACTACCAGCAAGGCATGAATCTGGTGTTTTTCCATCATCTGCGCTGCTTCGATGGCGAGTTTGTCGGCGGTGATGGCTTTGGGGTGGCGTGACATGATGTCCTTGACGTGGCTGGCGCGCAGATCCACGTCGCTGTCGTCGATCGCGCGGCGCAAGTCGCCGTCGGTAAACACTCCCACCAGGCGTTCATCGGCGTCCACTACCGCCGTCAGCCCGAGGCGTTTGTGCGTCACCTCCATCAAGGCGTCGCTCATGGTGGCCGTCTCCGACACGATCGGGACGCCTTCGCCGGTGTGCATGATGTCGCTGATATGCAGCAAGAGCCGCCGCCCCAGACTGCCGGCGGGGTGCGAGCGGGCGAAATCGTCGGATGTGAAGCCACGTGCTTCCAGAAGTGCGATCGCCAGGGCATCGCCCATGACCAGCGCCGCCGTGGTACTGGCGGTCGGGGCCAGGCCCAGCGGGCAGGCCTCGGCCGGAACGCTGGTGTCGAGGTGGATGTCGGCCTGACGTGCCAGGGATGAATTTTCGTTGCCCGTCATGGCGATCAGCGGAATGCCCTGGCGTTTGATGACCGGCAGGATGCACAACAATTCGTCGGTTTCGCCGGAGTTGGACAACGCCAGCACGATGTCCTGCGGCTGAATCATGCCCAGATCGCCATGGCTGGCCTCGGCCGGATGCACAAAGAAGGCCGGGGTTCCGGTGGAGGCCAGGGTGGCGGCGACCTTGTGCGCGATGTGACCGGATTTGCCCATGCCCGATACCACCACGCGACCGTTGCAGTCCAGAATGCGCTTGCACGCTTCGCTGAAGGCGCCGTCGATGCGCGGCTCCAACGAACAGATGGCGGCAGCTTCGATGGCAATGACGGTGCGCGCGCTTTGCACGAGGGCGTTGCGACTGTCATGTGCGGCTGGCGACAAGGATTCGGCAGAATTAGCGTTCATGAATACTCTATGTAAAACAGCGAGGCGGAATCGATCCCGGTGATTCCGGTACCCGGGGATTTCCATTACCATTCCAGATTCCCATTTTACCTTCATGTAACACGTACCGTGTGTTCAGGTGCGGTTATATCAGCGCCGAGGCCCGAATGGCCGCTCCGGCGCCACGCGGAGAACCATGGATACGCAAAGCATCGAAACTCTGATCGCCCAAGGCTTGCCTGATGCCGTCGTCGCTGTGCGCAGTGCCGATGGCGTACATTTTGAAGCGGATGTGATCAGCCCCGTCTTTGCCGGCAAGTTGCCGCTGGCGCGCCATCGTCTGGTTTATGCCACATTGGGCGACTTGATGGGAGGCGACATTCATGCGCTCAGCCTGAAAACCCTGACGCCCGACGAAGCCGCCGCGCGCGGTCAGCAAGGATAACCCTGCCCATGGCCAAGATTGTCATATCCGGCGGCCGTCCCATCGAAGGTGACGTCGGCATTTCCGGCGCCAAGAATGCCGTGCTGCCGATTCTGGCCTCCACGCTGCTGGCCGACGAGCCGGTCAGCATCGGCAATGTTCCGCACTTGCACGATGTCACCACCACGATGGAACTCCTGGGCGGCATGGGCGTGCAGCTGGTGCTGGACGAGCGCATGAAGATCCACATCGACCCGCGTCCGGCCGACCGCTATTTCGCACCATACGAGCTGGTCAAGACCATGCGCGCCTCGATTCTGGTGCTGGGACCGCTGGTAGCGCGCTTCGGTCAGGCGGAAGTGTCGCTTCCAGGCGGTTGCCAGATTGGCTCGCGCCCGGTGGATCAGCACATCCGCGGCCTGCAGGCGCTGGGTGCCGAGGTGGTCGTGGAAAACGGTTACATCAACGCTCGCGCCAAACGTTTGAAGGGCGCACGAGTGGTCATGGACATGGTGACCGTCACGGGCACCGAAAACATCATGATGGCGGCGACGCTGGCCGAGGGCACGACCATCATCGAGAACGCCGCGCAGGAACCCGAAGTGGTCGATCTGGCCAACTGCCTCAACGCCATGGGCGCGCAGGTTGAAGGCGCGGGCACCAACACCATGGTCATTCATGGTGTCGAGCGCATGCACGGATGCCACTATGAGGTGCTGCCCGACCGCATCGAAACCGGCACGTTTCTCATCGCCGGCGCGATTACCGGCGGCCGCGTGCGCACGCGCAACGCGCGTCCGTCGACATTGGAATCGGTGCTTTCCAAGCTGGAAGACACCGGCGCGCACATCAGCACCGGCGAGGACTGGATCGAGCTGGACATGCGCGGCCATCGGCCGCGCGCCATCAATCTCACCACCGCGCCTTATCCGGCCTTTCCCACCGACATGCAGGCGCAGTTCACCGCGCTCAACTGCGTGGCCGAAGGCGTCGGCGTGATTACCGAAACGGTATTCGAAAACCGATTCATGCACGTGCACGAATTGCAGCGTCTGGGAGCAGACATTCGCCTGGAAGGCAATACCGCGATCGTGCAAGGCGTGAACCAGATGAGCGGGGCGCCGATCATGGCCACCGACTTGCGCGCTTCCGCCTGTCTGGTCCTGGCTGGTCTGGTGGCCGACGGCGATACCAGCGTCGATCGCGTGTATCACATCGATCGCGGCTACGAGAACATCGAGGAAAAATTGCGCGGACTCGGCGCAGACATCCGCCGTTTGCCGAATTGACGTTCGGCCTGCCGTGTCGGCGATGGTGCGTTGGCGTCTACTCTTCGGGCGTTCGGGAAATTCGTGACTTTTTCGGAGTCAGTCGTCGCCGGATTCAACATTGACGGCGTCGAAATTTTTCACGCACGGATGCCGACCATCGGCGGGGCAGGGGGTTGCCTCCCGACAAACCTGCGTGGTCTGCATGCCGGCTGCCGCGGCGGCATCGAGTTCTTCGGCGATGTCGGACAGGAACAGGATGTCGCCCGCAGGCGTGCCGATGGCATCGGCAATGGCGCGATACGATGCCGTTTCGCGTTTGTGTCCGACTCGCGTGTCGAACCAGCCGGAAAAAAGTGACGTCAGGTCGCCAGCCTCGCTGTAGCCGAACAGCAGCTTTTGTGCCGGCACCGAACCCGATGAATACACGTAAAGGTCCAGACCGCGGTCGTGCCAGGCGCGCAGTTGGTCGGCCACTTCCGGGTACATGTGTGCGCGATACGCGCCGCTGACGTAGCCATCCTTCCAGATCATTCCCTGCAGCGCCTTGAGAGGCGTGGCCTTGCGGTCGTCGTCGATCCACTGGATCAGCACCCCGACGATGGTATCGGTGTCCGCCGGGTCGGTTCCGGTTTCAGCGGCCGTTTGCGTCAGCCAATGCGCGACTTCCGGATCGTCGGCATGGGTTTTGACGAAGTCGGGCAGGTGCCGGCGTGCATACGGAAACAGCACATCCTTGACGAAACGGATCGAACTGGTGGTGCCTTCGATGTCGGTGAGAATGGCTCGGGGCATGGGCATGATCGGTCGTGGCAGGGTGGGCAATATTCGCCGTCCGGGATGATTTGACGGGCAGTGCCCGTCTAGGCGTGTTGCATGCGCGGGAAACGTTCGGCGATGTCGTCGCCGGTGAAGTTCGCCACCCAGCCGTCCTTGTTGGTGAAAAGGCGGATGGCGATGAAGTATGGCGCTTCGCTCATGTCGAACCAATGCCGTGTGCCGTCGGGCACGCCGATCAGGTCGCCGGCTTCGCACAGCACCTCGGACACCTTGTCATTGATGTGCAGGGTGAACTGACCGGAACCGGCGACGAAGAAGCGCACCTCGTCCTCGCTGTGCGTATGTTCGGACAGGAATTTCCGCCGCAATGCGACCCGGTCCGGGTGGTCGGGTGTCAGGCTGATCACGTCCACGGACTGGTAGCCTTCCGTGCGCATCAGACGATCGATGTCGGCGCGGTAGGCGGCAATGACGGTGTCGGGCTCGGCGCCCGGATGGATCGGATGGCTTGCTTGCCACTGCTCGAAACGCACGCCGACGGTATTCAGCTCGCGTGCAATGGCGGCGGGCTGATTGCACGTGGCCAATGGCTTGTCGGCAGCGGAGTCGGCAAAAATGCGCAGACGGCTCATGGCGCGAGCCTCCTCAAATCGAGTTCGCAGTTGATGAGAAAATCCAGCGCTTCCAGATGACGGTGCGCTTCGCTCATGTCGCATCCCCAGACGTACATGCCGTGGCCGCTGACGAGATAGGCATGCAACGGCTTGCCGGCGGCGATCCAGGCATCCACCTCGGCGGCGATATCCGGCATGTGCTGGCTGTTGGAAAACACGGGTATCGTCAGCACGCTGTCGTGGCTGTCGAAGCCGGACATGGCTTTTTGCAGCTCCCAACCCTGCAGGCGGATTTCACCGGCATCGGCATACAGGCGCGATGCAACGCTCTGTGCCCGCGAGTGGGTGTGCAATACCGCATGGATGCCCGGAAACAGGCGGTAGATCTGCAGGTGCAACAAGGTTTCGGCCGACGGCTTCAGTGCTGTGCCCAGCGCGTGCCCGGTCGCCGTGTCCAGGACCAGAATGTCGTCACGGGAGAGGTTGCCCTTGTGCCGCCCGGAAGCGGTGATGGCGATATGCGACGGGTCCAGTCGCATGGAAAAGTTGCTGCTTGTTGCCGGTGTCCAGCCGAGTGCAGCCAGCTCCGCGCCGGTTTCCACGATGGTGGCGGCACAATCGGACAGGCGGTCACGGAGTTCGTCGGGCAAAGTGTCGTTTGGCAAATGGACGTCCATATGAGCGGCATCATAGCATGCGCAAAAACCAGGCCTTGCATGGTAATGCGAGTCATTCTCGCTGCTGGGCTTGTGTACTGGCAAGAGGTGTAAAATGGCCGGGTTGCCGACGGCATGACACATGATTCCGCCGGCTGTTCATCGATGGAGATTTGCCATGTCGCAACATGAAAAAGACAACGATGCTCGAGTCGAATCGCGTCGTCATTTCCTCAAAATGGCTGCCGGCACGGCCGCAGTCGCCGCCGTTGCCGGTACTGGCGTGTTCGCTCGCGTGGCGCACGCCAAGAGCCTGCCGCCGTTGAGTCCGTCGGATCCGACCGCCAAGGCGTTGCATTACACCGAGAGTGCCAGCTCGAGCACGAACCCCAAACACAAGAAGGGCGACGATTGCTCCAACTGCACGTTCTACAAAGGCACGTCCGGCGCGGCACGCGGGCCATGCCAGCTGTTCCCGGGCAAATCGGTCAACGCCAAGGGTTGGTGCGTGTCGCATCAGCGCAAATAGGCGGACGTGATCAGCCGTTCAGCCTGAAAAGCCGGCCTTGCGCCGGCTTTTTTGCGGAAAGCGTCAAACGGCAGCTCCCGTTGCCGGAGTGCCTGGCGCGTCATTGACGAACAGCTGGTTCAGACGCGACATTGAATGGCCACCCGGAAGAATCGGCTGAGGAGCTGACCCGGCCGGATTTCTTCCGGGTGGCGTAACCGGGGGCCACTGCCAAGTGAAAGCCCGCGGAGCACGGATGATACTCCCGGCACGGCCTTCGAAGCCATCGTTTTTTGCAAACGGGTGATGAATGGGAGTAATTTATCTATGTCTATCAATAATTTGCATGATTAATATCATGTAATTTATTTGATATGTCCGGCATCTTGTTCAATGACGAACGATTCAGCCGCGGCGCCGCAAATGACTGTGTCGGTAGCCGTAGATGAAGTAAATGACCAGACCGATCACGGTCCAGGCGATCATCAGCGTCCAGTTGAACCAGTCCATGGCCGAGAGCAGGAACAGGCAACTGAAGACACCGAGCGTGCAGATGACCGGAGCGGCCGGCACGCGGAAAGTGCGCGGAAGATCGGGCGCGGTGAAACGCAGAATCAGGACCCCGGCACACACGGCGCTGAAGGCGATCAGGGTGCCCATCGACGTCAGATTGGCCAGCAGATCCAGCGGAAAAATCGCTGCCAGGACGGCAATGGCGACACCGGTGATGAGTGTATTGATGTGCGGCGTACGAAAACGTGGATGCACACGCGCGAACGCCTTGGGCAGCATGCCGTCTCGGGCCATGATCATGAAAATGCGCGGTTGCGCGATGATCATCACCAGAACGACCGAGGAAAGCCCGATCAGCGCGCCGACCTCGACCCATGGCCGCAGCCAGTCGAGCTGGGGATGACCGCGCATGGCCGTGACCACCGGGTCGGCCGTGTCCAGCGCCGAATACGGCGCAAGCCCCGTCATTACCGCGGCCATGCCCAGATACAGGACGGTACAGATCGCCAGCGACGCCAGAATGCCGATGGGCAGATCGCGTTGTGGATTCTTGCATTCCTGCGCGGCCGTGGAAGTGGCTTCGAAACCGATGTATGCAAAGAACACCATGGCGGCGCCGCGGAAAATTCCCGACCAGCCGAATTCCCCGTTGCCCGTGGATTCGGGGATGAACGGATGCCAGTTGTCGGCATTCACGTAGCGTGCGCAGATGACGATGATGGCCACGATCAGTCCGACTTTCAGCAACACCATCAGGGCGTTCAGCCCCGAGGATTCGCGGATGCCGATATAGCACAGGCCGGTCAGCACCAGCACCAGTGCCACGGCCGGCAGGTTGAGCAATGCACCGGTGGTGACAAGGTGCCCGTCCGTGAACGCCAGTGGCGCCGTGGTCAATGCGGCCGGGAGATGAATGTTCATCGTGTCCAGCAACAGACTGTTGAAGTAGCCTGTCCAACTGGCGGCAACCGCCGACGCGGAAATGCCGTATTCCAGCACCATGTTCCAACCGATGAACCAGGCCACCAATTCGCCCAGGGTGGCGTAGGCGTAGGAGTACGAGCTTCCCGATACCGGGATCAAGGTGGCGAACTCGGCATAGCACAGGGCGCTGAACCCGCTGCAGATGGCGGCAAGCACGAACGAGATCAGTACCGCCGGCCCGGCATGCTCGGCAGCAGCGGTACCGGTGACCACGAAAATGCCGGTACCGATGACTGCGCCGATGCCGAGTGCGGTGATGCCCCAAGGCCCCAGCGTGCGTTTCAGCCCCGGCCCTTGAAGGTTGTCGTCATCGTTGAAGTTGGTCTTCTTGGCGAGCAGTTGCTGCAGCATGATGGTTGGTTGCCCCGGTTGGCGGTTGGCTCAGGTGGCCTCGGAATCGACAGCCAGCTCGCGTTTGGTGCGTTGCAGGCGACTGTTGCGATAGCCGTAGAAACCGTAGATCAAAAAGCCCACGACGATCCAGCCCAGCAACAGCGGCCAGCGGATGCGGAAGACTTGCCAGAACAATGCCAGGCAGACCAGCGCACCCAACGGACACACGACCCACGGCATCGGCACGCGGAAGGAACGCTTCAAGTCGGGGCGCGTGTAGCGCAGCACCAGTACGCCGATGCAGACCGTCGTGAAGGCGAGCAAGGTGCCCATCGACACGACGTCACCGAGCACATCCACGGGGAACAGACCAGCCAGAATGACGGCGATCACGGCCACGATCAGGGTACCGACGTGGGGCGTGCGGTATTTCTTGTGTACCTTGCCCAACGATTTCGGCAGCAGACCGTCACGCGCCATGGTGTAGAAAATGCGCGGCTGCCCCATCAGAAGGACCAGAATCACCGACGACAAGCCGAGCAGTGCGCCCAGCACGACGATGCCTTTGAGCGCGGTCAGCATGGTGCTGGCGGCGGTCCCCGGCGGCACGTTGCCGAGTACATAATTCAGTGCCGTGGCGACGGGTTCGGGCGTGTTCAACAGTTGGAACGGTGCAAGGCCCGTCAACGCCAGCGACATGGCGATGTACAGCACCGTGCAGATGAAAAGCGAACCGAGAATGCCGATCGGCATGTCGCGCTGCGGATTCTTCGCTTCGCCGGCGGCGGTGGAAACCGCGTCGAACCCGATATAGGCGAAAAACACCAGCGATGCCGCGCGCAGCACGCCACTCCAGCCGTAGTGCGAGCCACCTTCGTTGGGCGGAATGAACGGATGCCACAGATCGGGCTGGATGAACCGGAACGTCAGTACCAGGAACAGCAGGATCACGATGACCTTGATGGCGACGATGATGGCGTTGACGGTGGCCGATTCGGTGATGCCGCGATAGCACAGCGCGCTGATGGCGATGACGATGGCGATCGCCGGCAGGTTGAGGATGTGCCCTGTCAGCACCAGATGTCCGGCATCGTTGAATGCCAGCGGCGCCGATGAAAATGCGGCCGGAAGCGCCAGGTGAAGCCCGGTCATGCCGCTCAGCATGTTCAGCAATTCGTTGAAGTAGCCGGACCAGCCCACGGCCACCGTGGATGCGGCGAACAGGTATTCCAGCACCAGGTTCCAGCCGATGAACCAGGCGACGACTTCACCCAAGGTGGCATAGGTGTAGGAATAGGCGCTGCCGGAGACCGGCAACATCGCCGAAAACTCCGCATAGCAAAGTCCCGCCAGCGCACAGGCAATGCCCGCGAACACGAAACTCAGGACCAGTGCAGGGCCGGCGAATTGTGCCGCGGCCGTGCCGGTGATGACGAAAATGCCGGCGCCGATCACGCACCCGACGCCGAGCATGACCAGATGCTTGGCAGTCAGCACCCGCTTCAGTGGGCCTTCGCCGGCAAGAGCGCCGTCATCGGCGGGTTCACCCGCATCCACATGAGCCGCCGGCTCGATGGAGTGGGTGGCAAACAGGTTTTTCAGCATTCGGACATTCTCTCGACAAGGTGCCGTCTGGGTGAAACGCCGTGGCACAATGGCGAGTCACCATAGCCCAGCTTGTCGGCTTCGTACAAGCGCCATTCGTAACGTGCGAAAGAACGCATCTTTATCGAGAAAATCCCCGCCATGCATGACTTTGATGATGATCTTGCCGACGCACTGCAGCGGTATCGTGACCAGTGGCCCGTGGAGGCGGATACGGCCGATATGTTCGTCCGCTTTTTTCGATCCCATGACGATGTATTTCATCGCGAGCATGCGCCCGGTCATTTCACCGGATCGGCATGGCTGGTCAGCGGGGATGGCAAAAAAGTGTTGCTCACACATCATCGCAAGCTGGATCGGTGGTTGCAGCTGGGCGGACATGCCGATGGCGACAACAACCTTGCGCGGGTGGCGTTGCGCGAAGCCGAGGAAGAATCAGGCTTGCATGATTTGGACGTGCAGCAGTCCATTTTCGACATCGACCGCCACCGCATTCCGGCGCGAGGCGCAGAGCCGGCGCATTGGCATTACGACGTGCGGTACGTTGTGCGCGCCGGCGCCGACGAGAGCTTCGTGGTCAGTCACGAATCCAGGGCATTGGCATGGCGTTCGATCGCCGACATGACCGGTGATGCGACCGTTGATGCATCGATGCGGCGCATGGCGCACAAGTGGTTGGCAACCACCTGCCCCTGACCGCATCCGGTACTCCACGTCCCCGGAAAGCATCTCATGCGCGACAGCGTCTGGTTTCGTCGACAGGTGCGGCTGTCAACCACGAGACATGCTCCGCAATCAGACGACGACCGACTTCATTTCACGATGGCGCGGCATCGTATTTGGCCGGCGCGGGATTCAGATGCCCACAGGCATCGCAGGTGCGCGCGTCGCGCGAAGCGTAAAAACGCTCGAACACCGGCGGGAAATCGGTTTCGATACTTTGCAGGGTGAAGTATTCCTCGTACAGCTTGTGGTTGCACTTTTCGCAGTACCACAGCAAGCCGTCCTTTTCGTGCGGCAGACGACGACGCTCGATCACCAGGCCGATCGATCCGGCCATGCGCTGTGGCGAGTGCGGTGTGCGAGGCGGAAGGTAGAACATGTCGCCGGCGCGGATGGGGATGTCGCGAGCGGCGCCGTCATCCTGCACCTTGAGCACCATTTCGCCTTCGACCTGAAAGAAATATTCCGGCCCTTCATCCCAGTGATAATCGGTGCGCGAGTTGGGGCCGCCGACCACCATGACGATGAAATCGCCGTCAACGATGCACTTGTTGCCCACCGGGGGTTTCAGCAGGTGGCGATGGTCATCGATCCATTGCTGGAAGTTGAAGGCATCAGGCAATGACATGGCGCGTCCGCAGGGTCGAAAAATCCAAGATAGCGCGATTGCGCGGGTCGTGCATGGGCCCGCTTCAATCGATCCAGCGACCGCTTTCCACAATCCGGTCCAGGCGTGCCAATTGCCCGTCGACGTCCATGTTTTCCCCGGCCAGCCAATCGGCGTTGTAATAAGTGCCGATGTAACGATTGCCTTCGTCGCAAATCAACGTGATGACCGGACCGGTCTCGCCGCTTTCGCGCATGTCGCACATCAGTTGCAATGCGCCGACGAGGTTGGTGCCGGTAGAGCCGCCGCAACGCCGTCCCAGCAGGCGTTCGAGCACGCGCAGGGCGGCCATGGTGGCGGCGTCGGGCACGTCGATCATGCGGTCAATCACGCCGGGAATGAACGACGGTTCCACCCGTGGCCGGCCGATGCCCTCGATGCGTGATCCGCAATCGAGTTCGAGGCTGGCGTCGCCGCTGCGGTAGTAATCGTGAAAGACCGAATTCTCCGGATCCACCACGCACAGTTGTGTGCCCACACTGCGTCCGGCGGCGTAACGGATGTAACGGCCGATGGTGGCCGAGGTGCCGCCGGTACCGGCCGACACCACGATCCAGCGCGGCATGGGATCGGGTTCCAGTGCCATCTGCCGGAAAATGGATTCGGCAATGTTGTTGTTGCCACGCCAGTCGGTCGCACGTTCGGCATGAGTGAACTGGTCCATGTAATGCCCGCCGCATTCGCGTGCCAGACGTTCGGCTTCGCTGTAGATGTCGGTGCCGTCGACGGGATGGATGTCACCGCCATGACGTTCGATCAGCGCCAGCTTGTCGCGCGAGGTGTGGCGCGGGACCACGGCGGTAAACGGAAGGCCCAGCAGCTTCGCGAAATACGCTTCGGAGATGGCGGTGCTGCCGCTGGAGGCTTCCACCACGGTCTGGCCTTCCGTCAGCCAGCCGTTGCAGATGGCATACAGGAACAACGAGCGCGCCAGTCGATGTTTGAGGCTGCCGGTGGGGTGCGCCGACTCATCCTTGAAGTACAACGGAATATCCGGAAACGCCGGCAAGTCCACACGGATCAGATGCGTGTCGGCGGAGCGGCCGGCTTCGGCGGCGAGGATGTCGAGACTGTGGCGAGTCCAGGTGTGCATGGTCGAAAGACGAAATGGGCGCGCGACCATTATACGCGCGCATCGGCTCGTTCCTGACCGGGCCTCGGAAAACCGTTGCATGTTGTGGGAGGGGCCGGTGGCCCCGACGGATCTTGCGGAACACCTCGTCGGGGCCACCGGCCCCTCCCACAGGAAACATCGACCGACAATTGCCGGTTTTCAAAGGTTTCTTGCAGGCGATCAGACCTGCAGTGTCGCCAGATCACCTTTTTCTTCCAGCCACGCCTTGCGATCGGAAGAGCGTTTTTTGGCCAGCAGCATGTCCATCAACCTGGTGGTGCTGTCGGCATCATCCACTGTCAGTTGCACCAACCGACGCGTGTCCGGATGGATGGTGGATTCACGCAATTGCGACGGGTTCATTTCACCCAGGCCCTTGAAGCGCGTGGTGTGCACGGCGCCTTTCATCTTTTCCCGCTCGATGCGCTCCAGCAGGATGCGCTTTTCCTCTTCATCGAGGCAGTAGAAGACCTTCTTGCCCACGTCCACGCGGAACAGTGGCGGCATGGCGACGAACACGTGGCCTTCGCGCACCAGCGTCGGGAAGTGACGCAGGAACAAGGCACTGAGGAGTGTGGCGATATGCAGTCCATCCGAATCGGCATCGGCGAGAACGATGATCTTGTTGTAGCGAAGACCGTCGATTTCGTCCTTGCCGGGATCGCAGCCGATGGCAATGGCCAGGTTGTGGACTTCTTCGGACGCGAGCACCGAGCCGGACTCGACTTCCCAGGTGTTGAGGATCTTGCCGCGCAACGGCAGGATCGCCTGGAAATCCTTGTCGCGCGCCTGCTTGGCGCTGCCGCCGGCCGAGTCGCCCTCGACCAGAAACAGCTCGCTGCGTTCGGGGTCGGGGTTGGCGCAATCGGCCAGTTTGCCGGGCAGGGCGGGGCCTTGCGTGATTTTCTTGCGCACTACGCGCTTGGCTTTTTTGAGGCGGGCCGAGGCGTGCTCAATCGCCAGTTGCGCGATCTGCTCGCCCACGGCGACATTCTGGTTCAACCACAGGCTGAAACTGTCGTGTATGGCATTTTCGACCATGGCCGCGGCCGGGCGCGATGACAGGCGCTCCTTGGTCTGACCGGCGAATTGCGGGTCGGCCATCTTGACGCTGAGCACGAAAACCAACCGTTCCCAGACGTCTTCCGGCGCCAGCTTGACACCGCGTGGCAGCAGATTGCGCAGGTCGCAGAATTCACGCAAGGTGCTGGTCAAACCGCTGCGCAAGCCATTGACGTGGGTACCGCCCTGCACGGTGGGAATGAGGTTGACGTAGCTTTCCTGCACCGGCTCGCCTTCGGGCAGCCAGGCCAGGGCGACGTCCACGCCGCCATCGTCGTGCTGGTCGTGGCACACGAACAGTTGTTCCGGCAGACACGGCTGGCCTTCGAGTTCGCTGGTGAGGTAGTCGGTCAGGCCGTCCTCGTACT
>CAZSOU010000008.1:0-47728 GCA_964608595.1 uncultured Rhodanobacteraceae bacterium
TGAAGAACGCGATGCGCGAGGCGCCGGACGTGATCATGATCGGCGAGATCCGCGATACCGACACCATGGAAGCGGCCATTTCGTTCTCGGAAACCGGGCATTTGTGCCTGGCCACCCTGCATTCCAACAACGCCGACCAGACGCTGGAACGCATCCTCAACTTCTTCCCCGAGTCGGCACACAAGAACGTGCTGATGAACCTGGCGCTGAACCTCAAGGCGGTCATCAGCCAGCGTCTGGTGATCGGCAAGGACGGGCGTCGACTGCCGGCGGTGGAAGTGCTCGTCAACACCCCGCTGATCCGCGACATGATCCGTCGCGGACAGATCCACGAGGTCAAGGAAGCCATGGATCGCAGTCTGCAGGATGGCATGCAGACGTTCGACCAATCGCTGTATCGACTGTACAAGGACGGTCGCATCGAGCTGGACGAAGCGCTCAGCAAAGCCGATTCACGCGACGGCCTGGCGCTGAAGATCCGCCTGGCCGAGGGCGGTGGTGAGGAAAGCACCGAGCTCGGCGGCAGCGATCCCTACGGAACGGGAATGTATTGACGCCCGAAACTCGGGAAGCGCATGAAAACGACGCACCGTTCCCGCCCTCGTGCGTAACACCCGGACGTCCGGCACCGACGTGAAGATCGGCGCCTCTCGGGAGCCCGGGCGGTAGAAACCATGCGAGCGAGGCAAAGGGGGTTCGAGTCGGATTTTTCGACTATTTGAGGCGAATAGCCGTA
Organism: uncultured Rhodanobacteraceae bacterium; assembly: GCA_964608595.1. Taxonomy (GTDB): domain Bacteria; phylum Pseudomonadota; class Gammaproteobacteria; order Xanthomonadales; family Rhodanobacteraceae; genus Oleiagrimonas. The sequence goes on from CAZSOU010000008.1 coordinate 737, forward strand.
GCCATTCAACGAAAATGGGCGGGAAAGCTGGCCAAAACCGCGAAGCCGCAGCCGCTTGTGTTTCTGCCGCCCAGGCTCCCAGGTCTCACGCTTCCGGCTCGGGGGCATCGGGTTGCGCTTCGGGCGCGGCTTTGCGGAACGCGTCCAGCTCCCGGCAGGCGGCGTCGATGGCGCTGATGGCGGGAAAGGCGCTCATGTCCACGCCCCAACGTCGGGCGTTGTACACCTGCGCGACCAGGCAGATGTCGGCCAGACCCGGTGCTTCGCCGCAACAATACCGCCCGCGTGACGGGTCGTGGTCCAGCATGGCCTCGAACGCCTTGAAGCCTTGTTCGATCCAGTGCCGCGACCATTGCTCGCGCTCGCCTTGCGGCATGCCGCATTCGCGCCCCAGATATTGCAGCACGCGCAGATTGCCGATCGGATGAATGTCGCACGCCACCACGTCGGCCAAGGCGCGCGCCCGTGCCCGATCGCGTGGCGTGGACGGCAACAACGGCGGCTCGGGCCACATTTCGTCCAGATATTCCATGATGGCCAGCGACTGTGACAACGCGTGCTTGTCGTGCAGCAGGGTCGGCACCAGCTCCTGCGGATTGAGCCTGCGGTAGGCCTCGGCATGTTGCTGGCCGCCATCGCGCACCAGGTGAACGGGGCGGGTTTCGTACGACAACTGCTTGAGATTCAATGCGATACGCAGGCGATAAGCCGCAGTGGACCGCCAGTAGCTGTACAGCACCAGATCCTGACTCACGAGGAGGCCCTCTTGTTTGATGACCAAAGATCGCCAGTGTCGCACCCGCCCCGCGGTTTGTCATGGCGCCTGCGCGGTTGCATCCGGCCACCCTGCACGCGGACAATACGCGGCTCTGCCTCACCAACATTGGTTCAGGAGCCTCCATGGCCTTCATCCGCATGAACGAGCTTGATCTCAAAGGCAAGCGCGTGCTCATCCGCGAGGACCTCAACGCGCCCATCAGCGATGGCGCGGTCACTTCCAGTCAACGTCTGGACGCCGCACTGCCGACGCTGCGCGCCGCGTCCGACGCGGGCGCCAGGGTGATGGTGCTGGCCCATCGCGGACGTCCGACCGAAGGCGAGTTCGACGCCGACGCGTCCCTGCAGCCGGTGGCCGACTGGTTGAGCAAGGCGCTGGATCGTCCGGTTCGTCTGGAACGCGACTACCTCGACGGTGTCGACGTGGCCGAAGGCGAGGTGGTGCTGCTGGAAAACTGCCGCATGAACGTCGGCGAGAAGGCCGACGACGAGGCGCTGGCGAAAAAATACGCCGCCCTGTGCGACATCTTCGTGATGGACGCCTTCGGTACCGCGCATCGCGCGCAGGCATCCACGCACGGCGTCATCAAATTCGCCCCGACGGCGGCTGCCGGACCGTTGCTGGCTGCTGAACTGGATGCCCTGGGCCAGGCGCTGGATGACCCGAAGCGCCCCATGCTCGCCATCGTCGCCGGTTCCAAGGTGTCATCCAAGCTGACCGTGCTGGAGTCGCTGATCGAGCGCGTGGACCAGCTGATCGTCGGCGGCGGCATCGCCAACACCTTCATCGCCGCCATGGGCCATGCGGTCGGCAACTCGCTGGTCGAAACCGACCTGATCGACGCGGCACGCGGGATCATGGAAGCGGCCCGAGCCCGCGGCGCCGAAGTGCCGATCCCGACCGACGTCGTGGTGGCGCCGGAGTTTTCCGCCAGCGCCCCGGCCACGGTCAAGCCCGTGGATCAGGTGGCCGAAGGCGAGATGATTCTGGACATCGGCCCGGAGACCGCCAAGCGCTACGCCGGACTCATCGCCGAGGCCGGCACCGTGGTCTGGAACGGACCGGTCGGCGTATTCGAATTCGATGCATTCGGCACTGGCACCGAGGCCATGGCGCGGGCGATTGCCGATGCCGACGCCTTTTCCATCGCCGGCGGCGGCGATACGCTGGCGGCGGTGGACAAATACGGCATCAGCGACAAGATATCCTACATTTCCACCGGCGGCGGCGCGTTCCTGGAATTTCTCGAAGGCTCGGAACTGCCCGCCGTGGCGGCGCTTGCCGCCCGTGCCGACACGACCGAATAGACACTGGAATCCGAATCATGCCCGTCCTGCTCGTCACCGGCGGCGCCGGTTTCATCGGCGGCAACTTCGTCCTTCAGGCCGTGGCCGACGGCTTGACGGTCGTCAATCTGGACAAGCTGACGTACGCCGGCAACCCGGACACCCTGTCCAGTCTGGAAGGCAACCCGCGGCACACGTTCGTGCACGGCGACATCGGCGACCGCCCGCTCATCGACAAGCTGCTGACGGAACACCACCCCGACGCCGTCATCAATTTCGCCGCCGAATCGCACGTCGATCGCTCCATCGACGGACCCGCGGCGTTCGTCGAGACCAATGTGACCGGCACACTGGCGCTGCTGGAAAGCGCGCGCGATTACTGGAAATCACTGGAAGGCGACGCTCGCGATACTTTCCGATTCCTGCACGTCTCCACCGACGAGGTTTACGGCTCGCTGGGCGAATCGGGGGCGTTCACCGAAACCACACCGTATGCGCCCAACTCGCCGTACTCGGCCTCCAAGGCGGCATCCGACCATCTGGTGCGCGCTTTCCGGCACACGTACGGTCTGCCGACGCTCACCACCAATTGCTCCAACAATTACGGCCCGTACCAGTTCCCGGAAAAGCTGATTCCGCTGGTCCTGCACAAGGCGCTGAAGGGCGAAGCACTGCCCGTGTACGGCGACGGCAGGAACGTCCGCGACTGGCTGTACGTGGGCGACCACTGCGCCGCGATCCGCCGCGTGCTGGAAGCCGGTCGGGTCGGTGAAACCTACAACGTCGGCGGCAATGCCGAACGCGAAAACCTGACGGTGGTGAAAACCCTGTGCGCATTGCTGGACGCGCGCCAGCCGCTCGCCGGCGGCAAACCGCGCGAATCGCTGATCACCTTCGTGAAAGACCGTCCCGGCCATGACCGCCGCTATGCCATCGACGCCAGCAAGCTGCGCCGCGAACTGGACTGGGAGCCCACCGAAAGCTTCGACTCGGGGCTCGCGCGCACCGTGGACTGGTATCTTGACCACGAAACATGGGTCGATCGCGTGCTCGACGGCAGCTACCGCATGCAACGCCTCGGCCTGTAAGGTGTGCCAGGGTCCACTCTTCAACATAAGGACGACATGACCACCACCAAGGGCATCATCCTCGCCGGCGGCTCCGGCACACGGCTGTATCCACTCACCCAGGCCGTGAGCAAGCAACTCCTGCCGGTGTATGACAAGCCGATGATCTATTACCCGCTGGCCACGCTGATGCTGGCCGGCATCCGCGAGGTGCTGATCATCAACACGCCGCACGAACAAGCGCTGTTCCGGCGTCTGCTGGGCGACGGCTCGCAATGGGGCATCGACATCCGCTATGCGGTACAACCGGAACCCGAAGGATTGGCGCAGGCATTCACGATCGGTCGTGATTTCGTCGCCGGGCAACCCTCCTGCCTGATCCTCGGCGACAACCTGTTCTACGGTCACGGTTTGACCGACCTTTTGCAGCGCGCCGCCTCGCGCGAGCACGGCGCCACGGTGTTCGGCTACTACGTCACCGATCCGGAGCGCTATGGCGTGGCCGAGTTCGATGCCGACGGCCATGTCATCGGGCTGGAGGAAAAGCCCGCCCAACCGAAATCGAACTACGCCGTCACCGGACTGTATTTCTACGATGGCCGCGCCTGCGATTTTGCCGCCGACCTCGAGCCCTCGGCTCGCGGCGAACTGGAAATCACCGACCTCAACCGCTGTTACCTCGACGACAAGTCGCTGATGCTGGAACCGCTCGGCCGCGGCTATGCCTGGCTCGATACCGGCACCCACGATTCGATGATCGACGCCTCCAACTACATCGCCACCATCGAAGGCCGCCAGGGCCTCAAGGTCTGCTGCCCCGAGGAAATCGCCTATCTGAGCGGCTGGATCGACGCCGAACAGGTACTGCGTCAGGCCGAGCCGTTGGCCAAGACCGGGTATGGCCGTTATCTGCAGCAACTGGTGCGCAAAGAGATCACGACATGAAGCGCATCGATACCGACCTGCCCGGCGTGTGCGTGCTCGAACCGCGCGTGTTCGGCGACGAACGCGGCTTTTTTTACGAAAGCTACAACGCGGCGCGGTTTGCCGAAGCGGGCATCGACGCCGATTTCGTGCAATCGAACGTATCGCGCTCCATCCGGGGCGTATTGCGAGGCTTGCATTACCAGTGGCCGAATCCGCAAGGCAAGCTGGTCAGCGTGCTCGAAGGCGAGGTGTACGACGTCGCCGTGGACATCCGCCACGGGTCGCCCACGTTCGGGCGCTGGGCGGCGGCCATGCTTTCGGCCGACAACAAACGCCATTTCTGGATTCCCGAGGGGTTTGCACACGGCTTCTGCGTGGTATCCGAATCGGCCATTTTCACCTACCAGTGCACCGCGCTGTACGACCCGTCCGCCGACGCCGGCATCCGCTGGAACGATGGCGACATCGGCGTGGATTGGCCGATCAGTGCGCCGCAACTGTCCGCCAAGGATGAAAAGGCGCCCTTTCTGGCCGACATCGCACCCGAACGCCTGCCCTTGTACACGCCATGAAACTGCTGATCATCGGCGCCAACGGCCAGGTCGGCCGTGAATTGCGTCGCGCTCTGGCGCCGCTGGGCGACGTATCGACGGCAACCCGCGATGGTCATCTCGCCAATGGCGGTCGGGGCGAAGTCGCGGATTTGTCGCAACCCGATGCGCTCGCCGCCATGCTGGACCGCGTGCAGCCGAACGTTCTCGTCAATGCGGCGGCGTACACGGCCGTCGATCGTGCCGAAAGCGAGCCCGAGCTGGCGCAACGCATCAATGCCGATGCCGTGGCGGAAATGGCCCGCTGGGCCGCCGCGAACGACGTGCTGATGGTGCACTATTCCACCGATTACGTCTTCGACGGCCATGGCAACCAGCCGTGGCGCGAGGACGACGCCACCGCTCCGCCGGGCGTCTACGGCCGTACCAAGCTCGCCGGCGAACAAGCCTTGCGTGACAGCGGCGTCGAGCACTTCCTGTTCCGCACGGCCTGGGTCTATGCCGCGCATGGCCACAACTTCCTGCGCACCATGTTGCGCCTGGCCGCGTCGCGTGAGCGCCTGACCGTCGTCGACGATCAGCACGGCACACCCACACCGGCCGGCCTGATTGCCGACGTCACCGCCCACGCCATCGACACATGGCGTGACCGGGGTCCGACCGGGCGTCGTCAGCTCGGCGGCACCTATCACCTGGTCGCCGGCGGCGACACCACCTGGTGCGGATTTGCCCGCGCGATCATGCGCGACGCCGTGGCTCGGGGCTTGCTGTCCCGCGCGCCGCAGGTCGACGCGATCAGCAGCGCCGAGTTTCCGACCGCCGCGCCGCGCCCGGCCTGGTCGGTACTGGACACTTCGCGCCTGCGCGAAACTTTCGACATGGCATTGCCGCACTGGGAAACCGCCTTGCAACAGGTGTTGACCGAGATGGCTGCCGCACAAACCGCCTGACGGCACGGCCCAGTCGGCGCTCGGCACACGCCGGCCTGCCAACCCCCTGATAACGCAGTAAATACCATATTTTGCGTTGACGGCAACAGAAAAACACCATATGTTGTGACCGTCGGTGCCCAACCCGTCGCGACTGGCGGTTGGGCTGAAAAGGGAATCCGGTGCGAATCCGGAACTGCCCCGCAGCGGTAAGCGGAAACGAAATGCTTCACAGGCACTGAGTCGCAGCACTCGGGAAGCGAAGCAAAGTAGGTGGGCCAAAGCCCGCGTCCGCAAAGTCCGAAGACCTGCCGGCACATCGGGCCAGGGACCCGAGTGGCGAAAGCCGCTTGACCCCTCCAGCCCGGTCGCGGGATCTGAGACACCCGTGACCGATGCTGATGGCGCTGCCCGATGCGGGTGGCCGCTTCCGCGGGGAGGCGCGTCGCGGTCGGACCACCGTGTCCGGCGTGATGCGTTCCGTGGAAGACCAACCCCCAGGCCCTGCGCGCGGGAGCAGGCGTTTGCGTCAGGGAGTCGTCGTGTCGGTCACCATCGTCAAACCGCGCGGCAACGCCTGTTTCGGGAGTCACGCCATGCAATCACCGGATCTTTCCTCGTCATCGGTCGCCGACACGACCGGCGCGCCCTCGGCTGCCACCACGCCGAACCCGGCAACAGCACGAATCGGCGCACTGAAAACCATCATCAAGCGCGATGGACGTACAGAGCCCTATACGCCCAAAAAACTCAACGCCTGGGGGCGCTGGGCCGCGTCCACCATGGGCAGCAAAGTCGACTGGAGCTCGGTCGTCATCAACGCCGTCAGCGCCATGCCGGAAACCGTGTCCAGCGCCGCGCTGCAGGAAAAGCTCATCGCCAACTGCCTGGACCGGGAAACCTGGTCGTACTATCTGATGGCCGGGCGCCTGTACGCCTCGCATCTGCACAAGACCATCCACGGCCCGACCATTCCATCCGTCCGCGAACTGCACGCACGCATGGTCGCCGACGGCATCATGGTGCCGCTCGACTACGATGCGGCAGACTATGCCACGGCGCAGACATTCATCGATCACGAACGCGACTACGATACGCCGCACTTTTCACTGCACTACATCCGCCGCAAATACAGTCTGCAGAACCGCACCACCGGGCGCGAATACGAGACCCAGCAATTCGTGTACCTGCGCATGGCCATGGCGCTTGCCGAAGCCGAGCCGAAACCGCGGCGCATGGCCCTGGTGCAGCGCTTCTACGATGCGTTCTCGCACAAGACGATGTCGGCGCCGACGCCCAATTACGTGAATCTCGGCACGCGCCTGCGCGGCTTCGCGTCGTGCTGCCTTTACGTCACCGACGACAACGAGGCGTCGCTTTCCATCGGCGATCACATCGCCTACCGCATGACCGCCGCCTCGGCCGGCATCGGCAGTCACATCATCACCCGCAGCAAGGGCGACCCGGTACGCGGCGGATTGATTGCGCACCAGGGCAAGCTCCCCTACCTGGCGTCGCTGGGCAAGGCGGTGCATGCCAACATGCAGGCCGGTCGCGGTGGCGCGTGCACGGCCTACTATTCGGGCTTCGACCCCGAGGCCGAAGTCATTGCACACCTGCGCAACCCGCGCAGTACGCAAGATCGCAAGAACCGCGACCTGCACTACGCGCTGGTGACCAACCGCCTGTTCGCGGAAAAGGCGGCCCGCAACGAAGCGGCTTTCACGTTCAATATCCGCACCGCGCCGAAACTCACCGAGCTTTTCTTCAGCGGCGACACCGACGCGTTCCGACGCGAATACGAGCGGCTGGAAAACGACCCGGCGTTCGAGAAGCAGTGGTTCGAGCCGCGCGAGCTGATCCTCACGTCGCTCAACGAGGCCCTGGAAACCGGCGTGGCGTATCTGGCCAACATCGACGAAATGAACCGTCATACGCCCTTCAAGGAACCCATTCATTCCAGCAACCTGTGCCTGGAGATCAGCGAGCCCAACCGCGCCTATCAGGACATGCGCGACCTCTACGCCGAGCGCGAAGTGGGCTACGTGACGCTGGAAGACGACCGCGGCCGTCTGCACACGTTCAACTTCAACGAGGCGTTGCACCTGGAGGACAAGCGCGTGATCTTCGCCGGCGAGCTCCGGCCCGGCGATGCCATCGTCGGTGGCGACGGCAACGGCACGTTGCGCGTCGGTCATGTGCTGGAAGTGCATGGCGAGCCGGAAGTGGCGCTGTGTTCGCTGGGCGCGATCGCCTGCGACAACATCGCCGAGGACGATGACGACGCCTATCAGGAAGCGATGTATCTCAGCCTCAAGATGATCGACTACTGCATCGAAAACACGCACTACGTGCTGCCGCACATCGGCGTGACCGCCCGCGCGCGCATGAACGCCGGCGTGGGACTGATGGGCGTGGCCGCGCACATGGCGCGCCGGAACCTCGCCTTCGACACGCGCGCAGGCCGCGAGGAACTGCACCGCATCGCCGAGCGCCACATGTATCACGCCATCAAGGCCTCGCTCGCCATCAGTCGCGAACGCGGCACGGCGCCATGGATGCACAAGACGCGCTGGCCCGAGGGCTGGCTGCCGATCGACACCTACAACCGCAACGTCGACGAGCTGGGCGATTTCGACTATCGCTACGATTGGGAAGCCCTGCGCGCCGAGGTCATCGCCAATGGCGGCATCGGCCATTCGTGCCTGGTGGCCTTCATGCCCGGCGAATCCTCATCCAAGGCGCTGGGACAGCCCAACGCCATCTACCCGGTACGCAACGCCACGCTCGGCAAGACCGACGGCAACGTCACCATCCGCTGGGCCGCACCGTCCAGCGACGACCCCGACGTGCATTACCAGTCCGCCTGGGACATCAGCGAAATCGACATGCTCAAGGCCTACGCCGTGTTCCAGAAATTTGCCGACCAGGGCATTTCGGCGGACCTGTGGCGGCGCATCACCGACGACGACAAGGTCGGCAGTCGCGAGCTTCTGAGCCATTACTTCGCGATGTTCAAGTACGGCATCAAGACCCGCTACTACTACAACTCCAACGTGGCCTCGGGCAAATCCGTCAACCACTCGGGCAGCATCGCCGATGCGCCCGCAACCTGCGAATCGTGTTCCCTGTAGAGCGCACCTCATGCGTGACAGCCGTACGGCTCAACGTGACACCACGCCACCGCGCACAAGATGCCCCCTGCGAACCAATGACTGGAGACATGCCATGCATCCCGTACTGCCCACCAGGATTTTCAACACCCGCAAAGACGACTACGAGCAGCCTGAAATCATTCTCGGCAAGGAACCGGGGCTGTTCGACACCATCAACAAATCCCATCCGGCACTGTGGAAGCTCTACAAGACGCTCAAAAGCCAGGATTGGGACGAAAACGAATTCGACTACGCCCCGTGCAACGTGCAATTCAAGGGCTGCGACCGGAACACCTACGACATGATGGTCAAGACGCTGGCCTGGCAATGGGAAGCCGACAGCGTCGCCGCACGCTCGATCACCGCCGTGCTGGCGCCGGTGTGCACGTCCAGCGAAGCCTGGGCCGGATGGGTCGAAATCAGTCGCAATGAAATCGTGCACGCGGCCACGTATTCGGAAATCGTGCGCAACAGTTTCGACAACCCCGACGACATCCTGCGCGAAATCCTGGCCGTGAAGGAGGCCATGAGCCGGTTGCAGGTCGTCAGCGACGTGTTCGACGCGGCACTTGCGGTCAGCCATGATTACGCGCGCGGCGCGTGCGACAACGACCAGGCCACCTTCAACGCCATTTACCTTTTCATCGTGGCGATGTTGTGCATGGAGCGCATCCAGTTCATGGCTTCGTTTGCCGTCACCTTCGGCATTTGCGAGGGCACCGGCTGGTTCCAGCCCATCGGCAAATCCATCCAGAAAATCGCCCAGGACGAATTCGAAATCCACGTGCAGTACGGCAAGGAAGTGCTGCGCGCTCTGGACAAGACCGCGCGCGGGCGCGCCGCTTTCGAACAATGCGAGGCGAAGATCGTGGCGATGATCAACGAAGTGACCGCAAGTGAAGTGGCCTGGACCGAATACGCGTTTTCCGAAGGCCGCGAGCTGACCGGCGTCACACGCCGGATGATGGTCGACTGGGTGCATTTTTCCGCCGCCGACGTGGCCCGCTTCTTCGGTCTCGAGGACGAAGTGGACTTTCCGCTGGTCGACGTCAACCCGCTGAAATACATGGAGGCCTGGCTGGACATGAGCAAGATCCAGGCTTCGAACCAGGAGGAGGACACCGCCCAGTACAAGGTCGGCGTGATGCAACGCGACGACCGGGATGCGGTCTTCGAAATCGATTTCTGAAACACACCGGTGCCGCGCGAACACCCCGGCACCCGACCTGCCTGACGCAGGATGTTCCCTTGGCCGCCCCCGCAGATTCACCCGTATCATCCGCAGGAGTTTCACGTGACCGTTACCGTTTATTCCAAACCCGATTGCCCGCAATGCGAACGCACCAAGCGCGACCTGGAACGGCTCGGCATCGCGTATCGAAGCATCGATTTGAGCCACCACCGCGACCAGCTCGAACGCCTGGTGGCCGCAGGCCATCGTCAGGCCCCCGTGGTCGAAACCGACCTTGGCAGCTGGTCGGGTTACGACGCCGCCCGCATCCACGGGCTCGCGAGTTGACCATGCCGGCTTCCGCTCCCCATGTGCGCCGCGTCGTGCTGATGGAAATGGTGTTTCCGCATCACACCAATCATCTGGGCACGCTGTTCGGCGGCCAGGCACTGGCCTGGATGGACAAGGCCGCGTTCATCGCTGCATCACGCCATGCCCGGCGCACGGTCGTCACCGGCCGTTCCGAGCAGGCCGATTTTCACGTACCGGTTCGACAGGGCCAGCTGGTCGAAGTGGAGGCCCGGGTCGTGGATGTCGGCCGCAGTTCCATGAAGGTGGATGTCACGTTGACCGCCGAGGACATACTCAGCGGGGATCGCCGCCTGTGTACACAGGCGCGCTTCGTCATGATCGCGCTGGATGCACACGGGCGGGCGACCGAGGTCGCCCGCCCGTGATCTTCCGTCGCTCCCGGTCGCGACGTCGGGTCAGTCGTCCGGTGACGTGATCTTGAACTCGTGCGGCGGCGTGGCGCCCATCAGGTAACGCACGAAATAATCCCAACGACGGCGCATGACGTAATCCGAATCGTCACCGTAACCGTGGTGCTTGTTGGGCAGGATCAACATGTCGAAGTCCTTGTTGGCCTTGATCAGCGCATCGGCCACAAGCAGGGATTCGCCATGCGGCACGTTGTCGTCCATGGAGCCGTGCACCAACATCAGGTGACCCTTGAGGTTCTTGGCAATCAACTGGTTGGCCTGGTTGTCGTAATTGGTGCTGCCGTCCTTGTGCGTGACCAGCAGGCCCTGGTACTTCTCGCCCCAGTCGTTTTCGTAGCTGCGGTTGTCGTGATTGCCGCTTTCGGCCCAACCGACCTTGAAGAAGTCGGGGTAGCGGAACATGGCATCGGCGGTGGCGTTGCCGCCGCCGGAATGACCCCACATGCCGACACGGTCGATGTCGATCCATGCGTGACGCTCGGCCAGCTGCTTGATCGCCGTGACCTGATCGGGCAGCGTGTTGTCACCCATGTCGCCATACCAGGTGTCATGGAAGCTCTTGGTACGCCACGGCGTGCCCATGCCGTTGATGGCAACCACGATGAAGCCCAGCTCGGCCATGGCCTGATGATCGGTTCGCGCCGAAGCCCAGCCGAAAGTGAACACCGAACCGGTCTGCGGGCCCGGATAGATGTAGTCGATGATCGGATATTGCTTGTTCGGATCGAAGTTCGTGGGTTTGAACATCAGCCCGTACAACGTGGTCTTGCCGTCACGCCCCTTGACGGTGATCACCTTCGGCGGGACCCAGCCTGTCGCCTTGAGACGCGAAATGTCGGTCTTGGCCACGGTAGCGATGACGTGACCATCGCTGGCGGCACGAAGCACCGTCACCGGCGGCTGCGTGACCGTGGAATACGTGTCCACGAAGTACTTGCCGTCGGGCGACATGGTGATGCGATGATCCGCCTTTTCCGGTGTCAGCAAGGTCGTTTTGCCGGTATCGATATCGACCTTCCAGAATTGCTTGAAGTACGGATTCAGACCCGGCGTGCGCGCATTGCCGACGAACCACAGCGTACGGGTGTCACGATCCAGATGGCGCACCTGGTCGACATTGCCCGGCCCCTTGGTGATCGCGTGTTCGATCTTGCCGGTCTCGAGGTTGCGCAGGTACAGGTTGCCCCAGTTGCTGCGCTCGGAGAACCAGATCGCCTCGTGGGTCTTGGGCAGGTATTGCCAGTTGACCATGCCGCGACCGGACTCGTAGTACGTCTTGACGCTGTCCTCGAAACGCGTCTTGACCGCGCCCGTGCTCGGGTCGACGGTGCGGAACCACTCGTGCTTGCGGTCGCGCGAGGTACTCACCAGCGCCAGCGATTTGCCGTCGGGCGCCCACTTCACGTCGCTCCATGTGTTGGGCTCGCCCTGGTCGCAAGCCAGCGTATCGCACAAGCTGGACAGGCGCTGCTCGGGTTTCATCTTCAAGCGCACCATCTTGCCGGTCTGCACGTTGATCACGACCGGCTCGATCATGAACACGTGTTCGTCGCCCGGCATCGGGTATTTCCACTGGTGCAACTTGGGGTGCCCGACGCGCGTCTCGATCATGTACATGTTGCCGACCTTGCGCTGGTCCTGACGATAAGTCGCCACCCGGGTCGAATCCGGGGACCAGCGCACGATGGCGCCGTTGCGGTGTATCCAGCCGGCGTTGAGCGTGGCATAGCCGTAATTCTCGGTGCCGTCGGTGGTGAGCTGCCGCTCTTCGCCAGTGCCGAGGTCGCGCAACCACAGATTCCAGTCGCGCACGAACACGGCATATTCGCCGTTGGGCGACACCACGGCCTGCTCGTCGCCCACCTTGTGCTTGAGGGTGGACGTCCATTTCACGCAAGTGTTCGCGTTTGCATCCCCGGTGCTGCTCGCGGCGGATGCGTCCAGATCGCACACATACCTGGTGCCGTGCCACCTCACCTGCAGCTTGCCATCGGGCAGGTATTTGAAACCGCGCACCTCAAGCTTGTCGGCCGCGACCTTCTGGTCGTCCAGCTTGCTCAATGCCGCCGCCAGCGCGGTCTGGTCGAACGCTTGCTTCGCCTTGCCGGTGGTGGCGTCCATCACGCGGTAGTGATCGCCTTCGGCATCGTGGTCGACATACCAGAAGCGCGTGTCGTCCAGCCATTTCACCCGGCCGACGTCATGATCCACCAGGGGCTGCGTGTGATCACGCAAAAACGATTGCGCGCGCTGGTAGTCCTTGACGTCCACCTGCTTCGTCGCGGCCATCGCGCCCGCCGAACCGAGCATCAATGCCGTTACCGCACCCGCCAGACACGCCTTCTTGAATGTCGAACCCATGCAAACCTCCGCATACCGTGACGCGCGAAACACCGCGCACATCCTGCCAAGCCTAAACCAGCCGACCGTTCGGCGACCATGCCAAAAGGCATGACCGACCCACGCTGTCATAATAACCACATCATGAATACTCCCGATCATTCCCCGCTGGGCAAGGCCACCGCCTACGCCAACCGCTACGCCCCCGAGCTGCTGTTTCCCATCGAACGTGCCCCCAAACGCACCGAAATCGGTATCGGCGCGCCATTGCCCTTCCACGGCGCCGACATCTGGAACGCCTACGAATTGTCATGGCTCGACCTGCAAGGCAAACCGCACGTGGCCATGGCCGAATTTCGCGTCCCGGCCGCGTCGCCGCGAATCATCGAGTCCAAATCGTTCAAACTCTATTTGAACAGTTTCAGCGGCGAGCGTCTGCAGGCCGATGCACTGATCGCGCGTCTGCAAAGCGACCTGTCCGATGCCGCCGGTGCGCCGGTCGACGTGCGACTGATTGCGGCAAGCGCATTTGCCAGCCAGCAACTGGCCGAGCCGGAAGGCATCGTCATCGACGACCTCGCCATTGCCGTCGACCATTACGGCCCGCCGCGCCCGGCATACCTGGCCGTCGACGAAGCCCCGGCCACGAGAGAGACGCTGGTGTCGCACCTGCTCAAGTCCAACTGCCCGGTCACCGGTCAGCCCGATTGGGCCACCGTGCAGATCGCCTACGCCGGAACGCCCATCGACCATGCGGGATTGCTTCGCTACCTGGTGAGTTTTCGCGAACACGCCGAGTTTCACGAGCAGTGCGTCGAGCGCATCTTTACCGACATCATGCAACGCTGCGCCCCCGACATGTTGCACGTGTACGCGCGGTATACCCGGCGTGGCGGACTGGACATCAACCCGTTTCGCAGCAGCGACCCCGACAATCGGGCGCCGCATGTCCGTTCGGCACGCCAATAAGTTTCACCTCGAACCTGCCACGCACGACATCCATGGCGTCAGCGCGGCATCGGCCATGGCGGGCCAATCGCGGTTGGCGGCGGGATTGGCCGGACTGGGATGGTGCAGATAATCGACCGGCAACCGCCCCTCAACGACCTTGCGCGCGCGCACTTCGGCATAACGGCCGATGCCGATCACGGCACGAGGTTGAATGGCCTGCAAGAGATCGGCCAGCGCCCGGTCGCAGGCTTGCTCCAGGGGTTCGAGTTCCGCTTTTCCGAGTTTGCCGGGTACCAGATTGCGGTTGTGGGCGAGGAACAGCAGCGGACAGTAATTCCACACGAAAAACTGCTCGAAAAAACGTTCCGCCGACCCGAAACGCTCCCCGGCCCAGCCCCAGAAGCGCTTGCCGGTGCTTTCGCTGCGAGCGCACGCAAAGCCCGTGATGGGGTATTTGCGGTGTTGCTCGGGTAGCGGCGGCGTGAGCGGCTCGTCAATCTGCAACCATTGCCGTGTCATGCCGACTTCGCCGAACGGCACGCCGGTCTGCGCCATGCCCCACGGTCCGGGATTCATGCCCAACAGCAAAACGCGTCCGCGGCGCGCGCCGAAACGTTGCAGATACCGACAATGCGCCTTCCACGCGTAATCGAGCGGGTTGTATACATGGCTGGGCGTGGTGAACCGCAACGCATCCGCGGCGGTGGCCAGCCGTCTGGCGATGGTCATGCAATCGCTTGCAGCAGTGTTTGCCATCACTCGGCCGCCTCAAGGTGAAAACGCGTGTGATCGACCCGTTCTTCGGAAGTGTGGTTGGCGCGCCCGACAGGATTCGAACCTGTGACCCTCGGCTTCGGAGGCCGATACTCTATCCAGCTGAGCTACGGGCGCTATGCAATGGTTGCCGCGGCATTCTAACAGCAGCGAAGCGCTGCTGCGCATGACGCCGGCAACTTTGTTGAAACCATGACGCACGACTTCGGGATACTGCAGCGCAAGCAGTCATCCCTGAGGGAAACCTCGAAAAACCGCCGGTCAGCAGAATTTCCTGTGGGAAGGGCCGGTGGCCCCGATCGGTCTTGCGACACATCTTGTCGGGGCCACCGGCCCCTCCCACAAGAACAGCTACGGCATACAACCGTTTTCGAGGCTCCCTGAAGCTTCACATCGCGTGGCCCGGCTCCAGCAGCAGCGCTTCACTGCTGCGCATGACGCCGGCAACTTTGTTGAAACCATGACGCACGACTTCGGGTTCCTGCAGCGCAAGCAGTCATCCCTGAAGGAAACCTCGAAAAACCGCCGGTCAACAGAATTTCCTGTGGGAGGGGCCGGTGGCCCCGATCGGTCTTGCGGCACATCTTGTCGGGGCCACCGGCCCCTCCCACAAGAACAGCCACGGCATACAACGGTTTTTCGAGGCTCCCTGAAGCTTCACATCGCGTGGCCCGGCTCCAGCAACGGAGCGTCATCGTAACCGAACCACCCCGATGTGTCGGCTGCATACGAGTACGTCGCGCACGGGTCGGCATATCAGCGTACCCTGTGTCCACACTCCGCCGTACCGGCAAGCACGCACTGGACATTTGATGGCAAACACGCACACGCATGACGCGGTCATTCTCGGCGGCGGGCTGGCCGGCCTGACGCTCGCGCTGCATCTGAAGCGCGAATTTGCCGACCTCGACATTCTGGTACTGGAGCGGCGGCGGCACCCGCTGCCGGACGCCGCACACAAGGTGGGCGAATCGACGGTGGAGATTGCCGCGCATTACTTCGACACCACGCTGGGTCTGAAGACGCATCTCGACGCCGCGCATATCCGCAAGTTCGGGCTGCGCTACTTTTTCTCCGATCGCCGCGACGACATCGACAACGTCACCGAACTGGGCGTCAGCCATCTTTTGCCGCAGCCCAGCTACCAGATCGACCGCGGCATCTTCGAAACCTTTCTGGGCGAGGAAGCGCAACGCCGCGGCATCGATTTCCGTTCCGGCGCCACGGTTCGCGGCTTCGACGTCGGGTCGTCCGGTGAACGGCATTCGATACGCTTTCGCGACGATACCGGCGATTCCGAAGTCACGGCGCGCTGGCTCTTCGACGCGTCCGGCCGTGCCGGATTGTTGCGCCGCCATTTCGACCTGACCACCGACAACGGCCATCACGTCAATGCCGTATGGTTTCGCATGAACACGCGACTGGATGTCGACAGCTGGAGTGACAATGCGGCATGGCATGCGCGCTGCACGCCACCGGAACGTTGGCGCTCGACCAACCATTTCATGGGCCCGGGGTACTGGGCGTGGCACATCCCGCTCGGCTCGGGCGCGCATTCGGTCGGCATCGTCAGCGACGCCGGCATGCACGAACTGGACGACATGCGCGACTTCGACCGCGCACTGGCGTGGCTGCACCTGCACCAGCCGGCCATGGCTCGCGAACTCGAGGCCAGGCGCGACACCCGGCTCGACTTCCGCTTTCTGCGCAATTACTCCTACGGCTGCTCGCACATGTATTCGGCCGACCGCTGGGCCCTGGTCGGCGAGGCCGCCAGTTTTCTCGACCCGTTTTATTCACCCGGAAGCGACTACATCGCCTTCGCCAACACGTACGCCGTGGCGCTGGTCGGCCATGATCGCGCCGGACGACCCTTGGCGCCTTACGCGCGACTCTACGAGAAACTGTTCTTCACCTTCTACGACAACATGCTCACGTTGTTCCGCCATCAGTATCCGCTGTTCGGCGATGCCGACGTGATGTCGGCGAAGATCACCTGGGACTACACCTACTACTGGGGCGTGGTCTGTCAACTCATGTTTCAGAACCGACTCGCGGATGTCGACCTGATCGCCGCCGCAGGCAGTGACCTGGAGCAGGCACAAGCACTCAACATGCGCATGCAGCAGCTGTTTCGACAATGGCACGAAGGCGGGCGGCGCGTCTTCGCGCGCGGCGGCATGAACGATCAGTGCCGACTGCCGTGGTTCATGGATCTCAACCAGAGTCTTCAGGATCAACCCCTGGACGATCTTGCCATGCGCTCACGGCTGCACGACAACGTCCAGTTGCTGGAGGCGTTGGCCGCCACCTTGCTCGACCAGGCAGCGGCCGGCTCCGACGCGCCATTGCGTGATCTTTTCAAAGGCCACACCCTGACCACGTCGCGCGTGACATTGTTTTCATCCACCGCAAGCGCGCCGTAAAGGGCTCTCTGATCAACGCCACGCAGGGCGCGGACTCGCCTGTCGAGCGCGTTACTTCAGCGGCGTGTACAGCTCGGACAGGTAATCCGGCGTGCCTTCGATGCGCTCGAGACTCGGGTATTTGAGGCCGTCGTGATAATCGATGTGCAGGGTCTGGTACGCGTCGAAATTCTTGACCATGAGGTCGATGGGCTGGTCACTGTCGACCGCGTCCTTGATGGCCTGCTGCATGGCCTCGGGACTGTATTCGGTGCCGTTGACGGAAATGATCGTCATGCCGGGCGCAAGACCTGCCTTGTAGGCGGGGCCGTTCCAGCGCACGTCGCGCAACTCGCCTTTCTTGTTTCCGCTGAAGCCGATCGACCAGGTGAAGTCGGTCTCCGGTCCGTCCATCATGGCCTTCAAACCAGCGCTCGGCTCGCGGGTGTAGACCAGCTTCCAGCCCTCCAGCTCGAGGCCTTCGGCGAGATTGCCGTGGCCGTCCAGCCGTTCGCGCAGGAAGGTTTTCCAATCGAACGGCACGATCTTGTCGAGCGTCGCATACACGTCTTCGGCGGTGTAGGGGTTGATATCCCAGGCACCGGGATGCATGCCGAAGAAGGCGCGCGCGAAATCGTCCAGATTGTGCCGGTTGTCGGAAAGCGCGCGCATCTTGCCATCCACGGCCAACCAGATCAGCTGGCCGCCGGAGTAGTAATCCTCGCTGCCCTGATAGTTGCGATACGGACGCGGCGCGCGCTGCGCAATGGTGGGGTCGTTGGTGGTGTCCTGCACGGTGCGCCAGCTTTGCAGGCCCGGGCGATTCATGTCGTAGGCGGCCGCCACGTTGGCAAGTTTGGCAAAGCCGGTGGCCTTGTCTTCCAGCCCGGCGCGCACCGCGACCACGTTGCCGTAGAACTGGGTCTGGCCTTCGTACACCCACATCAACTGATCGTTCATGGGCACATTGAAATCGGGCGTGGCGTGCAGCTTGCCGCGGCGGTATTTGCCGTTCCACGAATGATTGAACTCGTGCGTCAGAAGGTCGTTGCGACGCGTCAGTTTCCAATCCGTGAAAAAGTCGGCACCGGTGCTGTCTTCACTGGAGCGTGAATGCTCCAGGCCCTTGTGGCTGAGCTTGTTCGACAGCGACAGCAGAAAATCGTAGTGGTCGAAATGGAATGCGCCGTAGAGCCTGCCCATCTGCACCACGATGTTCTTGAGAATATCGATCTGCTCGGGTTTCACCTCGAGGTACTTCGGCGCATCGGCCACCATGTCCACGTGTACCGGCGGCGAATTTTCGCTGGTGATGTCCAGGCGCTTGAAATGCTTGCCGGCATAGATCGGTGAGTCGATCAGGTTGAGGTAGTCGATCGGCTTGAAGGTGACCGTATCGCCCTCGCGGCCCGCCACTTCCAGCGCACTCCCCAGTTTCCAACCCTCCGGCAGCGTCACGCTGGGACGCGTCTTGATGCGACTGACGTAATAGCCGGCCGGATACAGCGACACCTTTTCCCACGACAGGTCGAGCATTTCGGGCGTCATCCGGATCGGGCCCTGAGCATGGTTCTGCGCGGCCAGGAACTGGAACCGGACGTCCAGTTGCTTCACGCCCTCGGGCACGTCCACCTTGAATGCATACACGTTGTACGGATCACGCGTCCACGTGAGGCGCCTGCCGTTGTCGCCATGGATGACGAGCCCGGCCATCTGCTTGATCGGGCCGCTGGGGCGATGGTGACCCGGAATCCATTTCGGATACAGCAGATAGATCGACTGGCCCGGTTCGACCGGAATGGTCTCGTGCACGTCGAACACGCGATGGGCGATGTCGGTGGCATCGACATGGATATCAAGCGTGCCGGGATAAGCCGTGTCACGCGGCGCCGGCTGATTGACGCCCACGTAAGGCACGGTGTCGGCCGCGTCGGCCGCCATCGGTGCGACGCCCAGACTGGCGGCGATCAGGGTGGAAGCGAGCCATGTGCGGGTCATGCGGATTCTCCGGTCAACGAGAGCCGAGTTACATCGTGGCAGGGGCGCATCCCATGCGGGGAAAAGGTCCTGTACAAAATCGAAGGGCCGCCGGAGCGACCCTTCGACATGTTGCCAGAAACGGCGTTTTACTTCTTGGTCGCGTAAAGCTGCGACAAGTAATCGGGCGTACCCTTGATGCGCTCCAGCTGCGGATACTTCGGACCGCCGTGGTAATCAATTTCGATCGTCTTGTAGGCGTTGAAATTCTTCACCAGCAGCTTGATCGGCTGCTTGCTGTCCTTGGCGTCCTTGATGGCCTGCTTCATGGCATCGGCGCTGTAGTCCGAACCATTGACGGCCACGACCTGCATCGCCGGCGAAAGGCCCGCCTTGAACGCCGGCCCGTTCCAGCGCACGTCGCGCACATTGCCGTCGGACGACGCACTGAAGCCGGCGGTGTAGGTGAAGTTGCCGCCGCGGCCGTGATAGTTCGCCATCATCGCCTTGGCGGCTTTGGACGGCTCGCTCTTGTACACCAGCTTCCAGCCTTCCAGCTTGAGGCCTTCGGCAAGGTTGCCGTGACCGTCCAGGCGCTTGCGCAGGAAGCTCGACCAGTCATACGGCACGATCTTGTTGAGCGTGTCGACGACGTCCTCGTATTTGAAGGTGTTGATGTCCCAGGCGCCCGGATCCATGCCGTAGAACGCTTTCGCGAAGTCATCCAGGTCGTGCTTGTTGTCCGAGAGCTGGCGCATCTTGCCGTCCACGGCCAACCAGATCAGTTGGCCGGCGGAATAATAATCCTCGCGGCCCTGATAGTTGTAGTACGGCAGCGGCGTGCGATGCGCGATGGTCGGGTCGTTGGTGGTGTCCTGAATGTTGCGCCAGGTGCGGAACGCCGGACGATTCATGTCGTAGGTGGCAGCCACGTAAGCCAGTTTCGCCAGACCGGTGTCCTTGCTTTCCAGCCCCGAGCGCACGGCGATCACGTTGCCGTAGAACTGCGTCTGGCCTTCATACACCCACAGCAGGCTGTCGCCCATGACCACGTTGAAGTTGGGCGTGGCATGATCGAAAGCACGCCGATACTTGCCGTCCCAGGAGTGGTTGAACTCATGCGTCAACAGGTCGCGCGGCTTGGTGGACTTGTCGGTATCCCACTTGGTGAAAAAGTCGGGACCGACGCCGTCCTCGCTGGAGCGCGAGTGTTCCAGCCCTTCGCCGCTCATCTTGTCCGACAACCAGAACAGGAAGTCGTAATGGTCGAAGTGGTAGGTGCCGTACAGCTTGCCCATCTGCGCGACCATGTTTTTCAGCACCTTGACCTGCTCGGGCTTGATCTCGAGATCCTTCGCCTCATCGGCCACGATGTCCATGTGTACCGGCGGCGACTTGTCGCTGCTGATGTCCAGACGCTTGTAGTACTTGCCGGCCAGCACGGGCGAGTCGACCAGGTTCAGGTAGTCGATGGGCTTGAAGGTGGTGGTGTTGCCGTCGGTGCTGGCGACCTCCAGCGCGGTGCCGAACTTCCAGCCCTTGGGCAGCGTCACGCTGGCATGGGTCTTGATGCGGCTGGTGAAGTAGCCGGCCGGGTACAGCGACACCTGATCCCAGCGGAACTCCAGCATTTCGGGCGTCATGCGGATCGACCCTTCGCCGCGCCCCTGCGACGACAGGAACTTGAACTGGACGTCCAGACTGGAGACACCCTCGGGAACGTCCACATGGAACGCACGCACATCGTATTTGTCGCGCTTCCACTGGATGGTCTTGCCGTTGCCCTTGATGACGAGGCCGGCCACGTTCTTGATCAGGCTGTAGGGCTCATGGATGCCCGGGATCCAGGACGGATACAGCAGATAGATGGACGAACCGGGCTTGACCGGAATGGTTTCGTGCACTTCGAAGATGCGGTGATCCAGATCGGTCGCGTCGACATGGATATTCAATGCACCGTAGGGGTAGTCGACGTTCTTCGGTGTCGGCAGGTTGCCGCCGATGTGCTGCACGGGATTGAGACCGATGGTGCCGGCCTGCACTGTCGCCAGCGGCGCGGCGCCGAGTGCAGCCACGAACAGGGCGGATGCGAGTAGCGTTTTTTTCATGCGATATCTCCGGTGGATCGTGCACCCGTCGCCAATGAACGGTGCGTGGGAAAAACGGGTGACGAACCAACATGCGGCAAGCAGCTTCGCCGCTGCCCGTGATGATCAACCCGACCCTCTTATGCTAGAGCGCGCAGCCGCGTCATCCCCCATGCCAGAGGTCACGAGGTCGCCGAGAAAGCCGGGGGCAGACCTCGCGGCCTGCCCCCGACAAACAGCGGTGCGACGGTTCCCTATGACCGCGCGGGCGTCGATCCCACCTTGTTGGCCACCAGATTGACGATACCGGCCACGGCAAAGACCACCGTCGCCCCTTCGGCCCAGACCACGCCCGGGTCGTCGGCCAGGTGCAGCACCAGTGCGGAAATGGCTCCGGTGGCAGCCAGCAACCAGAAACCGTTGCACAACTGGCGGGACCAATGCGGCTTGGGTTCGCCTCTCGACAGCGTGCTGCCCCAGATGCCGTGGCCGAAGTAGATGGCAAAGCCCAACAGCATCCAGATGATGAAGCGCACGTAGGTATCCACATCCAGCCCGCCGATGAAGCGGAACTGGCCATTGGCCACCCACGGCCAGCCGATGATCAGAAACAGCGAAAAAATCACGCCCAGCGGCGCCAGCACCCACAGGAACGGCGTACGGAAACGCCGTTCCAGATCCGGCTTGCGGATGCGCAGGATCAACACCGAGGTACAGATGAGGATGAAGGCCGACAAAGTACCGATGTTGACCAGCTTGGCCAGCTCCATCAGCGGCACGAAGCCGGCAAACAGCGCCGTCACCACGCCCAGTACCGCCGTCGGACGATGCGGGGTGTGGTACTTGGGATGGGTCTTGGCAAACCAGCGCGGCAGCAGGCCGTCACGTGACAGCGCAAACCAGATGCGCGCGGCACCCAGCATGAAGGCGAACACCACGCTGGCAATACCGCACACCGCGGCGATGTTGATGATGATGGCAATCCAGTCCAGCCCGCGCGCGATGAAGGCCGCGCTCACCGGTGCCGGAACGTTCAACTCGGTGTAGGGCACCATGCCGGTCAACACCATCGACACGCCGAAATACATCAGCATGGCGGCCACCAGCGAAAAGATCACCGCCATCGGCAGGTCGCGCTGCGGGTTTTTCGATTCCTCCGCGGCCGTGGTCAGGGTGTCGTAGCCGAAGCAGGCAAAGAACACGATGCTGGCGGCGGCAAACACGCCCGCCCAGCCATACTGCAGGGAACCATCGGCCATTTCCTGCAGGGACGGAATGAAGGGATGCCACAGGTCGGAATTGACGAAGAAGGCGCCGACGACGATCACCACCAGTACGCCCAACACTTTTATCGACACCACGATGGCGTTGAAGCGCGCACCGATCTCGGTGCGGAAAATCTGCAGGCCGGCGATGGCCAGCGCCACCAGTGCGCCGAACAGGTTGAACACTCCGCCCTGGTCGGGATTGGTCGGGTCGTAGGCGTAGCGCAGGGCCTCGGGCAATTGCCAACCGAGGATCTGTTGCAGGAAGGACTGCGCGTAATTGGACGTGCCGGCGGCCACCACCGCCACGATCAGGGCATACTCGACCAGCAGGTCCCAACCGATGATCCAGGCGGGCAACTCGCCCAGCACCGCATAACCGTAGGTGTAGGCGCTGCCGGTGACCGGGATCATGCCGGCAAATTCGGCATAGGCCAGCGCCGCACAGGCGCTGCCGATACCGGCAATGATGAAACTCAATATGATGGCCGGGCCGGCATGCAGAGCCGCCTCATGCGGCGCCAGGATGAATACACCGGCACCGACAATGGCTCCCACGCCGATGGCCGTGAGCTGCCACACCCCCATGGAACGGTTGAAATCGGTACTCGTCCCGGCATCGGTCTGCAATTGCTCGACCGACTTGTGTCGGACCAGCTTGGCGAAAAAGCCCATGCGTTACTCCTCGTCAAGGTTGCTCGCAAGACGCTGAGACTAACCGGACTGAACGCTGAACCCAAGCGAAACTATCAACAAAATGTGGACAAAATCGCGCAAAATGCAGTCTCCATGCATGAAATTGCGGGTTCGTACCATTCCGTGGAAACCGTTCCCCATGCACCGACAACCGAGCCGCCCGCGACCCGCACGGTGACCGCCGATAAAAAAGGGGCCGGCTCAGGCCGACCCCGTTGCGTCACTGGCGGAAGGGCGTGGCTCAACCGGAGGATGCGGCGGCCGACGTCTGGTCGCCCCTCGGCTGCGACTGCTCGTGCGACGCCACGATCTCCTCGATCTCGGGCGTGCTGAAACCGACGGAAACGCCCCAGAAGAACGTCACGACACCGACACCGAGCTCGATGACGGTTCCCCACGGAAAGCCCAGCACGGCATCGTCGCCGGCAGGACCGAAAGCACTGAAATAGCTGACCAGCATGGTCGCCAGCGCCAGCACCAGCAACCACCAGCCCGCATTGACGTGCTGGCGGCCTTCGGCATTGCTGATCACCCACAGAATGCCGGTATAAGCCAGCAACAACACCGCGAACGTGGTGTAGAAAGTCGCAAACGACCAGTCTTCCGGATGGCTGCCCGGCGACCCGGTCAGCGCCACCCAGCCACTGGCCGTGGCCATGTATACCCACAGCACCAGGAAAACCACGCTGAGCACGCCGCTCGCCGTGGCATTGGCCCAGCCCTGTTTCCAGACCGAGTAACCGCTGAACAGCCCCAGGCCGATGAACACGGCCGTGAACAGGTTGGTCAACATCGAGAACCCGGCCCAGAACAGGATCGCCACCGCCGCGAGGTAGGACACCAGCGACCACAGCATGGCCGGCTTGAGCACGAACGGGCGCGGCAGGCTGGGCGCGGTCTTGCGCAGCACCGGCAAACCGACGCCGCCGATGACGTAGCTCAACACCGCGGCGATGCTGATGAAACCGACCAGCTTGTACCAGCTTGGCGCCGGAAAGAAGAACAGACAGCCGACCACGACCGAAATGACGAGCGGCAACCACGGAATGCCGTGTTTGTTGTTGTCGGCAAACGACTTGGGCACGGACCCGTGAATGGCCAGGCCATAGCCGGTGCGTGCTCCGGTTCCCAGATACACCCAGCCGGTGGCCAGCGGCGACACCGCCGCATCGATCATCAACAGCACGCCCAGCGCGCCCAGCAAGGCGATGTTGGCCGAGCCCAGCGCCGAGAACAGCGGATGGTCCGCCCAGCTGCCCTGCATGAGCTGGCCCCAGTCACCCGAGTTGATCCCCATGTCGGCCCAGTTGATGGCGCCGATGAAGGCCACCTGCAACAAGGTGTAGATGATGGTGGGAATGATGATCGAGCCGAGCGTGGCCAGCGGCACGTCGCGGTGCGGATTGCGCGACTCGCCGCCGTAATCCAGCGCCTGGCGGAAGCCGATCAGCGAAAAGACGATGCCGGTTTCGGGAATGGCATGGAAAACGCCCTGCCAGCCCTGCGGCAGAAAGCCGCCGTAGTCGAGGAAATTGTCGCTGTTGGTAATGAAGAACAGCCCGATGAAGGTCAGGCACGGCAGCGCGATTTTCCAGATCGTCACCCACCGGTTGGATTCGGCCAAAAGCTTGCTGCCGAAATAGTTCAGGCAGAAAAACAGGGCCATCAGCACGATGCCGGCGATGATCCCGCCAGGCCAGCTGAGCATGTGGATCGGACGCCCCAGGTTTTCACCACCCTGCACGCACAAGGTATGCGCGGCGTTGAGCGTGCCGTCGGTACACACATCGTGCAGCAGACCCAGATTCTTGAACCGGCCGCCGACGTAGGTCAACGCCGCGATCGCCTCCAGTGCCGGAATGGTGACCACGGAAATCCAGTAGCCCCAGCCGATGATCCAGCCGGTGAACGACCCATGCGTCAGATACGTGTAGCGCACGATGCCGCCCGAGCGCGGCAACATCGGCCCCAGCTCCAGGTAAGTCAGCGCGACCATGAAGATCAGCGCCGAAGCGACGATCCAGGCGATGATGGCGCCCGGCCCGGCCATGTCGGCCGCGGCCAGAACACCGAACAGCCAGCCCGATCCGATCTGCGCGCTGACACCCAGCAGCATCAGCTGCATCAAGGAGACGTCCTTTCTGAGACCTTTGTCCGCGTCTTCGAAAGCGCCCTGTCCTGCGTGATTGCTCATTGGCGATATCCCGTTTTGGACCATGGAAGATGGATGCCCCTGAAAGCGGGACAGCGACGACGCCACGGCCGCCTTTCACGCGTACACAGCTTGAGGCCCGCACGCGAATTTCCCCAGCCTACATGGACTTGTACCTCAACCCAAAACGGACCTTGCGCCCCGGTCCGGCCCGCACCCCGGTCGATCCGGCGCCATGCGGGGCCATGCGGCGCTTCATTGCCCCGCGATTGATGTAGCATGTCGGTCATGACTGAACCCGCATCCACCACGCATTTCGGCTACCGCGACGTTCCGGTGGCGGAAAAGCAGAAGCTGGTCGGCCAGGTTTTCACCTCGGTCGCGAAAAACTACGACCTCATGAACGATTTGATGTCCTTCGGCATTCATCGTTTGTGGAAACGTCACTTCGTTGCCGTGAGCGGCATCCGGAGGGGCGACAAGGTCCTGGATCTGGCTGGCGGCACCGGCGACATTGCCGCACTGCTGGCGCCGGTGGTGGGCAAGGAGGGGGAGGTCATCGTCGGCGACATCAACGCGGCCATGCTGGAAGTCGGCCGTGACCGGCTCACCGACCGCGGCATGGTCACCGGCATCGACTGGGCCCAGGCCAATGCCGAATACCTGCCGTTTGCCGACAACACCTTCGACGCCGTGACCATGGCCTTCGGCCTGCGCAACGTGACCGACAAGAATCGCGCGCTGGCCGACATCTGCCGCGTGCTCAAACCCGGCGGGCGCGCGCTGGTACTGGAGTTTTCGCGGGTCAGGAATCCCGTGTTCAACAAACTCTACGACCTGCATTCGTTCCATGTGCTGCCGCGTCTGGGTCGCCTGTTCGCCCACGATGCCGACAGCTATCAATACCTCGCCGAGTCGATCCGCAAGCATCCCGACCAGGACACGCTCAAGACCATGATGGAAGCCGCCGGTTTCGGTCATGTGGAGGTGCGCAACCTCACCGACGGCGTCGTCGCCATCCATCGCGGTTACAAGCTCTGAGAAATGCACGGTCGTTTCACCGCGTCGCCATGGCCGCGGGGCGGTAACACGGAGTTTGCCGGCGGGTTCCGGCATTTTCCGAGCGTCGCGTCCCCTGCGCGAGCGGTCGCAATGGTATGTTGGGAACTTCACGTTTCCGCGAAGCTTTCGCCATGAGCGACTCCGAAAAACCGACCCCCCCACGTCCGACTGCGGGCGACACACCCGAAAATCCCGCGCGCCGCCGTTTGCTCGGCAACATGGCATGGGCCGGCGCGGCACTGACGGTCGCCGGCTGTGCACCGGACCCGACGTCGGGTGGCATGAGCGCATCGAAGGCCGACACCGCACTCGACCAGGCCCTGCGCGAAAACATCCGCCATGTGGTGGTGATCTTCTGCGAAAACCGCAGCTTCAACAACCTGTTCGCGGACTTCCCCGGCCTGGAACAGCCGCTGTCATCGCTGCCGCCGGAACGCTTTGTGCAACGCGACCGCGATGGCCGCCTGCTGGATACCCTGCCGCCGATCTGGGGCGGTCTGGTGCCGCACGAGCAACGTTTCGACGGCAAGAAGTGGCAGATCGGCGAAGATGCCATCAAGGGCCTGGCCAACGCACCCTGGAAATTGCACACGGCCGACGGCCAACCGCTGCCGCATGAACTGGTCACGAGCAGTCCGGTGCATGTTTTCTACCGCAACCAGATGCAGATCAACGGCGGCAGGAATGACGGCTTCGTGGCGTGGGGCAATCACGGGGCATTGCCGATGGGACACTACGCCACCAATGCCTCCAACTTCGGGCTGTGGCGGCTGGCGCGTGAAAACACGCTGCTCGACAACTTCTTCATGGGCGCTTTCGGCGGCTCCTTTCTCAATCATCAATACCTGGTGACCGCGCAGCCGCCGATCTATCCGAACGCCGACCGAAGCCCGGCCAAACGCCGCATCGCGGTGCTCGAAGACGGACCCGCCGGCTACAAGCTCAAGCTGGCCGACGATTCGCCGGCCAGCGCCATGGACGGGGTGCCCAAGTTCGCGTCGCACGCCTCGTTGACGCCGGATTTCCACGCCGTCAACACCTTCGGTCCGCCCTACCAACCGAGTTGGAGTACCGACCCGGACAACCCGCAACTGGCCGACCTGTCCAGCAGCAGCATTCTGCCGCCGCAGGATCACCTCACCATCGGCGATGCCCTGTCGGCCAAAGGCATCGACTGGGCCTGGTACAGCGGCGGCTGGCAGATGGCCATGGACGGCAAGGGCGATCAGGGCATCAGCGCGAAATTTCCGATCAGCCCGAACTTCCAGGCGCATCACCAACCACTGAACTACTTTCGCCAATTTGCTCCCGGCACGGCGGCGCGCAAGGCGCATCTGCGCGACGCCGGCACCGGCAGCGACGCGTCCACCAATCGTTTTCTCGCCGACATCGATGCCGGTCGTCTGCCGGCGGTGAGCTTCTACAAGCCGCAAGGCAACCTCAACATGCACGCCGGCTATGCCGACCTCGCCTCCGGCGATCAGCACATCGCCGACGTCGTCGACGCGCTCAAGGCCAGCCCGTTGTGGAAAGACACGCTGGTCGTCGTCACCGTGGACGAAAACGGCGGCTGGTGGGATCACGTGGCGCCGCCCAAAGCCGACCGCTGGGGACCCGGCACGCGCATTCCGGCACTGGTGATTTCGCCCCACGCCAAACGGGGCCACGTCGAACATGCCGTGCATGACACCGGTTCCATCCAGCGCTTCCTCAACCGCCGCTTCGGGTTGAACCCGTTGCCGGGCGTCATTTTGCGCGACGAAGCCATGCGCAAGCACAACGGCTTCGCGCCCGGCGACTTGACGGCCGCGCTCGACCTGTCCTGACGTTTTCGAACGCATCTCAAGCGCGATGCCGCATGGCTCCATGAGAGCGCGCGTTGTCGTGCACGAGATGCGCCCCGCACATACATGCCAACCACATCGACCATTGCACGATCACGCCATGCGCACACTTTACCCCGCCATCGAACCATTTCACGTCGAACGCTTTCCGGTCGACGACCGCCACACGCTGTACCTCGAACAATGCGGCAACCCCGACGGCTTGCCGGTGATTTTTCTGCACGGCGGCCCCGGTGCGGGACTGGCGCCGTACCATCGGCAATTCTTTGATCCGGCGCGGTATCGCATCGTGCTGTTCGACCAGCGCGGCGCGGGCAAATCCACCCCGTTTGCCGACCTCACCGACAACACCACCTGGGATCTGGTCGCCGACATCGAAAAGATCCGCGAGCACCTCGGCATCGAACAATGGGTGGTATTCGGCGGCTCCTGGGGCTCGACGTTGTCTCTGGCGTATGCCGAGACACATCCCGAGCGCGCGCTGGCTCTGGTGCTGCGCGGCATTTATCTGGCTCGCCCCGCCGAAATCCGCTGGTACGTGGAAGCCGGCGGTGCATCCAACATCCTGCCGGAAAAATGGCAGCGGTTCATCGAACCGATCCCCGCCGCCGAACGCGGCAACATGCTGGAGGCGTACTGGAAACGCCTGACCTGCGACGACGAAGCCATTCGCCAATCCGCCGCACATGCCTGGAGCGTGTGGGAAGCCGGCGGTCTGACGCTGGAAGAAAGCCCCGAGACCGAAGCCGATTTCGGCGCACCGGAGGTGGCTGTCTCGATGGCTCGCACCGAGGCCCACTACTTCCGCGAACGCTGTTTTCTGGAGCCGGACCAGTTGTTGCGCGACATCGACACCATTCGCCATCTGCCCGGCTACATCGTGCAGGGACGTTACGACCTGGTGTGTCCCGCCAAGAGCGCGGTGGATCTGGCCCGCGCCTGGCCGGAAGCCGACCTCGAAATCGTGCTGGCCGGCCACGCCGCGTCGGAACCGGCGATCGTGGATGCACTGGTGTCGGCCACCGACGCGCTGGCACAACGCTTCGACCGGGCCTGATCGGTCGCGGCCACCGGCCGCTCCCACACGGGACACTTCGAAACCTTGTGGGAGCGGCCGGTGGCCGCGAAAACGTCACCGATGCAAGGCGCGGTGACCGATGTCGCGGCGATAGAACGCGTTCTCGAACCGAATGCCGGACACCGTTTCATAGGCCCGCTCGCGCGCAGCCGGCAGATCCTCGCCCAGCGCACAGGCGCACAACACGCGCCCGCCAGACGTGACCACGCGGCCGTCGTCATCGACGCTCGTCCCCGCATGAAAAACCTTGGTCCCGGGCTCGGCATGATCATCCAGCCCGCTGATCGGCTTGCCTTTGGCGTAGCTGCCCGGATAGCCGCCCGATGCCATCACCACGCCCAGCGCCGGGCGTCGATCCCAGCGCGCCTGCACCTGGTCGAGACGGCCGTCCAGTGCCGCATCGACAAGCACCGCCAGATCCGACTGCAGGCGCAGCATGATCGGCTGCGTCTCCGGATCGCCGAGGCGCACGTTGTACTCCACCACGTGCGGGGCGCCGTTCTTGTCGATCATCAACCCCACGTACAGAAATCCGATGAACGGCGCGCCCTCGGCCGCCATGCCGGCAAGCGTCGGCTCGACGATATCGGTCATGATGCGTTGTTCCACCGCGGCCGTAACCACCGGCGCCGGCGAGTACGCGCCCATGCCGCCGGTGTTGGGGCCGAGATCGCACTCGTCGCGACGTTTGTGGTCCTGGCTGGAGGCCATCGGCAGCGCGGTCCGGCCATCGCTGATGACGATGCAGCTGGCTTCCTCGCCCTCGAGAAACGCTTCGACGACCACACGCGCCGACGCCTCGCCGTACGCATGCGCGCCCAGCATGTCGTGCAACGCCTGCTCGGCATCGGACAAGGTCAACGCCACCACCACGCCCTTGCCGGCAGCCAGTCCGTCCGCCTTGATGACAATCGGCGCGCCCTGTTCGCGCACGTAGGCCAACGCCGGTTTCAGCTCGGTAAACGCGGCATGGCGCGCGGTGGGAATGTTGTGTCGAGCCATGAAATCCTTGGCGAACGTCTTGGAGCCTTCCAGTTGCGCGGCCACCGCCCGTGGCCCGAAACAACGCAAGCCGGCGGCACGGAACGTGTCCACGATGCCCGCCACCAGCGGCGCTTCCGGGCCGATCACGGTCAGCTCTACCTGCTCGGCACGCGCCAATGCCAGCAAGCCGTCGATGTCGGTCGCCGCCACATCCACGTTGCGCAAGCCCGGCTCACGCGCCGTACCGGCGTTGCCCGGGGCCACCAGCACGCTGTACACGCGCGGCGATTGCGCGATTTTCCACGCCAACGCATGTTCGCGGCCGCCGCCGCCCACCACCAGAACTTTCATGGACACTCCAACTCGAACCACGCCATCGTGGCGTCGGGCCGCTCATGATGCCGCAAAATCCGGCGTCAAAAAACCGACCCCGCCCGGAGGCTCCGTGATCCACTCCACGCGAGTGGCGTCAATCATGCTTCAGCAGCGCCAGCAGTTCGGCTCGCGGCAGTTTCCCGGTCGCATTGCGCGGCAAGCGATCGACCTTGTGCAGGGGCCGTGGCAGAAACACCGGGTCGATGGCGCGGCGCAGGGCAGCGAGTATGTCCGCTTCGGTGCGAGTCGGCGCCACGACGACGGCGGCAAGACGCCGCACGTCGAGCGAATCGGCCGTATCAAGTTGGAAAATCGCACCGTCTTCGACGCCGTCGATGGCCAGCAGGCGCTGGTTCAAGTCGGCCAGCGAGGCACGTTTGCCGGCCATGTCGAGAAGATCGCTGTTGCGCCCGACCAGACGGAACCCGGTGGGCGTCAGTTCGACGATATCGGCCAGCGTGGCCGGCTCGACCAGTTGCGGAGCGTCGATGCGGGTGCCGTCGGGCTGCGGCTGCAAGGCAACGCCGGGGTACGTGGTCCAGGCAGCTTCGCAAGCACTGCGCCGGCTGGCGAACACACATGTTTCGGTGGAACCGAACACTTCCAGCAACGGCGCGCCGAAGCGTGCTTCGGCGGTACGCGCCAGGTCCGTGGGCATGGGTGCGGTGGCCGACACCATGGCCTCCAGCGCCGGCATGGATTGGCCGGAAGCGACCAGCGCCCGCAGATGCACGGGAGTGGTTACCAGCACGCGCGGCGATGGCAATTCATCCAGCGCGCGCGCCACATCGGCTGGCAGCAACGGACGGCCGGCATGCACGCCGATATTGCCGAACAACGGCAGCAACACGGAAAACTCCATGCCGTACATGTGTTGCGGCGGCACCGTGGCAAGTACCTGGAACGGTTCGTCGAGATGGCTGCGCAGCATGTCCAGATTGCCGCCGGAACTGGCCGCGTAGCTGCCCCAGGTCTTGACACTGGCTTGCGGCCGCCCCGTGGAGCCGGAGGTGTAACCGATCGCGGCGACGTGATTGGCGGCGACATGCGGCACGACATCCGTCGCGGCAGGTATTTCGTGCAGAGACGACAGGTACACGTGGCCGGGCGGCGTCACGGGCAAATGCTGCTCGCCGACGGTATAGCAGCCCGGATGCGCAGCCATGATGTCGGCCACGGCCTGCGGCGCACGCGAGGGCGGCAGCAGATTGGTCTGGCCTTGCGTCAACGCCGCGCAGAAAGCGACCAGAAACGCGTAGCGGTCATCGCACAAATTGATGACGTGGCGTGCCGGCGGCAACTGCTTTGCCACCTGGGCGACGTGGGCGAGAAAGGCGCCCGCACTGATGCTTTCGCCATGTCGCCAAGCCACCGCGCGCGTCATGTCGGTCGTGCCCAGCAACGACAGCAGGGATGACGCGGATGCGATGGATGATGGCTCTGATACGGACATGTTCCCTTTCCCCGAGGCAGCGTGTCAGGCGCGAATGATAGCGCCAGTCAGAGCGTCGCGAATGGGTGTGGGCCCGTCCAGCCCGCCCAGAGGGGCGTCGACGATGGCGGCCAGGCCATCGGGAAAATAATCCGCCACTTCGCTGGTGCTGGTGGCCGAGGGCTGCCCGTGCAGATTGGCGCTGGTGGAAACGATGGCGCCGCCGCAGGCGCGGCACAATG
Organism: uncultured Rhodanobacteraceae bacterium; assembly: GCA_964608595.1. Classification (GTDB taxonomy): domain Bacteria; phylum Pseudomonadota; class Gammaproteobacteria; order Xanthomonadales; family Rhodanobacteraceae; genus Oleiagrimonas. The sequence goes on from CAZSOU010000008.1 coordinate 33,047, forward strand.
CGGCGGCCGGCTCGTGGGCGGTGACGCGCAAGGCGATCCCGACGTGACCGCCGGCAACCCATGATGGCGTGCCGGCCGCACGCGGAAATATCCAGGTATTGGGCCCGGGCCAGGATTCACGCACCATGGCCAGAGCTTTGGCCGGCACGGCTTCGAGGTCGATCCACGGTTCGACTTGTTCGAAATCGGCGCCCATCAGCAACACCCCGTGCGTGGACGGCCGCTGCTTGAGATCGAACAGGTGCTCGAAGGCGGCCTGGTTGCGCGGGTCGCAACCCAGACCGTAAACGCCTTCGGTGGGATAGGCGATGACGCCACCTTCGCGCAAGGCGGCGGCGGCGGCGGGGATGTCGGTGACGGGGGCTGCGGACATGGTGTTCTGCCGGGCCGGGACCCGGCGCTCCTCGGTTTGGTTGGCGGATGTGCCGAGCTGGCGCCCGGTCTTCCTCAGGTCGTGGTTTTGTTCGTGGTTTTCCTGGCGGCTTTTTTGGCAGCGGTTTTTTTGGTGGCTTTGGCGGTCGTTTTTTTGGCGGCCTTTTTCGTGGCTTTTTTGGCGGTCTTGCGAGTCGCCTTCTTCGTCGCTTTTTTGGTCGCCTTTTTCGCGGTCTTCCTGGCGCCGCCGCGGCGTTTGCGTTCGGGAGCGGCGGCAATCAGTTCCTTGCACTCCTCGTGGGTCAGCGATTTGGGCTCGCGCTCCTTGGGGATCTTCGCATTCTTGTTGCCGTCGGTGATGTAGGGACCGTAGCGGCCGTTCAGCACCTGAATGCCGTCGTCGAACTCCTGGATGATGCGGTTGGCGAGAAATTCCTTTTTGTCGCGCATCAGTTCCCGCGCACGATCGAGTTCGATGGTGTAGGGGTCGTCTTCCGCCTTCAGTGAAGCATAGACCTTGCCCTGCTTGACGAACGGGCCGAAGCGGCCGATGCCGACACTGAGCTCTTCGCCGTCTTCATCTTCGCTCAGCACGCGCGGCAGCTTGAACAGCTCGATCGCTTCTTCCAGGGTAATGGTGTGCATGCTCTGGCCGGGGCGCAGACTGGCGAATTTCAGTTTTTCGTCGCTGTCCTTGTTGCCCAGCGCAACATAGGGTCCGTAACGGCCCAGCCGTACCGAAATCGGCTTGCCGGTCTTGGGGTCGTCGCCGAGCACCCGCGCGCCGGTGGCTTCGCTGCGCTCGACGTTTTCGATCTTGTCGTCGACCGTTTCCTTGAACGGCTTCCAGAATTTTTCCAGCAACGGCACCCAGGCCTGTTCGCCACGGCTGACCGCATCGAGATCGTCCTCCAGATGCGCGGTGAAGTCGTAGTCGACGTACTGGGTGAAATGTGCAGTGAGAAACTTGCTCACCGCGCGGCCGACATCGGAAGGCTTGAAGCGGCGGCTGTCCAGGTACACGTATTCGCGGTTCTGCAGCACCTGGATGATGCTGGCGTAGGTGGACGGCCGGCCGATGCCGTATTCCTCCAGCGCCTTGACCAGGCTGGCCTCGGAATAGCGCGGCGGCGGCTCGGTGAAGTGCTGGTCGGCGAGGATGTCGGTGAGCGGCACCACGTCGCCCTGGTTCAGGGCCGGCAGGCGGCGCTTGGCGTCGTCGTCCTCGTCCTTGTTGCGGCTGTCGCGGCCTTCCTCGTACACGGCCAGGAAGCCGGGGTCGACCACGGTGGTGCCGGTGGCGCGGAAGCTGGCGTCGCCGACCGGGAAGTTGACCGACACGGTGTCCAGCGTGGCGTGGATCATCTGGCAGGCCACGGTGCGCTTCCAGATCAGCTCGTAGAGCTTGCGCTGGTCGTCGTTGAGATGGGCGGCCATCTGTTTGGGCGTACGCAGGGCCGAGGTCGGACGGATGGCCTCGTGCGCTTCCTGCGCGTTCTTGGATTTGGACTTGTACACCTGCGGCGCGTCGGGCAGCGCCTTGTCGCCGTAGTCGCGGGCGATCAGCTCGCGCAATTCGGACAGCGCGTCCTGCGAGAGCGCCACGGCGTCGGTACGCATGTAGGTGATCAGGCCGACGTTGCCCTCGCTGCCCAGCGCCACGCCTTCGTACAGGCCCTGCGCCACGCGCATGGTGCGGCTGGTGGTGAAACCGAGCTTGCGCGCGGCTTCCTGCTGCAAGGTGGAGGTGGTGAACGGCGCGGCCGGGCGGCGTTTGCGCTGTTTGCGCGTGATTTCGCCGACGGTGAGGCTGCCGCCGGCGGCGTCCAGCAGCGCCTGGCGTGCCGCCATGGCCGTGGTTTCGTCGGTCAGGTCGAACTGTTCGAACTTCTTGCCGTTCAGCTGGGTCAGGCGTGCACGGAAGGCGCCGTCGGGATGGGCGAGGTCGGCCTCGACGGTCCAGTATTCGCGTGGCTTGAAGGCCTCGATCTCTTCCTCGCGCTCGACGATCATGCGCAGCGCCGGCGACTGCACGCGGCCGGCGGACAGGCCGCGCTGCACCTTGCGCCACAGCACCGGCGAAAGGTTGAAGCCGACCAGGAAGTCCAGCGCGCGGCGCGCCTGCTGGGCATCGACCAGGTCGTGCGACAGCTCGCGCGGGTTGGCCACGGCGGCCTTGATCGCGCGCGGCGTGATTTCGCTGAACACCACGCGGTGCACGTCCTTGCCGTCGAGCAGGCCCTTGTCCCTGAGGATCTCGCTGACGTGCCAGCTGATCGCCTCGCCTTCGCGGTCCAGGTCGGTGGCGAGGTAGATGCTGTCGGCGGCCTTGGCCTCCTTGGCGATGTCGTTGACGTGGCGGACGTTGCGCTCGATCAGCTCGTAGGTCATGGCAAAGCCGTGCTCGGTGTCGACCGCGCCCTCCTTGGGGCGCAAATCACGCACGTGCCCATAGGAGGCCAGCACCTGAAAGTCCTTGCCGAGATACTTGTTGATGGTCTTGGCCTTGGCAGGCGATTCGACGATGAGCAGGTTTTTGGCCATGGGCAAATTATCCGAACGCAGAAAACGCGCCGACCGAGGCATTCGGCCGACACCTTGTATATAGTGGGATCACATGGCAGGCCATGCTGTCAAGCACATATTGCCTGAACGTCCACGTGGGACAGTCATTCTAAGGGAAAGGGCACGACATGGAGACAGGCCGCCACCCGGCGAATCAACCGCCACAGGGCGGGCCCCGACCCGCCCGGATCCGAGCGGCAGGCTCACCCTGTGGACCCCCTGAACAAGTATGCACGAGCGTCATCGGGCTCAGAGGGTCCCTATGTCACGCGCAGCCAGCGCCCGCCCGCCTCGCCGGCGACCTCGCCTTCCAGCTCCAGCATCAGCAGGATCGACGACACCGCATGTGCCGGCAGGCCGCTGCGCTGGCTGAGCGTGTCCACGGCGACCGGCTCGCCATGCCCCAGCACCTCGAGCAGGCGGCGCCGTTCGGGATCATCGTCGGCAGGCGCGGCGTCCGACGCATTCACATCATCGTCATCCAGCCGCCGCGCCAGATCGTCGCCCAGCGCCAGTGCCAGCGGCTGCAGAGCGGTCAGCACATCATCGACCGTTTCCACCAGCTGCGCGCCGTCGCGGATCAGGCGATGGCAGCCGCGCGCCAGCGGGTTGTGGATGGAGCCCGGCAAAGCGAATACTTCGCGCCCCTGTTCGCTGGCCAGGCGCGCGGTGATCAACGAACCCGAACGCACACTGGCCTCGATGACCAGCGTCCCCAGCGACAGGCCCGAAATAACACGGTTGCGGCGCGGGAAATGGCCCGCCTTCGGCCCCGTGCCGGGCAGAAACTCGCTGACCACGGCGCCCTTGCCGGCGATGCGTTCAGCCAGCACACGATGCCGGCGCGGATAAATGCGATCCGGGCCGGTCCCCATGACGGCCACCGTATCGCCGGAGGCATCCAGCGTGGCCGCGTGTGCCGCGCCGTCGATGCCGTCGGCGAGACCGCTGGTAACCACCATGCCGGCGCGTGCCAGGTCGCGCGCGAACAGGCGTGCGTTGGCCAGCCCGGCGGCGCTCCCGCCGCGCGCGCCGACAATGGCGATCTGCGGGCGCAGCAACAATTCGGCGCGTCCGGCCACGAACAGAGCCGCCGGCGGATCGGCAATCGATTCCAGTTGCGGCGGAAAATCCGCTTCGTCGCAGCGCAGCAGGCGATGGTCGGGCGCGTCCAGCCAGGCGATGTCGGCATCCAGGCGCTCGGCGTCGGGGGATCGCAGCCACGCGCGGGTCGCCGACGACAGCCGCTTCTCGGCGCGCGCCACGTTCAACGCGCCATGGATGTGGCCGTCCGCTTCCCGCAACCACGCGCGGACGGTCGCGGCCCCCACGCCGGGGGCGCGCATCAGGGTCAGCCAGGTGCGCAGATCATCACGTTCGGACATCCGCGCAGTTTAAGTCGCGGCGCGGATGGGGGATGTAGGCGGGAGACGTGTTCGGGTGTAGGGGGATTCCCGGGTGGAACGGGCAATCCGGCCCCGGGATCCCGCCACTCGCTCTACTCCGGCATCGTCAGCTTGTCGCCGATCTTCACCGGCCGGATGCCGTCCATCACCAGGCCGTAACTGACGTGCTGGAAGGTACGGAACACCATCACGTGGCCGATGAACTCGTCCGGCAGCTTGACGTGGTCGCCCAGGCTCGAATGCAGGGCGTAGCCGCTGACATCGTCATGCACCGTTTCGCCCGGCCGCGAGACCGAGAATGTGGTGCCGTTGTCGATGCCATCGGCACTGCCGACCGACAGGGCCACCACGTCACGTTTGCCGACAGCATTCAATGCGTGCGCGAAGGCGATCACACTGGCGTTGGCCGGCACCGATTGCGGGGCATGCGGGTAGAAATACGGGTCGTACGGATGATCGTCGACCGGCAGCAGGCGATCACCCTTGCGGATTTCCATGGTGGAATCGGTAATCAGCAGCGACGTCGGGTCGCCGCTGCGCAACACCTCGGCGTGTCCGATCACTCTGACTTCCACACCCAGCTCGTCACCGCTGCCGTAATGGCCGTCATGGCGAAAGTCTTCCTTCCACGGTCCAGGCACCATCTCGACATTGCTTTCCAGAAGATGCGCGGCGATATCGGAACCGTTGTCGCCGGCGGCGTCGTACTGGCGAAACACGTGGCTGGGGCGAACGATGGCGTATTTCTGCCCCGGCTGCGCGCTGATCTGCCGCGCATAGACGAAGTTGCCGGGCGTGCCGCGCAACTGGTTTTCCTCGAACGCCATCACGTAGGGCGTGTTCTCGAGCGTGTCCGAATCGATCACGCGCATGTTCTCGAGAAACATCTTCAATTGCGACAAGGGAATCGCGGTGATCGCCGACTTGCCTTCATGAATGCTTGGTTCCAGTTTCAACGTGGGGCCATGGTCATAGCCCAGATTGAGTACGTCGCCCGGATAAATCAGATGCGGGTTGTGAACCTGCGGATTGGCCTGCCAGATTTCCGGCCAATACCACGGCTGGGTCAGAAAACGCGCGGAAATATCCCACAACGTGTCGCCTTTCCGGACCACGTAACGATCCGGGTGACCCGGTTTCAGATGGGTGGTGGCCGCGTAAGCCGTCAGCGCAACCGACAGGCCGGCCAACAGAGCAAGTACTTTCTTCAACATGGCGGGTAATCCCCCGTTTCCCCGGATATTGGAATGGATGAAATGGAACAGCACAGCGCCCGGCTCAAGCCACGTGAGATCGAGGCGGGTGTCCGAAAGCTCCGATCCGGTCCCGCACAGGCGCTGGATTCGACCGGAGCTTCCTTTAGACTGTCACATCGTAATGGGCGCGCGGCTTGGTTTTCGCCAAATCGCCCGCAATTTGACGGTGTCGCCTTTGTATTGTCGCCCAGCAAACGCTATCGATCATGGCCATTTTGAACATTCTCGAATTTCCCGATCCACGCCTGCGCGCCGAAGCCGCGCCGGTGAGCAAGTTCGACGACGCGCTCGCCAAATTGGCCGACGACATGCTGGAAACCATGTACGCCGCCAACGGCATCGGTCTTGCCGCCACCCAGGTGGGGGTGACCGAGCGCGTGTTCGTGATGGACATTTCCGACGACCGCAGCGATCCGCAGGTGCTGATCAACCCGCGCATCAGCGAAAAACGCGGCGAGCAGGTATATCAGGAGGGCTGCTTGTCGTTCCCCGGCGTGTTTGCCGACGTCAAGCGCGCCGACTGGATCCACGTGGAAGCCGAAGATGTCCAGGGCCACACCATCACGCGTGAGGTCGACGGCCTCAAGGCCGTGTGCATCCAGCACGAGCTGGACCATCTGGACGGCAAGGTGTTCATCGATTACCTGTCGTCGCTGAAGCGCGCCATGCTGCTCAAGCGCCTGGAAAAACAACGTCGCAAGGCGGGTTGAGATGCCGCGACCGTTGCGTGTGGTGTTTGCCGGGACACCCGACTTTGCCGTGCCCTGCCTCGATGCCTGCCTGCGCGCCGTCGGTGTGGAGGTGGTGGCTGTCTACACGCAACCGGACCGACGTGCCGGGCGCGGACGCAAATTTCTCGCCAGCCCGGTCAAGCAGGCCGCGCTTGACGCCGGTATTGCGGTCGAGCAACCCGACACCCTGAAAAGCGCCGATGCCCGGGCACACCTGGCCGACCTGGCGCCGGACCTCATGATCGTGGTCGCCTACGGCCGGATATTGCCACAGGCCGTGCTGGACATCCCGCGGATGGGCTGCTGGAACGTACATGCCAGCCTGTTGCCGCGCTGGCGCGGCGCCGCACCCATCCAGCGCGCCATCGCCGCCGGCGACCCGGAAACCGGCGTCGACCTGATGCGCATGGAAGCCGGGCTCGATACCGGCCCGATCCTGCTGGAACGGCGTACGCCCATCCGCACCGACGATACCGGCGGCCGCCTGCATGATCGTCTGGCCTCGCTGGGGGCAGAGATGTTGAGCGAAGCACTGCAGCGCACCGTCGAAGGAGAAGTGCTGACCGCCACGCCGCAGGCACAGACCACCGCCGTCTACGCCAGCAAATTGGAAAAGTCGGAATCGGTACTCGATCTTGCGGGCAACGCCGTCGAACTTGCGCGTAAAATCCGCGCATTCGACCCTTGGCCCGGCACCACGCTGGCGCTGGCGGGCGAGCGCGTGCGCGTATGGCGCGCCGAGGCCGTCGACCATCCGGTTTCCGCCGCACCCGGTACGCTGCTGGCGGCGACGCCGTCAGGCATCGACATCGCTTGCGGCAAAGGCGCGCTGCGATTGCTCGAGCTGCAACGCCCCGGCGGACGCCGCATCCGCGCGGCCGATTACCTCAACGCACATCCGGATTTACGCACTCGGCCCTGAAAAATTCCCGTTGGCGCTTGCATCATGGCATTTGCATCACCATGGTGAATCAGCCAAATTCCACAAACTTGCATCCAAGGATCGATTCCCGCGTCATGCCATCCGCTCCCGCCAAAATCTTCAACGTGCGCGCCTTGGCGGCCGAATCGCTGGCCGAGGTGGCCATCAAGGGCGCGTCGTTGCGCGAGGTGCTCACGCGCAGCGCCCCGCGCCTGGCGGACCCGCGCGACCGCGCCATGCTCAGTGCGCTGCTGCACGAAGGCGCGCGCTGGTGGTTGCGCTACGACGCCGCGCTGAAGCTTCTGCTGGAACAGCCGCTCAAGCGACGCCAGCCGGCGGTGCACGCCTTGCTGGTCATCGGTCTGGTACAGATCGAAATCCTCAAACTGCCGGCCTATGCTGCCGTGGGCGCGACCGTCGAAGCCACGCGCGCCCTGAAACGTCCGCGTCTGGCCAGTCTGGTCAACGCCGTATTGCGCCGCTGGTTGCGCGAACGCGACGAACTGGCCGCGCGACTCGATGACGACCCGGTGACGCATCACTCGCTGCCCGGCTGGCTGGTGCGCGCGATCCGCCACGATTGGCCGGACGAGGCCGAAAACGTGCTGGCGGCCAACAACATCGAACCGCCGTTGACCGTGCGCGTCAACCGCCAGCGCGACACCCGCGAAGCACTCGCCGCCGCGTTCGCCAACGCCGGTTACGGCAGCGAACCGCACGACTGGTTGCCGGATGCGCTGATGCTCGAGCGCAGCACCGACATCACGCGTCTGCCGGGCTTCAACGAAGGCCTGTTCGCCGTACAGGACGGTGCGGCACAGGCCGCCGCCGACCTGCTCGACATCCAGCCCGACCAGCGCGTGCTGGACGCCTGTGCGGCGCCCGGCGGCAAGGCATGTCATGCGCTGGAACGCGCCGCCATTGATCTCACCGCGCTTGAAGCCAGCCCGCGTCGCGCCCGGCGCATCAACGACAACCTCAAGCGGCTGGGCCTCGAGGCGACCGTGATCACCGGCGACGCCGCCAAACCGGATGACTGGTGGGACGGCCGGCACTTCGACCGCATCCTGATCGACGCGCCATGCTCGGCCACCGGCGTCATCCGCCGCCGTGCCGACGTGCGCCTGCACCGTCGCGCCGCCGACATCAAGGCCATGGCCACCACGCAAAAGCACATGCTGCAGGCACTGTGGCCGTTGCTGGCACCCGGCGGCCGGTTGCTGTACGTCACTTGTTCGCTGCTGCGCGCCGAGAACGAGACAGTGATCAACGATCTGTTGCACCGCCACGAAAACGCCCGCGCGATCACGCTGAAACTGCCCACCGGCCATGCCGCCGGCCCCGGCTGGCAGATCCTGCCCGGCGAAGACGAGCTCGACGGCATGTACTTCGCCGCGCTGCAAAAGCAACCCGCGTAGGCCGGCCGTCGGCTCGGCGCCGGAGTGGCATGTTTTGTACGCGACCATCCGGCGGTCTAAGTTATGCTTGGCGCCGTTTCCATCGGACACCTGCGTGAATATGCCCAAGCCTCTCTCGCGTGCTCGCCCGTTGTGGCTGGGTAATGCTCGCCGCGAATTGCTCTGGTTCGGCCTTTTCGCCTTGGTGATGCTGGGCCTGGGAATCGGTCTGCGCGATCCGTGGCCCTCGGACGAGCCGCGCTTTGCGCTGGCGGCGCAATGGATGGTCGCGCACGGCCAATGGCTGTTTCCGCATCGCGGGCAAGAGCTCTATTCGGACAAGCCGCCGGTGTTTTTCTGGCTGCAGGCCGCCAGTTACCTGATCACCCGCAGCTGGCGCGTGGCATTCATGTTGCCCTCGTTGCTGTCGGGCCTGCTCACGCTGGGTCTGGTGTACGACCTCGCGCGGCGTCTGTGGAATCACCGCAGCGGACTGCTGGCAGCGCTCACGCTGCTGGTGACAGTCCAGTTCACCTTCCAGTTCCGCAAGGCGCAGATCGACCCCACGCTGGTCGGTTTCATGACGCTGGCCAATTACGGTCTGCTGCGTCACTTGCTGCTGGGACCGAGCAGGCGCTGGTTCGCGGTGGGCTGCCTGTTTGCCGGCATCGGCGTGATCACCAAGGGCGTGGGCGTACTGGCGCTGCTGATGTTCGTGCCGTATGCATTCGCGCTCAAGGCACGCTGGCGTCACTTCACGCCGACGCGCGGCAGCTGGCACTGGTTCGCGGCGGCCATCGGGCTGTTTCTGCTGCCGATCATCGCCTGGCTGACGCCGGTGCTGCTGGTGACGCATGTCGACGGCGACGCCGTACACGCGGCGTATGTGCACGACATCCTGTTCGGCCAGACCGTGCATCGCTACGCCGCGTTCAGCGGTCACCAGCACCCCGCCTGGTATTTCCTCGAAGTGATCGTGTTCAACTGGTTGCCGCTGTCGATCGCGTTGCCATGGGCGTTGCCGGCATGGTGGCGGCGCCTGCGCCGACGTGACGCACGGTTTCTGCTGCCGCTCGGCTGGGTTGTGCTGACGCTGGTGTTCTTTTCGCTCAGCTCCGGCAAACGCGGGGTCTATATCCTGCCGGCCTTGCCGATGGCCGCGCTGGCGCTGGCGCCGTTGTTGCCGGGGTTGATGTGTCGACGCGGCCCGAAGCTGCTGCTGCTGATGCTGACCTCGCTGCTGTCGTCGCTGCTCGCCGTGGCGGCGCTCTGGGCCACGTTCGGTCATCCGTCGTGGGCGGCGCACCTGCGCGGTCACCTGGACCCGCGCCTGTGGCACATGTTCATCGCCATCGGCCTGACCGGCATCGCCATCGTGCTGGCGACGCGACTGCGCCGCGCGGCGCTGGGCTGGGTCTTGTTCGCCGGCGTCGTGTGGGCGCTGTACGGTCTGTGGGGTTATCCGCTTCTCAATGGCGACCGTTCGTCACGCGACGTGATGCACGCCGCGCGGATCGCCGCCGGGCCACACGTCCGTATCGGGCTGGTGGACTGGAAAGAACAGAACTTGCTGATGGCACAGGGCCCGGTGGCCGAATTCGGTTTTTCCGAGCCGCCGGCCACGCAATACCAGGCCGCCATCCAGTGGTTGCGCGCCGATCCCGCGAACCGTCGCGTATTCATCCGTGAACAAGACATGGGCTCGTGCGTGCGCCGCGACCGGGCGACGGAACTGGGACACGCCAACGAATACGACTGGTGGCTGTTCGGCATCGACGCCGTGGTGCCCGGCTGCGTGCCGTCGAAACGTCAGGGCGCGGTGGACTGAGCACCCATGGTTTCGCGCACATCGGGTGGCGGCTCGGCAAACTCGGTCAGGTGCGCATCGATACCGCGTTCGCAACGATCCCGATGCCCGGCCACGGTCGCGTCGAGAATGTCGTCGTTGACGCTGCGCCCACGGTACTTGCGGCTTTTGTGCCACACATGGACGGCCATGCCGGCAAAACGCAGATCACGTCGCTGCAAACCGTGATTGAACGCACGCACCGCAAGTTCCGCATCCTCGCGCCCCCAGCCGGTCATGGCTTCGTTGAACCCGTTGAGCGCCAGCAAATCGTCGCGCCAGAACGCCATGTTGCAACTCTTGATGCCGCGTCGACTGACCTTGGGTCGCGACCACGCACGTGCCAGCCAGGGCACACGCAAGGCGTGGCGGCGCCGCTCCAGCCCGCGACTGAAAAAATGCAGCGCGAAACTGTCGCGATCGAGCATGCGCCGCGACGCCGCTTCATCGGGCAACATGCGCGAACCCTGCACGAAACAACCGCGCTTCGCGAACGCGTGATGATCGGCGATGAAGTGTCGGCGCGGCACCATGTCACCGTCCATCAGCACGATGTAGTCGCCACCCGCGGCGGCAATGCCGCGATTGCGCGCACGGCTCATGCGGGCGCCGTCATCCGGCTGCCACAGGTGAACCAGTCGCGTGGGAAACGTCGGCGCCGTCGCTTCGATCACCTCGCGTGTCGCCACTGCCGAACCATCGTCGGTCACGATGACTTCGTACGGCAACTCGCTCTGTTCGGCCAGACCCTTGAGCACGGCGCGCAACGCTTCGGGCCAGTTGTAGGTGATGACGACGACACTGATGCGCATACCGTCACGCCCCGCGCGATTTCCAGCCATGCGACAGCACGCTCAGGGCGCGCTCCCATTTTTTCCACACCGGCCACGCGCGGCGGCTCATCAGCAAACGGAAATAACGCATGGTTTCGGCCCAGGGCGGTGCCGGCTTGGTGCGGTATTCGAGTTTGCAGGCCTTGATGTCGCAGGACGATTCGTCGATGCCCGCCACCCGTGCGTAATGTGCAATCAGGCGGCGCGTCTTGATGAAATTGTGATAGCCCTGCTCGGGGCTGCGATTGGACGACCAGGCATTGGCGCCATGGATGCGGTATTCGACGCTGCCGGTCGGCAGATAGTACTTGCGCGCGCCGAGCACACTGGCGCCATAGACCAGGCAATTGTCGGGCGACGTGCGCCAGTCGTCGCGAAACGCTTCCGGCAAATCCAGCACCCGCCGCGCCCAGCGTGTGCGCATGGAAATCGCCGACGTCGGCACGCCGTACCAGACCGTCTGCACGAATGTGCAAAGCGCGGTGAATCCGAGGTCCACGGCACGCTCGTGAAAGGAGATCACGTGATGGCGCTGATCGAAACACTGCATGTCCGAAAACACGAAATCGACGTCCGCACGCGTGTCGTAGATTTCCGCCACGCGTTGCAGATAATCGCCTTTCCAGCGATCGTCCGAATCCAGAAAACACACCACGTCGACCCCGGGCACCAACTGTTCCATGCCGCGCTGCATGGCATGCAACTGCCCACCGTTGGGCGCGAACACCAGCGTGACCCGGTCGTCGTCGGCGTAATGCTCCTGGAGCAGCGCATCGGAACCATCAGTGGAACCGTCATCGACGACCACCACCTGGCGCACCGCCCGCGTCTGCCCGAGCACGCCCTCGACCGCCTCGATCACGTAGTCGCGATAGTTGTAGCTGGTGATGACGACCGCGAAAGTCGTGGTGGTATCCATGCGCCGATCCGAGCGGTGAACAAACCATGCCGATCATAATGGATTGCCCGGCGGCACATTGGCTAGCCTGCTTTATTTGCCAACCTTCTACTGCGCCGGCCCAATGACACGCCCTGCACGGTTTTCGCTCGGTCGGGGTGCTCGACGTAGCGCAACTACGCCTGTGCGCCCCTTGGTCGCGAAACCCGCACAGGACATGCCCTTGGTCCGGCTCGCTACGAACGCTGATGAATAAAGCAGGCTAGAATCCCTGCATGCCGAGCACCTTGCCCCTGACCCTCGCCGTGATCACCCACAACGAGGCCGATTGCATCGCCCGTTGTCTGGACAGCGTGCCGTTTGCGGCAGAAAAGCTCGTCGTGGATTCGGGCAGCGACGACGACACCTGCGCCATTGCCCGCGACCACGGGGCACGCGTGGTGCATCACGACTGGCCGGGTTTCGGCGCGCAGCGCAATTTCGCCAGCACGCAATGCACCCATGACTGGATCCTGATGCTGGATGCCGACGAATGGCTGTCGCCGGAGCTGGCAACCGAGCTCGAAGCCCGCCTGCCGGCGCTGATGGAAAGCGATGTTCCCGCCATCACCCTGCGCCGACGCACCATCTACATGGGCCGGCCGATGCGCTTTTACCGGCCCAATACGGGAGAAAAGCTGACGCGTCTGTACCATCGCGAGCGTGCCCGCTGGCGCGACGTGCGCGTGCACGAATCGTTGCAGCACGACGGCAGCGCACCGATCATGCGCGCGCCATTCGAGCATGCCAACAATCCCACGCTGGTGCACAAGCAACTCAAGGTGCTGCGCTATGCCGAGCTCAAGTGCCGCGACTGGCACGGACGCAACAAACCGGTCGGCATGTGGCAGGCGCCGTTCGTGTACGTGACGGCCTTCATCAAGGACTACGTGCTGCGACTGGCTTTCATGGACGGTTGGCGCGGTTTCATCATCGCGCAGACGGCGGCCAGCTACGCGCTCTACAAGCGCATGCGCTACTACGAAATGCGGACCAACCCGGATTCCGTCGCGCGTGCCGCCAAGACTCTCACCTCGCACCACATCGAACGCTGACATGGCCAGACATTATCTTTTGTACGGTTCGGAACGCTACGCGCTGGCCATCCTGCGCCCGGTGCAGGAAGCGATTCGCGCACGCGGCGATGAAGCGGCGTGGTTTTTCGACGGCCCTGGCGCCGACGATCTGCTCGCCGACGAACGGCTGCTCGATGCCGACGGCGTGCGTGCCTGGAATCCGATCGCGGTGATCACGCCAAGCAACGCCGTGCCGCATTTCTTTCCCGGCGTGAAGGTGGAAACCTTCCACGGGTTTGACGCCGGCAAGCCGCGCCACATCTACATTCGCGGTTTTTTCGACCTGTACTGCACCACCGGCCCGCGCGACACCGCCCGGTTCAAGGCATTGGCCGACAAACTGGGGCATTTCACCGTCACGCAGACGGGCTGGCCGAAACTCGATCCTTTCGTGGCGACGCTCGACGGCGCGCCGGCGCCGGTGCGCGAGCCGCCGGTGATCCTCTACCACTCCACGTTTTCGCCCTCATGGAGCGCCGCCGACACCTTGTACGAACAGGTCAAACGCCTGTCGCGCGACGGCCGCTGGCGCTGGATCGTCACCTTTCATCCGAAAATGAATGCCGACACCGTGACACGCTACAAGGCGCTCGAGAACGCCCACCTCCGTTTTGCCGACAACGACAATATCCTGGAATTGTTCGACCAGGCCGACATGATGTGTTCGGACACCAGCTCCGCGCTCAACGAATTTCTGTTGACCGGCAAGCCGGTGGTCACGTTCAACAATCGACGTCCCGGACCGCAGCTGATCGACATCCACGATCCGGCGGATTTCGAACCCGCCATCCGCCGTGCACTCGAGCGCCCGCCCGAGTTGATGCAGGCCATCCACGATTACGGACAATCCATCCACCCGTATCGCGACGGCCAATCGAGCGAGCGCATCCTGCAAGCCATCGACAATTTCATCGCCGCCGGCGGACGCAACCGCAAACGCAAACCGGCCAACCTGTGGCGCAAATTCAAGATTCGCAAGCGCATCGGCTACTGGAAGCATTGAATCCCCGGGCCCCGCCGACCCGTCAATGCGTCCGGGCGGTTAGACTCTTCCCTCCTGCCACGATGCCGTCTTGATGACTTCACGTTCCGACCGCACCACCGAATTCCTGCGTACCCTGTGGCCCTGGCTGCCGTTGTGGCTGCTGGTGGCGTTGATCGCCATTTTCTCGCACGGCCCGATGCCGCTTTACTCCACGCGCACGCTCGCGGTTGCCTGGGACATGTGGAACCACGGCCAGTGGCTGGTCCCGCACCTGAACGGCCAGCCCTACAGCGAGAAGGCACCGCTGCTGTTCTGGATGATCCACGCCGGCTGGTTCGTGTTCGGCGTGAGCGACA
>CAZSOU010000009.1:0-47154 GCA_964608595.1 uncultured Rhodanobacteraceae bacterium
CATCGCGGCTGGGCAGCATCGTCCGCCTGGTCAACGACATCCTGCTGTCGGCGCCATCGATCGTGCTCGGCCTGTGCGTCTACATGATGGTGGTGCTGCCGATGACCGCGTGGAGCGACGGGCGGCTCAGTTTTTCCGGCCTGGCAGGCGCGGTGGCGCTGGCGTTGATCGGCCTGCCGGTGGTCGTGCGCGGTACCGACGAGATGCTCAAGCTGGTGCCGTCGACGTTGCGCGAAGCGGCGCTTTCGCTGGGCGTACCGCAATGGAAACTGACCTTGCAGGTGCTGCTGCGCGCGGCCGGCCCCGGCATCCTCACCGCCGTGCTGCTGGCCCTGGCGCGGCTGGCTGGCGAAACCGCGCCGCTGCTGTTCACCGCCTTCGGCAACAACTTCATGGCCGTCACCCCGCTGGACAAGATGGCCAGCCTGCCGACCACCATCTACCAGTACACCAACGACCCGGACCCGGCGCTGCACGCCATCGCCTGGGCCGGCGCCCTGCTGATCACCTTGTTCGTGCTGGCGCTGTCGTTGCTGGCACGCGCCTTCCTTGCCCGCCGGAGGACATCCCGTGGCTGAATCCGCCGTCATCACCCGCCAACCGGACCCACAGGCCGCAGGCACCTGCCTCGCCGTCCGCTCGCTCGACTTCCATTACCGCGACCAACAGGCCCTGCACGGCATCGACATGGACATTCCCGAACGCCGGGTCACGGCCATCATCGGGCCTTCCGGCTGCGGCAAGTCCACGCTGCTGCGGGTGTTCAACCGCATCTACGCCATCTATCCCGGACAGCGCGCCAGCGGCGAGGTGCGCCTCGACGGCGAGAACATCCTCGACCCGCGCTACTCGCCGAACCGCCTGCGCAGCAAGGTCAGCATGGTGTTCCAGAAACCGGTGCCGTTCCCGATGACGATCTTCGACAACATCGCCTGGGGCATCCGCCACCACGAGCGTCTGTCGCGCGCGGACATGGCCGTGCGCGTGGAACAGTCGCTGCGCGCGGCGGCCTTGTGGGACGAGGTCAAGGACAAGCTCAAGGCCAGCGCGCTGGGGCTTTCCGGCGGCCAGCAGCAACGTCTTTGCATCGCCCGCACCATCGCGCTGAAACCGGACGTGTTGCTGCTCGACGAGCCCACCTCGGCGCTGGACCCGATCGCCACGGGGCGCATCGAGCAACTGGTGGAGGAGCTCAAGCGCGACTTCACCATCGTCATGGTGACGCACAACATGCAGCAGGCCGCGCGCATCTCCGACCGCACCGCCTTCATGTACATGGGCAAGCTGGTCGAATTCGATGCCACCGAGACCATTTTCACGCACCCCTCGCAGAAGCGGACCGAGGACTACATCACCGGGCGCTTCGGGTAAGCAGGCGCCTTCGCGGCATGAACCCTGCGGGCAAGCCATCAACGAGACGACGACCATGAGTACCGACCACATCATCAAAAGCTACGACGACGAACTGGCCCGCCTGTCCAGCGAACTGCAGCGCATGGGAAGCATGGCCATCGACCAGTTGCAGGGGGCCATCGCGCTGGTCGGGAAACCCGATGCGGCAAAGTCCGCGCTGATAGTGGAAGCCGACGACGCCATCGACACGCTGGAGCGCGACATCGACAACGACGCGGTACGCCTGCTGGCCCTGCGCGCGCCCATGGCCGGCGACCTGCGCCAGGTGTTCGCGACCCTGCGCATCGCCAACGACATCGAACGTATCGGCGACTACGCCGTCGGCATTGCCCGGCGTACCGCGGCACTGGCCACCCCTGCGCCCGCCGGCCCGCTGCGGCGGCTGGAGCGCATGGCCAGCCTGGCGCTGGACGCCGTGCGCGAGGCCCTCGCCGCCTGCCGCGAACGGAACACGCAACGGGCCCGGCGCGTCTGGTCCGGCGATACCTCCGTCGACGAAGCCTGGACAGCACTCTTCCACGAACTGCTCGCCCACATGCGCGACGATCCGCGCGACATCGCCACCTGTGTCCAATTGCTGTTCATGGCCAAGCACATCGAGCGTACGGGCGACCATGCCACCAACATCGCCGAACACGTGTGGTACGCGGTCGAGGGCGAGATCATGCTGCCTGAAGAAGCGAACGGCTTCCCCGAAAACATGGACGAGCATAACCACCTCATCCGTGATTCCTGACGTACAAGGTGCGCACGCGAGCGCGAATGCGCCGGTGCGCTGGCGCATGAAACACGCACGCGGCTGGCGGCGTCGAAAACCTTGGTCGAAGTGAAACAACGCTACCCGAACGCGTGCCCGCTGCACGACCTGCCGGGCGACATCGGCCAGATCGGAGCCATGCTCGAAGGAACGATTTCCGGACTATCGTCATGGACTGGACGGCGAGGGTACTGAGGGTCCGCAACACCGCCCACCACCTGACACGCGACGAAGTCGTACGGTTCGGACAACACTTCTGGAGCAACGACGCGAGGCTGGGGCCCGGCCTGGCGTTGGCGGGTGTAGCGGTGCGCACCATGAGCCTCACGCTGGGCGTCCGGCTTGACGACACCCGACGCCTTACCGCTTCCCCGGAAAAGTCTTGATCTGACCACTGGCATGCGCCATGCACATGACCACGCAACGAGCGGATTTATCTGCACGCACCGACCGGACACGGGCAAAACACCTCCTTGATTGCAATTGAGAGTCATTCTCATATAAGGTTTTTGCCGACACTTTTGATCGGCTTGCCCATGAACACGATGCCGGGACCGAACGACACGGCCGCCCACAACCCCTGTGCTTATCTGCTGACCTGGTCGTGGCGTCTGGTCGTGACGGGGCGAAGCCACTGCCCATTGCTCCGCACCTTGCTCGGCGACGCCTGCGGCAACGACGCGGGAAAAGTGTTCCGCGCGCTGTGCAGCTTTCTGTGTACCCTCGCACAGGCACGACGCCGCCGTCTCGAGATCAATCCGCCGGGATGCAGGGACCTCACGTGCGACGAAAAGCGTCTGCTGGCCATGATCGCCGCTGCGCAGAGCGATTGGTCGACGCTGCTGAACACCCACCTGTGCTGGATCGCACACGGTGAAAAACAAAAGGAACTGGCACGCAGCGTGCACACATTGGCCGCGGCGCTGGACGCCAATGGTCTGTGGCTGCCCGCACCGGACGATCACGTCCCGACGTCGGTCGGCTGGCGCGAAGCATCCATCACGCGAGTCGTCGGCATGTACGGAACTTCTTGGTGAGCCAGCCGCGCTGCGGGATCGTGGCGCGTCCGAGCTGCATGGTTGACATGCTAATGCGACTCATTATCATTTAGTACGACATCCAAACGGCCAACGACCCATGGATCAACAACACCCGCATAACGACACGGTCAGGACCCGCCAGGTCATTCGGGAGAACACGCCCCGCAACGAGCACGTCGACAGCGCGGCACTCTTCCACGGCTCGCGCGAGCTGGTCATCGCGCACAACGACAACACGTATTACCTGCGCATCACCCGCAACGAAAAGCTGATTCTGACCAAGTAACCGATCTCCCCTCCGGTGCCAGCCGGGCTTTTGCCCTTCGCCAGCGATCCGGTTTCGTCAAGCAACGAACCTGCATCCGCGAAGGAGCCCCATGTTCCACCTTTCCACGCATTCGCGTGCGCTTGCCCTGCCCCTGGCCATCAGCCTCGCCCTGACGGCCGCACCGGCCCTTGCGACAAGCCCATCCACGCCACCGGCGGACGACAACAACACCACGTCACTGCCTGCCATAAAGGTCACGAGCCACTATCCGGAAATCGAGCTCGACACACCCGGCACCACCTCGGTCATCAACCGTCGGCAGATGGACCGGCAACTGGTCACCACCATCCGCGACCTGGTGCGTTACGAACCGGGCGTGTCGGCGATCGGCAGTGCCGGCCGCTTCGGCCTGGACAGCTTCAACGTGCGCGGCTTGTCCGGCAACCGCACCTACATGGAAATCGACGGCGTGCCGATGGCTTCCTCGTTCGGCGCCAAGATCGCCGGCGGCAGCTTCCGCGCCGGACGCAACTACATCGATCTCGACAGTATCAAGCAGGTGCGAATCCTGCGCGGTCCGATCTCGGCGCTGTATCCGTCCGACGCGCTGGGCGGATCGGTCATCCTGACCACCAGGGATCCGGCCGACTACCTGCGCGACGACAGGACGACGTATGTATCGGTGAAGGAACAGTATGACGGCACCGACCGCAGCTTCTCGACTTCAGCGACGCTCGCCTCCGGCGACCGGCACAACGGGCTGATGGTCAGCCTCAACCACCGCCACGGCCACGCAACCGGCAACAAGGGCGACATCGGCGACATCGGCAGCGCCCGCACGCGCCCCGACCCCATGACGTACAACCTGGACAACCTGCTCGGCAAATACGTGCACAGTGCCGACAGCGGACGTCGCGACCGCGTGACGCTGGGCCTCTCGCGGCGCCACGTGCGCACCAACAGTCTGTCGGCACTCGTACCGGGTTCGTTTCCCGACTACTACCGCGCGCAAGACACCGCCACCCGCGTCCGCGCCAGCGTGGGGCAGCAGTTCACGCAACTGCCATCCGGGCTGGCCAACAGCCTCGACTGGCACCTGTACTGGCAGCAAAGCCGCACGCGTACCGACACGCAAACCGATACCGCGGAATTCGACCGCTACTTCAGCACCGTCCCGCTGGAGGAACGCGTGCTCGGCGGCAAACTGGTTGCCACCAAACGCTTCGGTGACGAAGCCGTCACGCAGACGATTCGCTACGGCCTGCAGGCCTCACTCACACACGACCGCTCCGATGCCCGGGGCTACGGCGTCGACAAGTTCACCGGCGCGACCGGCAACGACATGGACTTTCTGCCCGGCGATTATCCGATGCACCTGATTCCGCAAAGCGACACGCATCGCTACGCGTTGTTCGCCGAAGACAGAATCGACCTGGCGCAGGCACATCTGACGATCACACCGGGCCTGCGCCTTGAACACTACGCCTACAAGCCGGGCGAGGATCCGCTGTACCGCAAGTACAACCCGGGCTACGTGCAACATACCTACATGGAGAACCACGCCTCGCCCAAGCTCGGCGTGATGTGGCGCTTCACCGATACGCTCAGTGCCTACGCGGACTACGCCGACGGCTTCCGGCCGCCGCTGTACAGCGACATCTCCGGCTCCTGGAACGAGCAGCCGATCCCGGGCTTCAACATCGCCTTCCTGCCCAGCCCGAACCTCGAGGCCGAAACCAGCCGCAACATCGAAATCGGCCTGCGCGGCCAGGGCAGCGCCGGCTGGTTCAGCGTGGCGGCCTACTACAACCGCTACCGCGACTTCATCTGGTCGGGCTATCAGTTGCCGGCGTCGGAAGTGCCCTCGTGGGCCTACCAGCTTGCGCCGGGCGCGTTCTACAACCTGTTCTTCCAGTCCGTCAACGCACGTCGCGCCTGGATCAAGGGTGCGGAGGCCAGCGGCAAACTGCGGCTCGGTGCACTCAGCGATGCTTTGAACGGCTGGTCGCTGCATGCCGCGGCGTCGATTGCCAGCGGCGCGCTGATCGAACCGGGCGACGACCACTATTCGCCGCTCAACACCGTCGACCCGGCCAAGCTGGTGGTCGGCATCGACTACGACGGCGTGCACTGGGGCGCCCAACTCGTCGGCACGGCGGTACGCCGCCATGCCCGCCTGAGCGACCCCGACGCCTTCCGCCCCGCGGGCTACGCCACGCTGGATTTCTTCGTCCACTGGCAGCCCGCCGAACACCTCGCGCTGTACTTCGGCGCAACCAACCTCACCGACCGCAAGTACTGGGACTGGGGCAACCTGAACGGCGGCATGCTCGGCAACCTGGTCAGCGGCAACGGCGTCAACGATGCCGGCACCGGCGGCCTCCCCGCCGACCGCCTGAGCATGCCCGGCCGCGCCTTCAGCGCCGCGGTCAAACTCACTTTCTGATGCGAGGAAACACCATGTCGCAAGTCATCGAATCGACCGAAACACTGAACACGCCGTCGAAGATCAGGGACGCCCGGGACCGGCTGCGCGCGGACCGGCCCGCCCTGCGCGCGCGCGACCTGGCCCGCGAACTGGGCGTCAGCGAGGGCGAGCTGGTCGCCTGCCGCGTCGGCGACGGCGTGACCCGCCTGGACGGCCCGTGGGCCGACCTGTTCCGCGCCCTGCCCGGCGTCGGCCGGGTAATGGTGCTGACCCGCAACGAAAGCTGCGTGCACGAAAAGAAAGGCTGGTTCGAGCACGTCGACCTGGGCGAGGCCATGGGCGCCGTGGTCGGCGGGGCCATCGACCTGCGCGTGTTCCTCAACCACTTCAGGCACGGCTACGCGGTGCGCGAGGAAAGCCGTGGACGCCAGCTCGAAAGCCTGCAGTTCTTCGACGGCGACGGCACCGCCGTGCACAAGATCTACCGGCAACCCGAGACCGACGGCGAGGCATGGCAGCGGTTGATTTCGCGCTTCAACGCCGGCGTGCAGACGCCGCTGCTGGAGCCGCGCACGGTCGCCAACCCGCTGCCGCGCCTGCTCGAGGACAGCGCGATCGACGCCGAGGCGTTGCGCGAAGGCTGGCGTGCCATGGGCTACGGACCGCACGAATTCTACGGGCTGCTGCGACGCCATCGCGTCACCCGCTTGCAGGCGCTGCACGTGGCTGGCGAGGAATTCGCGCGCCGGGTCGACAACGATGCCGTGGGCCATGTGCTCGACGATGTCGCACGGAGCGGCCTGCCGATCATGGTATTCACCGGCTCACCCGGCCTGGTGCAGATCCACTCCGGGCCGGTACGCCACGTGAAACGGATGGGCCCATGGCTGAACGTGCTGGACGAGGATTTCAACCTGCATCTGCGCAGCGACCATGTCGCCGAAAGCTGGGTGGTCAAGAAACCCACCAAGGACGGCCCCGTGACCTCGCTGGAAATGTACGACGCCGACGGCGGGCAGATCGTGCAGTGCTTCGGCCAGCGTCTGCCCGGCCGTCCCGAGATTGCGGCGTGGACCAACCTCGTCGACGGCTTGGCGGCATGGGAGCCCGGACATGCGTAGCGTCTGGCTTGCCGCCACGGTGCTGCTGCTGGCTCTGGCCGGCGGGCCGGCCCGTGCTGCCGCCGGCACGGCACCCACGCGGGTGGTGGCGCTGGGCGGCGACGTCACGGCCACGATGTACCTGCTCGATGCCGGGGACATGCTGGTCGGCGTGGACAGCACCAGCGAGTGGCCGGCCGCGGCAGGCGGCCTCCCGGACGTGGGTTACCTGCGCCAGCTCCACACCGAGGGTATCCTCTCGCTCACCCCGGACCAGGTGATCGCCAGCCATGATGCCGGTCCGCCGCTGGTGCTCGACCAGCTTCGCCGTGCCGGCGTCGACGTGCACGTGCTGGAGCGTGCCCGCGACGCGGCCACCGTGCTCGCCAACATCCGCCGCATCGGCCGATGGCTCGGGCACGAGGACCGGGCCGAAGCACTGGCCGAACGTCTGCGCAAACGTTACGCCGCGCTGACCGCATCCGTCGCCGCCATGGAACACCGCCCGCGCGTGCTGTTCCTGATGGCCGCCGGCAACGGCAGTCCGATGGTCGCCGGGCGCGGCACCGCCGCCGATCGCGCGATCGCGTTGGCCGGGGGACGCAACGCGGGCGAAGGTTTCGATGGCTACAAGCCCGTTTCCGCCGAGGCACTGGTAGCCATGGCGCCGCAGGTGGTCGTGTTGATGCGCGAGTTCGAGCAGGCGGCCGGCGGCGTCGACGGCGTGCTGCGCCAGCCGGGCATGGCACAGACACCAGCCGGCCGCGCACGCCGCGTGGTGTTCGTCGATGGCCAGGCCCTGCTCGGTTTCGGACCACGTAATGCCGAGGCCGAGCAACACTTGCAACGGATGCTGGCAGAACTGCCATGAGCAGCATCGCATTGCCGCGTTCACGCTTGCCCGCACGGCGCGCGCTGGTCCTCGGCGGCATGACGCTGGCGATGCTGTGCATGGCACTGTGGGCACTGGGAAGCGGTGCCATGCCCATTCCGGCACGATCGGTGGCAACGGCCCTGTTTCACGGCATCGGCGGTCAGACACTCGACGGTGATGAAACCGTGGTCTGGCTGCTGCGCCTGCCGCGCGTGTTGCTGGCCCTGCTGGTCGGTGCCGCGCTCGGCGGTGGTGGCGCCGCCATGCAGGGTGTGTTCCGCAATCCACTGGCCGACCCCGGCCTGATCGGTGTCTCCGCTGGTGCCGCGCTGGGTGCGGTAGGCATGATCGTGCTGGGTTCGCATGCAGCCACGGCTCTGCCCTGGGCTGACGGCGCCCTCGGCATGATGCTGGCTGCGTTCGTCGGCGGCCTGCTCGCCACTTGGCTGGTCTACTGCATGGGTCGCCGTCGCCCGGGCGTGGCCACCCTGCTGCTGGCCGGCGTGGCGGTCAACGCCATGGCCATGGCCGGCGTCGGCCTGTTGACTTACCTTGCCAACGACCAGCAACTGCGCAGCCTGACGTTCTGGTCACTGGGCAGCCTGGGCGGCGCCACCTGGCCGCGCCTGGCCATGGCCGCGCCGCTGGTCCTGTTGCCGCTGCTGATCCTGCCACGCAGCGCCCGCGCACTGAACGCCATGTTGCTTGGCGAACGCGAGGCGAACCTGCTCGGCTTCCGTCCCGAACGGTTGAAGGCGTGGCTGATCGCGCTGGTCGCCCTGGCCGTCAGCGCCGCCGTGGCCATGAGCGGCGTGATCGGCTTCGTCGGGCTGGTGGTACCGCACCTGTTGCGGATGGTGTGGGGCCCGGACCACCGGCTGTTGTTGCCGGCTTCGTGCCTGGGCGGCGCCGTGTTGTTGCTGGCCGCAGACACACTGGCACGCACCGTGATGGTACCGGCGGAATTGCCGATCGGCGTGCTGACCGCGCTGGTCGGCGGCCCGTTCTTCATGTGGTTGCTGCTGCGCACCCGCGCCCTGGGAGACTTGTCGTGACGCTCGCCACCACCAGGCCAGGCAACCCGGCAACCATGTCGCAACTGGAAGCACGCGAGGTGTCGCTCTGGCGCGGATCGCGGCACGTGCTCGAAAACATCCATCTGACCGTTTCGCCCGGACGCCTGCTGGTGCTGGTCGGCCCCAACGGCGCCGGCAAGAGCAGTCTGCTGGCCGTGCTGGCCGGCGTGCTGGCACCCGATCATGGAGAAGTCCGACTGGACGGCACGCCTCTGGCTCAGTGGTCGCCACGCACACTGGCCCGGCGCCGGGCGATGCTCTCGCAAAAGGTCCACCTGCCTTTCGACTTCAGCGTACGCGAAGTGGTGATGCTGGGCCGCAGCCCGCACGGCCGAAGTATCGGTGGCCGGCATGACCGCCGGCTGGCGGACGCCGCCTTGCGCATGGCGCAGGCCTGGCACCTGCGCGAGCGTTCTTGGCTGCAACTGTCGGGTGGCGAACAACAACGCGTGCAACTGGCGCGGGTGCTGGCACAGGTCTCCGATGACGGCGGTCCACCGGCATGGCTGTTGCTGGACGAACCCGAAGCCGGCCTGGACATGGCGCACCAGCACCGCATCCTGGCCATGGCGCGGCAACGCGCGCACGACGGCATGGGCGTGATCGCCGTAGTGCACGACCTCAACCTGGCCGCGACCTACGCCGACGACGTCGCGCTGCTGGCTGCAGGCCGCCTGCTGCGGCACGGCCCGCCCGATGACGTGCTCGATCCGAACCGCCTGGCCGCCGTCTACGGCCTGCCACTGGCGCGCATTGCCCATCACCGTGGCTTCTTGCTGGTGCCGTCAACGGATGGCATGCAGACCAGCAAGTAGGCGGACGAAAAGCCGCGATGCCTTTCCGAACTGCGACCCGGCCAGCCATTGCAAGCCGGGTCGCGAAGGTTCACTGCTGCTTTTTCGGCTTCGGGCCTTGTACCACCTGGACCAGGTTGGCGGGCCGAATGTACTTCTTGAACGCCGCTTGTACTTCACTTGCGTCGAGGTTCAAGTAATACTTGGCCGCCACCATCGGCTGATTCAGCGGTTCACCCTTGTAGCTCCAGTTGAGCAGTGAACGGGCGATACCGTACACACTTGAGACCTGCAGCGGAATCGAGCGAATTCGTGCCTGGCGCGCATTGTCCAGTTCGTCCTTCGACAACGGCGTGTTGCGCATCATGGCAAGGTTCTTGCGCACCAGATCGTCGACCGGCTTGACCTTGTTCGGATCGCTTCCGTAACTGACGTAGAACATCGCGCGCGAGCGGTCGAAGTTCATTCCCGAACTGGCACCGTAGGCGTAGCCGTGCTTGACGCGGATGTCGGTCATCAGTCGTGATGCAAAGCCGTTTCCACCCAGCACTTCGTTGCCCAGCTCCAGTGCGTAACGATCCTTGTCGTGCAGGTTCAGATCCATCATCTGGGCCATCAGCACGCGATCCTGCGAGGCATAGCTGTTGGGTACCAGGGTGTAGCTGGCCGGATTGAGCGGCACCGGGTCTTCCACCACATCGGGCTTGGGACCGCTGGCTTTCCATGCGCCGAAGGTTTTCTCGACCTCGGCCTTGGCTTCTGCCGGAGTCACGTCGCCCACCACCACGATGGTGGTCATGTCCGGACGGTAGGTTTGCGCGTAATAGGCCTTCACATCGTCAAGCGTCAGCTTGTCCACCGTTTCCGGGGTGGCCTGACGCAAACCCGGGTCACCGGCGGGCAAAAGGCCTTCATGCAACGCACGCATGGTCTTGTAACGCGGCGACTGCAGCTGACCGGCCAACGTGCGCGACAACGCCTTTTTCTGCACCGCGAATTCCTTTTGCGGAAGTGCCGGATGCAGCTCGTTGTCGGCCAACAACTGCATGCCCTTGTGGAAATGACTGCTGGGTACGGCCAGACTGAATGTGCTGCCGGCCGACTCGCTTGCCGCAATACTGTCCAGTGCTTTGTGGAACGCATCGCGGTCCAGCGTGGTGGTGCCGTAATCGAACAGTTTGCCGAGCAACTTGCCGACGCCTTCCTTGCCTTCCGGCTCCTGCAGGTGATCGTTGTGATCCACATGACCGACCACGGTCACGGTCTTGCTGACGGTTTCCGGTTGCACGATCAAGGTGATGCCGTTGTCAAGTTGCATCCGTACCGGATCAAGAGTCCAGTGCGGCATCTGCAGTTTCGCCAACGGTTTGGCCGCCCACGACGGCAACGGCGTGTCCAGATTGTCTTTGCTGCCGAACGATTCGGTGCCACCAAAGCCCTGACTGTGCGGCGGGCGTTTGCCGTTCGGGTCCGGAGTCATGACCACGGTAATGCGCTGGTCGGCCTTGAAGTACTTGCGCGCCACGCGATCGACATCCTGCGCGGTGACCTTCTCGATCTGGTCCAGCGCTTCCTGAGGCGAGCTCAGGCCCTGCCAGGCCAGCGCCTGCGACCACGCACTGGCCTGGGTGACGGCACTGTTCCTGGCAAATTCGAACTGCGCGCGCTCGTGCAACTTGGCCGCTTTCACCAGTTCCGGATCCACGCCGTTTTCCAGCAGATCGCGAATCACGCCGTCGAGCTCGGCGGCGGTTTTCTTGCTGTCACCACCTTTGGGGAAACCGGCCTCGATGACCCCCATGCCACCGCGGATGAAGCCCTGTACGCCGGCATCGGCACTCAGCACCTTGCCTTGTGCCGCGAGATCCGAAAGGCGGCTGCGCGGGTTGCCCAGCACGTCCATCAGTACTTGCAGCGCGGCGTTCTCGGAAGACTGCTGCCCCGGCACGCGGTACCAGTATTGAACGGAGCCGGTGGCACTCGGGGTGGACTTGACGATGGTCTGTGCCTCGAAGGGCTTCAGCTCCATGGGTTTGCGCGCAGGCGTCGGGCCTTCGGGAATCGCCCCGAACCGGGCCTTGACCTTGGCCAGGGTGCTCTGCGGGTCGATATCGCCGGCGATTACCAGAATCGCATTGTTGGGCACATACCACTTGTCGTAGAACTTCTGCAAAATGGCGCCGGTCGTCTTGTCGAAGCTGGGACGCGTCCCCAGCGCATCATGGGCATAGCCGGTGCCGGCGAAAAGAATTTTTTCGACTTGTGCGCCGGCCAGATAACCGGGATTGGAGATGTCACGCGACACTTCCTGTTCGATGGCGCCTTTCTCCAGGCTCCAACCCTTGTCGGTCAATTCGGCGCCGCGCATGCGCGTGGCTTCCATCCGCAACAGGACGTCCAGATATTGCGCTGGCGCGACAAAGTAGTACTGGGTGGCATCGTTGGTGGTGAACGCGTTGTCACCCGCGCCCATCTTGCCGACCATCTTGTTCAACTGCGCGCCGGTCATGCCCTTGCTGTCGCGAAACATCATGTGCTCCAGTGCATGGGCCGTGCCCGGATAACCTTTTGGCGCCTCGTAGCTGCCGACCAGGTAGGTGATCTGGGTGGTCACCATCGGCGACAACGTATTGCGCACGATCAATACGCGCAGACCGTTGTCGAGCGTGGCGCGCAGCACATTGTCTTTCTGGCTGTGTGCTGCCGCAGCGGGCGCATCAGCTGCCAGTACGGGCTGCAGGCCACCAAAGACCAGGCCGATACCGAGCAGAACGCCCATGGCGAGCGGATGGGGATTGCCGAACTTTTTCATGAAATGATTCCCGGTGGAAATGAAGGGTTGCACTGGCATGAGCGCGCCAGGCCCGGCCACGCGTCCGCGCAGCCACAGGCAAGTCGTGCAGGCATGTCAGTTGTTTGCTTGGACCGATGACTTGCGGAAGGCATCCAGCACGATCTGTGGAGTCAGCACTTCCGGCATCACGATGGGTTTGGCCGACGGTGAACCGCCGGGATAGATCAGGTTGAATGGCACCGCGCTGCGATCCCATTTCGCCAATGCCGCGGTGATTTCCGGATCACTGTTGGTCCAGTCCGCCTCGAGCATGGCGATGTCGTGGTCACGGAAATACTGCTTTACTTCCGGCGACGAAAAGACCACTTTCTTGTTGGCCTGGCACGTGGCGCACCAGCGAGCGGTGAAATCCACGTAGATGCCCCGCCCCTGCTGGCGCAGTCGGGCCACGCGCTGGGCGCTCCATGGTTGCCAGGTCAGCGCATTCGGCGCCGGCGGGCGCGGCCATCCCAGACCCAGCGCCAACACGAACAGGACCAGACCACCGACCACGGCCACGCCGTGCCGCCGCGTACTTGCACCGGGCCGGCCGATGCGTCCGTACAGCCATACCGCCATCGCGATCAGGGCCAGTGCCAGCAGCGCATTCAGCAGCGCGTCGGCGCCGACCTGACCGGCCAGCACCCAGATCAGATAGCCCACCGTGGCATACAGCGGGAACGCCATCAGTTGCTTGAAGGTTTCCATCCACGGACCGGGCCGCGGCAGCCAGCGCAGCAGTCCGGGAAAGACCGACAGCAACAGGTACGGCAACGACAACCCCAGCGCGATCACGGTGAAGACCACGAACGATTGCCACACCGGCAACGCCAGAGCCACGCCCAATGCGGGCGCCAGGAACGGCGCACTGCACGGCGTGGCCACCACCGTGGCAAGCATGCCGGCAAACAGCGAACCAGGCACGCCGCCACGAGTTTGCAGCTTCGAGCCCACCGACGTGGCACGCACGCCGATTTCAAACACGCCACTCAAGTTCAGCGCAAACACCAGCATCACGATCGCCAGCCCGAACACGAACGGCGCCGATTGCAGCTGAAACCCCCAACCCAGTTGCTGACCACCGGCACGCAATGCGGCCAGCACCCCGGCCAGGGCCCAGAACGACAGCAGCACGCCCGCCGTGAACGCCCATGCGTGAGCCGCCACTTTGCGACGGTCCTTGCCCGCCTGATTGATGAAGCCCATGACCTTGATGCCCAGCACCGGAAACACGCAAGGCATCAGATTGAGAATCAGACCGCCCAGCAGGGCAAACAGCAACACGCCGATCGACAAACCTCCGGCGGCACTCGATCCTGCTGTCGCCGATCCGGTCGATGTGATGCCCGTACCCGGTGCGCCGTTGGCCGCGGCAGCCGCAGCCGCCGCCGACGAAAAGGGCACATCCACTTTCACGCCCCGGTACGTGCCCTTGCTGTCGTGATAGGCCAGCACGCCTCGCAGGGGCGCTCCGGGCGGTATGCTTTCGTCACCGTCCAAGGCCATTTTCAGCAGTGCACGACGACCATGGCTGGCCACCGTCTGCGGTTTCCGGTAGTCGATGAAATCATCCAGCGGAAAGAAGTGCAGGTCGCTGATCGGCGCGGGACCTACCGCGCGCAACACGACGGTCGAGTGATCGTGGCTGGCGGCCAACGTCCAGTCACCGGCCGCTTGCGGCATCGGCATCTTCCCGATGCCGGCCACCACGTCATTGTCCGGCGGCGTCGGCTGTGTCGAGACCGGCAGCGCCAGTGACACCGTCTGGTGGCCGGGAACGCATTCGGTCTTGCACATCAGCCAATGGACATCGGCGCGCAACACCACGGCACTTCCCGGGGTCATGTCGGCCGGCGGTGTCAACGTGACCGGCAGGTACAACAGACCCAGATAGCCATGACCGGAAATCACGTTCTGCTGGTTTCTCAGCACGACCGGCGTCGGCCACTGGATCGGCCCGGATTTCCATCCCTGCGGAAGATGCCACTTGATCCGCGTGGGCAGACCGGTTCCGGCATGTTTCCAGAAACTGTGCCAATGCGGCTGATGCTGCATGCGCAGTGCCACGGTAAACGATTTGCCCGGTTGCACTGATGTCTGCGTCGATACCAGCGACACATCCACCTGTGCCCATGCCGCCGAAGGTAGCGCCAGGCCGGCAAACAGCATCAAGGCAAGAAAGGACCAAAAGCGTCGCACGGACTTACCTGCTTTCATGAGACAGCTTCCCGAAGTGCTTGCGCACCGCATTTTCGACGCCCCAGTCACGGATGTTCTTGCCGACAATCTTGCCGTCGCCTGAAATCAGGAAATTGCTGGGCAGGCGTTGGACGCCGTAAGCGGTCGCCGACGTCGAGTCCATGCCCGCGTCCTCCAGGTTGATCCAGGGAATGTTGTTGCTGGCACGCTCCTCCTTCAACGCTTTCAACCAGTCACTGCGGTTGTCATCCAGTGACACGGCATAGATCTCGAAACCGTCCTTGTGAAACTCCTTGTAGGTCTTGGCCAAATGCGGAAACTCGGCACGGCACGGGCTGCACCAGGACGCCCAGAAGTCCACCAGCACAAGTTTGTTTTTGGCCAGCACATCGGACAGCTTCACCTTCTTGCCGTCGGCGCTCGTTGCCGTAATGTCGCGGTAGGGCTTGCCCACGGCGAGAGCATTCTGCGCTGCCTTGCCGCTTTTCCGCATTTCGGCCACATACTGTACGCGCCGCAATACCGGGTTATCGCCAAGCGCTTCCTTGTAGGACGCATACATGACTTTGCGCTTGGCCGGCGGATAGCGTTTCCAGTCATAGTTGTCCGGCAACACGAAAAGCTTCAGGAGGGCCGGACCATCGCCATCGAGAATCTTTCCCTGATACGCGTTCTCGATTTTTCGAACGGCCTTCACGCTCGGCGAAACGGCCTTGCGCGCCGCCGTCATCGCCGCCTTGTCCATGGGATCGACGTGCGCAAACGCCTTCTCGGACACTGCGTGCCTTTTTTTCTCCGCGGCAATGTAGTCCGGTTGCGTCCGGTAGCCGTAGACCAGGTCGTTGTAGTGACCGCCCTTCACTGCCAGTCCCGCACCCGTGTTGACCACGTGGTAAGTGGCATTTTCAATAATCATGCCGACACTGGCATGCGAGCCCCATGTAAGGACGCCGCGCATGGGCTGATCCACCGACCCGGTCAACGTGAAGCGACCATTCTCCACTTTCGCAGAGGCCAGTTTGATGCTGGAATCCATCCTCTCCGGGTTGGCGTCCATTTCCAGCAAGGTCATGGTGGTGCCGTCCTTCAGGCCCAACGACGTCCCGGTGATGGTGAAATGCGCATGTGTGGCATCGGCCGCTTCCGTCCTGGCGGTGGCAGCCGCTGCCGGTGTCGCGGCATGAGCCGGCGAGTCCTGCTGTGCATCGTGGTTGCCGCAGCCGCCAAGCGTGACGGTCAATACCAGTGCAGCGGCCATCAAGCATGCGGTTCGTGACTTGTGTTTCATGCGTAACCTCAAAATTTTGGGATCGGACAAATGCCGCTGTCGAGCGTCGACATGTTCGGCGGCGATCCGGCCGTGCCGACGGAACGTCAGAAGTTCGTGTTCAGGTCCAGATAGATCACCCGACCACGCACGCTGGCTCGCGTGGAAACAAAGCCGAACCGGTTGTCCACGAACGGGAATTCGCGCTCAAATGCGTTTTTCACGCCCAGTCGCACCGTGGTTCCGTTCAGCCATCCAGAGCTCTCATCCCAGTTGTAGCCCACCTGGAAATCCATCGTGGTATAGGAACTGGCGTGTGTCCGCGGGTCGGGATTGGGTACGAAATTGTTGTAGATCGTGGCCTGGGCGGATAGCGGCTTGATCACCCGGAAAGGCGAGATGTAATGCAGGCCCGCCGTCGCAGTGAAGTTGCTCTTCTGCCAGTTGAGGGACAGGTCCGCGACCCACTTGCTGGGCCCCAACTCGCTGTCCGAAAAAACCGTCGGCGGCAGTGTCGAAACGGATCGGGACGACAGTTCCAGTGTGCGCACGGCATTCCATTCCAGCCGCCAGCTCCCCACGTGCTCATTGCCGAAGTAGTAACTGATGCGGGTGTCGACGCTGCGCGACTGTCGGCCCAGAAAGTTGATGTTCCGCGCATCCCACAGCAACACACCGTTCTTGCCTTTGGTGAAAGTTCCAGGCGGCATGTCGTCGACATTCGAAAATATCTGCGCGTAAGTGAGCCCGGCCAATGGTGCACCGATGTAATTGTCGAAATCGGTATCGTTGTAGGTTGCCGAAATCATCAAGCCACTGATGAAACCCGGGGCGTAGTCGAAACCAAGTGTCTTGACCGTGGCAATCTGCGGTTTCAGATTCGGATTGGGCCCGCTCAGAGAAAGCACGGACGTCACGCCGGGCGGCAGTGTTCCGCCGTTGTATTGCACGGCGGCCGTGTAATCGGCGATTTGATTCAGCCCGAACTCCTGACGCATCTGCGGCGTCAGGAACGAGCGTCCCCAGGTTGCGCGAATTTTCAAGCTGTTGACGGGCCTCCAGGTCAACTTGACCTCGGGACTGGTACTGGAAAAAGAGCGACTCAGCGGCGTGAATTCCCCGGTCACCCCGGGCGTGGGACCAGGCAAGGCGCCGGTAAGTGCACGCAGATCGAAATCACCCCGCGCCAGCAAATTGTCGTAATCGTTCTGCACGACCTGATTGCTTCCATGCTGATCGAACGCGTCATAGCGTGCCGCCAGAGTCAGCGTCAGCTCTTTGGCCAGCGGCACGTCTTTCAGAAGCGGAATGCCGATTTCGGTAAACACGGACCAGGAATCACGCTTGCTGGTGGTTGTCTCGTTACTGGTGAGCTGGTTCTTGTAGTCGTACTTTTCGTTGCGGTATTCAGCGCCGATGGCCATCTGAACCTTGCCGGCCGGCAATGAAAACAGGCCGCCTCGCGTCAGAAGCTTCAGGCTGTTCTCGGACGAATCGAATGTGCTGGTGTAGGTGTCGACCAACGTGTTCAGCAAATCCCGATTGGCCTGAACCACTCGCGGATCGCTGCCGTCACCAAAGACATTCAGGTTGTTCAACACCGGAAAGGTCCGTGCATGGCCTTGCGGACCAAATGATCCGGTGAAGTCGCCCAGCGAATTCGCGCGCCCTCGTTCCCGGCTTCCGGCATAGGACACGTCAAAACCCCAGCCATCGAATATGGGCAGTTTGCCGGTCAAACCGACGTTGAAGTTGATGTTGGTCTGCTTCTGCTGCTGGCTGAACGTCATGCCGGAAAGTTCTTTGGCATAGGAATAGCCGACCATCACGTCTTTGCCGAAATGATTGTACGGATTGGTGGCCGGCACGTAGGTGGCACTGCCGTCCTCCAGGAAACTGAAATCGAACGCCGATGGATGCCAGTATTCCGAATCCTTCTGCCTGGCATAGCTGGCGCTCCAGGTAAGTCTCAGATCATGGGCAAAATCCTGCTCGCCATTCAAACGGATCGCCGGATTGTCGACCTTCGGACCGATACGCCTTTCGTGATAGCTGGTCGGCGCGGCTGCGAAGCTGTAGGGAAGCAGATCACCCGGCTGCAGATCCGTCCCGTTCTGGCCGCCCGGGATGATGCCCAGCGGGACGGTCCTGATGTGGTACCCGCCGACATCGAACGAATCGAAGACCACACCAGGCTGGCCCAAACCGGGAGAGCCGGCATTGACCCCTCCGATGTCGCTGAAGTCGCCTTCGCCTTTGGGGCCAACATGAATGTAGCGACTGATGTCGGCCGGATCGGTCCTGCGGTCGCTCAGGGTGGCTGTCAGAAATCCCTGATCCCAGTTGAAAGTGTGAGCCAGATCCAGACGGGTTGCATCCGCGCCGCTGCTGGAATATTCGTGGCGCAGATGCACCACGGTGCCTTCGTAGCTCCGCTTCAACACGATATTGACCACACCGGCCACGGCGTCCGCACCGTAGATGGCACTGGCGCCGTCGCTGAGCACTTCGATGCTTTTGATCTGCGATATGGGAATGGACGAAATGTCGGTAAAGCCGCCCTGATCCTGGGCCGAACCGGCAAGCCGGTGGCCATTGACAAGGACCAGCGTGGATCGACTGCCCAGACCGCGCAGATTGACCGAGCTGGCACCCACGGTCGACTGCGGGCCGTACTGCTGGCCATACTCCGTTTCACCCAGCGCGACACTGGTGGACGAGATGCTGCTGAAGTTCTGCGGAAGGTGACGCAACACATCCTCGACCGAACTGTAACCGCGATTCTTGATCTGCTGCGAATCGATGATGATCAGCGGCGAAGCCGAATCGATATCACGCAGATTCGTCCCCGTGACATTGACCGAAGACAGGGTCCGCGCCGTGTCGGTCGACACCGGCGCGTCGGTCGCGGTCGCGCCCTCGCTGTCGATGTTCACACGCTGTGTCAATGGTGCATTGGCAGCTTCGCGCGAAAGCGTGGTCTTGCCGCTAGCCGAGGCGGGCGACCGCACGACGACGGTATTGGCGTTGACGAAGTCGAATGTCAAACCGGACGGTGCAAGCAACCGGTTCAGGATGTCACCTTCGGGCAATGTGCCCGCAAATGCCGCCGATCGCAGACCGTGGGAAGTAAGCTGGCTGGGATATACCACCTGCAAACCGGTTTGCGTGGCGAACGCATCAAGCGCCGATTGCAGTGGTTGTGCCGGGATGCTCACGGTCACGACACGCCGAGACACGCCTGTACCACCCGTATCCGCATGTCCTTGCTGCTGTGCCAAGGCACCGGTGCTGAATGCCAACGCCAGACACACCGCCTGTGCCAAGAGCAATGGACGCAATACTCGATTGGACTGCATGTTTTATCCCCATGACCCCGATGAATTGCCAAGCCGAAGTCATAAGACCGCAGCCCCTTGTCATACCTTGTGTGTTGCTACAGCGAAAAAGGGTACTTTTTGGCCGAAAAAAAATTTCAGCCGCCGGGAGCCGCGGCGCGTCATGCTGCTCTCGCTACGGGCTCGCCCGGTACAAGCGCCGCGCGGAGCACCCTCTCGATTACCGTGAAACCGGTGGTCCGGGAACACTCGATCCCGCTCATGGCGAAGCATTGAGCGCCTGGCGAAATCGCCGCGAACGTCCGCTTTCGGGAAGATTCCGCAGCACTCGAATCCACGCAAAAACGCTGGCGATACGCGATCGCCAATCCGGAGCGGATGGTTGCCGGATGCTGCGCCGTGCGCGCGAGACAATCAGTCCGACGGTGCCTGCGACCCGGCACGAACCACCATGCGGTCACCCTCGCGCACGACCTTCAGACGCGAACAGCAGTCCAGAAACTGCAGGAAAGACGCCGCGTCGTCGGCATCGAACACGCCGCTGTAACGTTGCAACCGCACGCTGTCACCCTCGATCACGATCTGTTGGGTGTTGTAGCGGTTGAACTCGGCGGCGATGTCTTCCAGCGTATCGTCGTGGAAGGTCAGGCGTCGCGCATCGACGGGCACTTCACGCTCGGCCGCGGACGTGCCGCGGGTCAGGCTGTCGCCGGTACTCGAAATGTGCACCGCTTCGCCGGCACTGAGCGTCACCGGTTTGTCCAGTGGTTCGACCTTTACTCCGGGGCGCTCGATCGCGGCCTGGTCGTCGGACAGCCATGACTTCACCCAGTCGCCGATATCCGTCGCCGAATGGTTCGCCGATACCGCCACTCGGCCCTCGGTCACCGACACGATCGTGCCCGAAGGCAGACGATTCACGCTGAACCGGGTACCCACATCCTGGATCATGCTGCTGCCGGCATACACGCGGAACGGCCGCGATGCGTTGTGGACCACATCGAATCCGGCCTCACCTCTGCGCAACCGGATGATGCGCAGATCCGACGAAAAATCCACGCTGATGCGCGAGCCCGGCGCCATCGTCACCCGGGTCCCGTCATCAAGCGTGATGTTGCGATGTTCGCCGATGGTGGTGGCATAGGTGATCCCGGACGGGGCAGCCTGATGCATCCCCATCCAGCCGGCCACGCCCAGCAACAACACGGCGGCAAGGCCCGCGGCACGGATCCAGGGCCTGCGTCGACGACGGGCACGCCGCGCCCTGCCGGGCTTCGAAACACTGGCTTGCGGTTGGCGCTCGTGCAATGCGACGACATTGGCGCCCGTATCCGCCTTGGCAAGGATCGCGTCAAGATCGAAATCATCCAGCACACCCGATGCCGCCAGCTCCTGGTCCAGCATGCTGGCCAGCAACATTTCGCGTACATGCAACGGCGAGGCCGCGACCCATGCGGCAAACGCTTCGCGCTCGTCGGGGCCGGGTTCGGCATTCATGACATGCAGCCACTCGGCTGCTTCCTGCGCAGCGCGCTCGGTGCGTTCCTGCGACGTGGTGCGATAAATGTTCATGACTGCGGTTCGCTGTAGATATCCATGATGGTGCCCATTGTCAGTGCTCCAAGCTGGCGCGGACATGTGCCAGCGCCTCCACTGCATATTTCTTGACGGTGTGTACGCTCAATCCGAGCTTTTCCGCGATTTGTTCCCGTGACAGGCCGTCACGCCGCTCGAGCAGCAACACCGCCATGCGCTGGGGCGACAACTGCGCCAGCGCATCGCTTACCTGTCGCTCGAAATAGCCTCCGGCATCCGCCGTGCCTGTCGGCGTCCGACTGTCCGCCACCGCGTCGGCAGTGGACGAATCGAACACGACGCGCTGCTTTCCGTTGCGCATGTTGAATTCCCTGACCACATGCGACGCGACTCCGTAGATATAGGCCAGCGGGTTGCGCACCATATCGGTGTTCTTGACCCGCAACAAGCGAAGGTAGACCTCCTGTACCACATCATCCAGATCCTGCGCGCGATGCACCCGCTTGCGCAGAAAACGATGCAACTCGGCATCGTAACTGCGCATGGCCGATACGGTGAACGCGCGCGCCTGTGGCGCCGGGGCAACCCGCTTCATCATCAATCCATGTCCGCTCGGAAAAATATCGTCAAAAACCTTGTCAACAATCTGCTCCCGACTGCTCCGTCCCGCAAAATGGAAACGCTCTTACCCCTATAGTGTGCCCTCGAGACCATTTTGGGTACTTTGGGTGGCATTGTCGGGGGCAACGAGGCGAAAATCGTCCATTCAGGCGCTTGTTCGGCTTCGGCCGCCCTCGCCGTAAAGGCCGGCCGGAGTCAGGCGATCCCCAGACCGCCGATATCGGCAATGCGCTCGCCCCGGAACCCCGCCAGATCGGCAAAATGTCGTCCCCGGACGGTGTAATCGTGGAACTGGTCGAAACTGGGCGCCCCCGGTGACAGAAGGATGGTCTCACCGGGCGCGCCGATCCGGCGGGCGATGGCCACCGCCTCATCCAGGTTTTCCGCCTCGTGAAGCAGGTTGCCCGCACCTGCCGCACGCAGGGCTTCGGCAATACGCGGGCCGTTGGCGCCTTGTGTCACGATGCGCAAGTCCGGCCGGTCCGCCGCGTGGTTCGCAAAACCGGACCAGTCCAGACCGCGGTCATGGCCGCCGACAATCACCGTGACGCCCGGCGACAGACTTCGCAGTGCCACCCATGTCGCTTCCGGCGTGGTGCTGATGGAATCGTTGATCCAGTCAAAGCCGTCGCGGCGCCCCAGGCGTTGCAGGCGATGCGGCAGCCCGTGGAACGCGGCCAGGGCCGCCGATGCCTTCCGGCCGACATCAATCCCGACCTGTTCGAGCGCGGCCAGCGCGGCACAGGCGTTGAGGGCGTTGTGCGCGCCCGGGAGCGACAAATCGGCCAGCGGTACGACAAGACGGTCGCCACGCCGGATGCCGGCGACATCTCCGCCATCGTCTGGACAGGTCGCCGGCACGGATGAGCCCGGCGCTGCATCGTCTGCACCGTCACGCACGTGCCAGCCGTCCGAATGGCCGTACAGGACGCGGTGCGGGTGCTCGGCCGTTCGCTCCAGCAACAACGCCTGTTCGGCATTGACCAGCAAGGTGCGCGAGACACCGGCCAGCTTCAACTTGTCGGTGACGTAACGTTCACGCGACCCATGCCAGTCCAGGTGTTCTTCGTAAAGATTGGTGATGACGCCAACATCCATCGGACCGGCTTCACCAGTCTGGAAACTGGACAGCTCGACCACCCACAGGTCGGCCTTCCGGCCGTCCAGCTCCAGCAGCGGCAGGCCGATATTGCCGGCGAGCGCCGTGCGCACACCGACGGCGCGCGCCATGTGGGCCGTCAGTGCGGCGGTGGTGCTTTTGCCCTTGGTGCCGGTAATGCCGATGACGCGCACATCCGGATTTTCCCCAAACCACAGCGCGGTGCCCGAAGTGAACACCGTATCGTTTTTTTGCGCCGCCGCGATTTCCGGCTTGTAGATGGAAATGCCCGGCGATTTGACCACGAAATCGAAGCTCGACAACACGTCCGCATCCGGTACTTCGGTACGCACGTCGATCTTGTCCGGCAGTGCCGATGACTCGGCTTCCTGCACATTGCAGAACAGCGTGAACGTTTGCGCGGGCAGATGCCGGCGCAATGCCGTGAGTGCAGCACGCCCCTCGCGCCCCAGCCCCCAGACCGCGACGCGGCGGCCTTCAAGCGTGGCGAATTTCATCGAGAGCCTTGTGCAGACGCGGTGGTACGTGATGCTCGTCCGAAGGCGTCAGCCAGGGTTCCAGCGACAATGCGACCGGATCCAGTTGCGGCCGGATTTCACGCCGGAAGCGTTTCACCAACACATCTTCGGACCACTCGGGACGCGCAGCCAGGGTGGCCATGGCGGCTCGCGCTTCAGCCCCCTCACCCACGCATTCGAACGGTTTGTGATCGTGATACTCCATCAACGCATCGAAACCGTCGGTCTGGTCTTCGTCGTCCAGCAGGTTGCGACCGAAGATGGACACGAGTTTCGGTTTGGGCATGAACGGCGCCAGCGCCAGAAACACGAAGTGGCACTTGGGGCATTGCCCACACCAACGATCGACGGGCTTGGGGCCGAGGATGCGAAAATTGCGATTGCAGCTCGAAAACACATCGCCGTAATCACCGCCGAAACGGGCGAATGCAGCGGTGACCGCCAGTTCGGAGAACGGTCGCAACAACGAGCAATAGTCGAGATCGGCCGCCACATGCGTATGCAGCCAACCGGCAAACGCCCGCTCGAACGCCAGGCCCTTGCTCCACTGGTGGTTGATTTCCTGACCCTCGTACTCCAGCGTTGCGGCCGAAGCCGAACGTTCGTTGGCGAACGCGATGGTGTCGTGACCGTACAGGATGGCCGCCAGCACGAGGACGGCGGAATTGACCGCAGTCACCGGAATATGGCCGTTCCACGCGCCCATGCGGTTGTACTCGAAAAGCACGGACGAGAGTTTGCGGCCGATGTTGAGCGTCGGCAGGCCGGTACGCTCGGCGCAGGCCTCGATCAACGGCGACTGACCGACCCATGCCACCGTACCGGCATCACCGGACCGCTTGATGGCTTCGATGACGACCAGTGAATCCTTGCCGCCGCCGATGGGGATCAGGGTGCGCCGGGGAAGGTCGAGCGCCGGCGCCGGTGATTCCGTTTCAACCATCAGTGTCTGGCGACGCGGGAAATGCAGGCGGTCGGCGAGGTCGAGCTTGTTGCGGTACGCGAATTCGGCCAGCCCATGCAGATACAGGGTGTCCAGCAGTTCGGCCGTGGCCGCGTCCGGAGCGCCATCGTCGACTTCGATGCGCGACGGCACGCCCGCCTTGTAATAGCTGACACCGGCAACCAGGTGCAGCCATTTCAAAGTGGCGGCAAAAGCATCGGCGCGCCCGGGCGGCAATGTCGGCGCATCCGGAAACGTGACACGCTCGACCAGCTCCGGGCCGTCGTCGAAGGCATAGACCAGCTCGGCCACACCGTCGGTGTAGCTTGCGCGCACGAAGCGGAAGGCTTGCGCCTGGCGCGGATCGTTCAAGGCCATGCCGAAACTCCTGGCATCGTCCCGGCATATATGCCTCGCGGGGCACCTCGGAAAACGGCCGATCGCGCGAGCCTGTTGCGGGAGGGGCCAGTGGCCCCGACAACATGTACCGCAAGATCCATCGGAGCCCCCGGCCCCTCCCGCAAGGGTGGCTGTGGCACGCAACAGTTATTCGAGGCTCCCCGCAGGGTGAACTTGTGGAAACTCATCACTCAATCACGATTTCGTCGGCGTCATCGCGCAGATTGTAGTGCGAAGCCATGCTGGCGCCATATGCCCCCGCCTGGGCCAGCAGTATCACGTCGCCGCCGCGTGTTTCGGGCAGGCGGCGATCGATGCCCAGCACATCACCCGACTCGCAAATCGGACCGACCACTTGATAAAGCATCGACGGTGCGTCATGGAGGCGCGTGAGGTTGGCGATGTCATGCCAGGCATCGTAAAGCGCCGGACGCAGCATGTTGTTCATGCCCGCATCGACGCCCAGATAATGCTGCGAGCCCTTGTGTTTGATCTGGGTGACGCGTGCCAGCAACACGCCGGCGTCGGCGACCAGAAAACGTCCGGGTTCGATCCACAGGCGATAATGCGGATAGATGCTTGTGACCTCGCGCAGACCCGCATCCATGGCGGCGAGGTCCAGTGGCTGTTCACCCGGGTGCATGGGCACACCGAGACCGCCACCGATGTTCAATACATCGACGCTGCCGATGCGCTCGGCCAACGCTGCGAGTTGCCCTGCAACCTCGCCCCAATGCGCGGCATCCAGCACCCCCGACCCCAAATGCGCATGCAGACCGGCGACACGCACGTCATGCCTGACGGCAAGCTCGAGGAACGTGTCCAGCTGATCCAGTGGCAAACCGAATTTGCTGGCATTGCCGCCAGTGCGCACTTTTTCGTGGTGGCCCAGACCGCGCCCCAGGTCGACGCGAAGCAGAATATCCCGGCCTGCGAACAGGTCGCTCCAATGCTGCAGCGGATACAGCGAATCCACGGTGACATGCGCGGCATGCTCGAAGCCGGCGACAAAATCTTCACGGCGCGCAAAATTGGGCGTGAACAGACGTGGTGCATCGGGCGCCACCCTGGCTGCCGCCTCAAGCTCGCCCGGCGAGACGCATTCGAGGCCGAAACCCTCGGCCGCCACCGCTTGCAGGATGGCCGGATGCGTATTGGCCTTGACCGCATACCAGCGCCGATCGACATTTTTCAGCGCTTTCAACTGCCCCACCCGCTCGCGCACCGTGGGCAGGTGGTAAACGTAGCGTGGCGTGCGCTCGGCGGCCCACTCCAGCAAGTTCGCGCGGGTGGCTTCGTCGCGCCACCAGGCCGGCATCGGCAACACTTCGCCGCCGCCGTACAGCATCTGCCAGCTGGAACCGAACAACTCGGCGTCGTCGCCGCGCAGCGTGCCCGAGCGCAGCAGCAATTCGTGCAGATGCGGCACGATGTCGTCGACCACGCTTTCGTCGACGACAAACGTCAGATTGAGGTTGTTGGACGATTGCGAAATCAAATGCACCCGCAACTGCCCGAATTCGGCCAGCACCGACGACAATTGATGCAACATGGCGCGCATGCCGCGCCCGACCAGCGTCACCGCCGCGCACGGCGCAATCACCTTGACCCGGCACACTTTGGCCAGATCCGCCGCGAGCGCGGCCACGGCATCGGAATCGAGAAGATTTTCGGTGGGGTCGAGCGACACCGTGACATTGGTCTCGGCCGAGCCGATCAGATCCACCGACAAACCGTGGCGTTTGAACGCCTCGAACACGTCGGACAGGAAGCCCACCTGCTGCCACATGCCGACCGATTCCATGGAGACCAGCGTGATGCCCTTGCGCGTGGAAATGGCCTTGACGCTGGGCGCGCTGTCACGCTCGCGCGGACCGATCACGGTCCCGTCCAGTTCCGGGCGGCGGGTATCCTTGATCGACAGCGGCACGCGTGGTTCGCGCAACGGCGACAGACAACGCGGGTGCAGCACCTTGGCGCCGGTGGTCGCGATTTCCTG
Source organism: uncultured Rhodanobacteraceae bacterium (assembly GCA_964608595.1). Taxonomy (GTDB): domain Bacteria; phylum Pseudomonadota; class Gammaproteobacteria; order Xanthomonadales; family Rhodanobacteraceae; genus Oleiagrimonas. The sequence continues at coordinate 26,524 of CAZSOU010000009.1, forward strand.
TGCTTCTTCGTAATCCAGACGCTTGAGCAGGCGGGCGTTCGGTACCTGGCGCGGGTTGGCGCTGAACATGCCGGTCACGTCGGTCCAGATTTCCACTCGATCGGCCTGCAACAGCGCACCGAAATACGCTGCCGAGGTATCCGAGCCGCCACGTCCCAGCAATACGGTCCGCCCCGCTTCGTCGCGGGCGATGAAGCCCTGGGCGATGAAGACGTCGCCGCACGAGGCAAGTTCCGATGCCAATTGCGGGTTCGGTTGCGCGTCGACCATGGCCGACAACAGGCGCGTGCGCGCATTCTGGTTGGGCACGCTTGCCGCGCAGAAACATTGGCGCGAGTCCACCCACTCGGTCGGCAACCCGGCCGCGGTCAGAAATGCGGCGCCCAGCGTACTCGACATCAACTCGCCATGCGATTGCACCTCGGCCTGCCACGCGAGCCGATCACTGCCCGGACCGTGTGCGGCCAGCGTGCGCAGATGCGCGAAATGCCGTTCGAGACGTTCCGGCACGTCCACCGACAAATGCGCCAGCAACGACCGATGTTGCCCGATGATGGCATCGACCCGCGCCAGACGTGCTTCGGCATCGTTTTCGGCACACAGGACTTTCAACATGTCGGTGACGCCGGCCAATGCTGAAACCACCAGCAACACGCGCACGCCCTGTTCGCGCCGCGAACGCACCAGATTCGCAATGGTCTGCCAATGTTCGGCCGAGGCGACACTGGTGCCGCCGAACTTCATCACGACCCAGCGGGCATCGGTGGCAGACAATGAACGGGAGGCGGTGGCAGTCACGAGACAATCGACATGGTTTCGAATAGCCTGCCAGTCTCATGCCAGACGATACAAAACGCAATCGCGTCATTATGGCTTTTCAACATGACCGTTCCATTCAGGCAATAGCCGCCCTTCCGACGCTCGGCTTTGCGAGAATAAGAGGATTGACCGGAGATTTTCATGCCGCAGGCGCAACAGACACCGCCCGATACCATCACTCCCGTTGCTCCGCGCAAGGGCGTCAAGCTGACGGTCAACGGCGAACATTTCCTGCATACGGGCGACCCGGACATGCCGTTGATCTGGTACCTGCGCGACGTTTTGCGCCTGACCGGCTGCAAATACGGTTGCGACAAGGGCGAGTGCGGCGCATGCACGGTCCTCGTCGATCAGCGCCGCGCCACCGCCTGTCAGCTCCCCATGCGCAAACTCGAGGGCCGTGACATCACCACGGTCGAGGGGCTCGCCGACAACGACGGGACGCTGCATCCGCTGCAACAAGCCTGGATCGACGAGGACGCGATACTCTGCGGTTATTGCCAGAGCGGCTGGCTGATGGCCGCGGCCGACCTTCTTGCGCGCAAAAAACACCCTGACGACAAGGACATCGACGCCCTGCCCAATCTGTGTCGTTGCGGCAGTCAGCCGCGTATCCGCGCCGCCATCAAACGTGCCGCCGGCGACAAGGACAAGGTCTGATGAGCACGACGTTGCGACTGTCCCGACGGCGATTTCTGAAAGTCATGGCCGGCGCTACCGGTGCGCTGATCGTCGGTGTCGGCACCGTGCAGGCACAAGAAGCCGACGTCCCTCTGGCCCTGCTGGGCGACGATGTCACCCGACTTGGCCCCTACATCCGCATCGAACCGGACGGGCGCACCATTATCGGCGCACGCGACCCGGATTGCGGTGAAGGCACCCATACCGCGCTGCCGTTGATCATCGCCGACGAACTGGACGCCGACTGGAACAAGGTCACCGTGCTGCCGCTGGGGCCGGACGTCACCCGCGAGAACAACGTCGCGCACTGGCGCTACGGCCATCAGCGCAGCGGCAATGCCACGTCCATTCCCGCCGCATGGCAGGACCTGCGCCAGGCCGGCGCGCTGGCACGCTGGTTGCTGTTGCACACGGCAGCGCGTGTCAGCAAGGTGTCCGCCAGCCGTTTGCGTTGCGTCAAAGGTCAGGTCATTACTCCCGACGGCCGGAAACTCGACTACGGCACGCTGGCTTCCGCCGCGGCCAAGCAATCGCCGCCATCGACGGCGCCCGCACTCAAGACACCGGACCAGTACACCCTGATCGGCCACGGCGCCGGCGACATCGACGCACGCGCCATCGTGCAAGGGCAGACACGATACGCCATCGACCATTATCCGGCCGAGGTATTGACCGCCGTGGTCGTGCATTGCCCATGGGTGGATGGCTCTCTGAAATCCATCGACACGCGCGATGCCCTCAAGGTCCCGGGCGTGCAACAGGTTCTGCAACTCAAACCCGAACGCGACCAGCCGCTTGGCGTGACCCCGATCGCCGCCGCTGTCGCCGTGCTGGCCGACAACACCTGGGCCGCGTTGAAAGGTCGCGACCAGCTCAAGTTGAGCTGGAAGCCCGGCAAACATCGGGATGCCGACACCGACAAGCTGCGCAAGGCGGCGCAAAAACGGCTCGACGGCGATGCCACCCCCACCCGGATCGTGCGCGCCGACGGCGACGTGGACAAGGCCGAAAAGCAGACCTGGCACCATGTCGAAGCCACCTACACGCAACCCTTCGTGGCCCATGCCACCGCCGAGCCGATCAACTGCATCGCCGATATCGACGATCAGAACGCCACGCTCGTCGTGCCCACGCAAGCGCCGCAACAGGCGCTTGCACTGGTGCAACGTCTGACCGGACTACCGGCCGAAAGCATCGATATCCAGGTACCGCGCGTTGGCGGCGGACTGGGGCGACGCGTGGATCACGACTTCGTTGCCGAAGCCGTGATGCTGTCCCGGGCCGCGAAAAAACCCGTCAAATTGATGTGGACGCGTGCCCAGGGTCTTGCGCATGATTACTACCGCCCGACAGCCGTGCACAAGCTCAAGGCGTCACTGACTGACGGCCGCATCACCAGTTGGCGTCAGCAAATGGCGAGCCCGTCGGCGCTGGCGAATCGCGGGGTGGCGACGGATCGCTTGTGGACCTCCGAAGCCAGTCCCGACGCGCTGCCCGCCGGCCTGATCGATGATTACCTGTCCACCTGGTACAACCTGGACAGTCCCCTGCCCCGAGGTCCGATGCGCGGTGGCAGCAACGTCACCAATGCATTCGTGGTCGAAGGTTTCATCGACGAGCTCGCCAAAGCCGCGAAACGTGATCCGCTCGACCTGCGGCACGACTTGCTCGGCAAGCCGCGCACACTCGCGCTGGCTTCGGGCGGCGTTCTGGACATTGGTCGCCTGCGCGCCGTGCTGGATCTTGCGGCGGCGCGCATCGAATGGGAAAGGACGCGCCGCAACGGTCACGGACTGGGTATTGCGTGCCACGCCAGCCACGGCGGTTACTGCGCCCATGCATTCGAAGTGTCGGTGCGTGGTGATCGCCTGATTCTGCATCGGGCCGTGTGCGCCATCGACGTCGGTCGCATCGTCAATCCGACGGGGCTGGAAGCACAGGCCATCGGCGGCACGCTGTTCGGCATCGGCACCGCATTGGGCCAGGCCATCACGTTGAAGGGCGGCCTCGTGCAGCAGCACGACTTCACGGATTATCCGTTGGCGCGCATGGCGCAATTGCCGCACAAGGTCGAAGTCTACCCCGTCGCCTCCGACACGTCGCCCGGCGGCGCCAGCCCGGTCGCCGTGCCTTCCGCCATTCCGGCTTTGGCCAACGCGGTGCATGCGGCAACCACGGTGCGCATCCGGCATCTGCCGTTGATGCCGGAATTGATGCGCTTGATCTGAGCGACTCCCTGATCAACTCCACGCAGCCGGCGTTCCAACATGGAAGCTGCCGTGATGCGGATGAAATGCGCTTCTACCATTGGTCGGATTGATAGGGCTTCACCGGCGCGCCGGGGCAGCCGGGCGGTGGCGGGCTGCCGGCGGCGCGGGCGGTATCGCACAGCGCCTTGTTGTTCAATCGGATCGGTGCCGCGGTCGACGGTGAGGCCGGCGCGGACTGACTCGGCACCAGCTGCCGTGCCGGAGCCATGTTCAGACGTTTGTCGTTGCTCTTCGACGATGCCGCGCGTGGCTGATCGCCGTTGCCGCAGGTAAAAAACACCATCATCGGACTGACCACGCATTTCACCCGCACTCCCGGTGCGACGTTGAACGTATGCGAGACGGTCAGTTTTTCGATGATCTGGCGCAGGAAGGTGTCCAGCAGCGTCTCGTTGGCCGGCGCCCAGTACTTGTCGAAAATGGTGGGCTCGTAGCCCAGCTTGTCGCTGTTGCGGCGCATGACGTTCGAGTTGCCTTGCGGCAGCAACTGTACGGTTCCCTCCGGATTTCCGCCACGATTTTCACCGCTCGAAGCCGTGGACGAGCCGCTGTTGCCGGACAGGGGTTTGAACTGATCGTCGGGGTGAACCCAGGAGTCCGACGACGCGATCTGCGAGGCCTGCGTGCCCTTCGGCGCGGCAGAGGTTTGCGATGTCTGCGCGTTGGCGGCGGACGTGGCCGAGGCCGGTTGACTGGTTTTGGCGGCGGCAATGGCCGACGTGTCCACGTGCACGGATGGTGCTTGCACCCTGACCGCCGGAGCCTGCGGCTCGGGCACGTCGGCTGTCGGCAGATCCAGCGCAACGGTGGGCGTCGGCGCAGGCGCCTGGGGAATGGGCGCCAACGTGGCCGATGGCGCATGCAGCGTCGGCATCGTGACCGCCGGCGTCTGGATCACGGGCTCGGCCATCGGCGCTTGCGTCACCTGCACTTGCGGTGTCGTGTCGGCGGGCGAAATCTCCGGCAGGGCCGCTTCGACCTTGGCCGTCATGGTGGGTGCGCCTTGTATTTTGCCGGGTTTTATCTCCGCCAGGGTGGGGTTGCCCAGCGTAATGGTCGGCGCTGTTTTTTCGGTCGGAACCGGCTCCAGGACCGGCGACGACACCTTGGCCGGAGCGACCTGGACTTCGGCCAGCGGTGGCGGCGTTACCGCCATGTTCGATTTTTCCAGCACCACCTTCGGCGGCGTCGGCGACAGCGTCACGTCCGGCAAGGGTTCACGCACGGGTGGACTGGTCGCCGCCTTTTGCAAAGGCTGCGTCTGCGCCTGCGTCTCGGCAACCGTCGGTTTGGCAGGACTCAGCTTTATTTCCGGTTGCGTGGGCGCGACCTCCGGTATCGGCGGCATGGCCGCCACGGGTGCACGCTTGACCGTCGGCGGTACCGGCTGCGCCGCCTTTTTCTGCACCGGCTCCTTGCGCTTGGGCAACTCGATCGGAGGCGGCGGAGGCGGCGGCTTCGTCTGCGTGATGATGCGTACATCGATATTCTGCGTATCCGGTTCGCCTGCCGGCGGCGGATAGCCCGGCGGGCGCGACAGCGCCAGCAGAAACAGCGCCGCCAGATGCACCACGATCGTCAGCACGACCGCCGTGATGCGGCGCCCATACTCCGGCGCCGGATCCCCACGTCGCAGATCACGCAGGAACAACCGCGTGGCACGGCTGTAATACACGTCGCTGCCACGCCGACGCCGCCGTCGGAAAGGCGGCAACTGGTGATGACCAACATTGGGGGCGCTTACGGCGCCGTAAAAATGCGGCATGGATCGTGAGGCGTCATGGGTCGGGACGATTTCCGACCCACTTTACAGGGATTTGGGCAACGACCGTGCATGATCAATGAACGGCATATCGTGACCGCGGTTCCCGACGTGCGGCATGCCGGCAGTTGACCGCGCGAAGCAAAAGGACAAGGCTATCGGCATCCACTTTCGCCATGACCGCCCGCCCGAGGCCTTGCCGGGGCATCCGCGTTTTCGGCACGGACGACCATGACCATGGGACCCGTCAAGGAGCACGTCATGTCCGGCAACGTCGAGAATCTCCGCAACATCGCTCTGGCCGGCCATGCCGGAGCGGGCAAGACCACCCTGTTCGAAGCGTTGCTTCACGCGGGCAAGGCGATCGCCGTCATCGGCGATATCGAGCACGGCACGACCGTGTCCGATTTCGACCCTCAGGAAAAGGCGCATCGGCACTCCATAGACACCGCGATCGCCAGCATCGAGCAAAACGATTGCCGCATCACACTCATCGACACCCCGGGTTCTGCCGACTTTCGCGGCCCCACGCTGGCGGCCCTGAACGCGGTCGAAACGGTGGCCGTGGTAATCAACGCCGCCAACGGCGTGGAACGCGGCACCCGGCGTTTGATGCATTACGCGAAGCAACGCGGCCTTGCGCGCATGCTCGTCATCAATCGCATCGACATGGACGGTCTGGACCTGCCTGCACTGGTGGACGACATCGTCGAGGAATTCGGCAGCGAATGCCTGCCGGTCAATCTTCCCGCCGACAACGGCAGCCGTGTGCGCGACTGCTTTTTTCATGCCGAAGGCGATACCGATTTCTCGTCGCTGGCCGATGCGCACCAGCGGATCCTCGACCAGGTGGTCGAGATAAACGACACGGTCATGGAGCACTACCTCGATACCGGCGAAAAGGCGCTGGGTCGCGAGGAACTGCATGATGCATTCGAACAATGCCTGCGTGAAGGCCACCTGACGCCTGTCTGTTTCGTCTCGGCGCGTGACGGCGTCGGCGTCGGCGAATGGTTGGACCTGGCCACACGTCTGCTGCCCAACCCCGCCGAGCGCAACCCGCCGCCGTTCACGCGCGGCCACGGCGACAACGTCCGCACGGTCCGCGCCGAACCGGATGCGGACAAGCATGTCATCGCCAACGTGTTCAAGATCATCAACGATCCGTTTGTCGGCAAGCTGGGCGTATTTCGCGTTTATCAGGGCACTGTGCGCCAGGATTCACAGCTTTTCATCGACGATGCCCGCAAGCCATTCAAGGTCGGCCATCTGTTCGCCTTCCAGGGCAAGGATCATCACGACATCGACGCGGCCGGCCCGGGCGACATTGCGGCAGTCGCCAAGATCGACGCCATCCATTTCAATGCGGTGCTGCATGACAGTCGCGACGACGAAACCATCCGCATGATGCCGCTGGCATTTCCGCAGCCCATGTACGGCCTGGCGATGGAGCCGGCACACAAGGGCCGGGAACAGAAGTTGGCCGATGCCATGGATCGACTGACGGAAGAAGATCCCTGCCTGCACGTGGTGCACCACAAGGAACTCAACCAGACCGTTCTGCAGGGGCTGGGGGAGTTGCATCTGCGTGTCGCCATCGAGCGCATGGCAAAGCGTTACGGCGTCGACGTCCACACCCGCCTGCCGCGCATCGCCTACCGCGAAACCATCAGCACGTCCGCCGAGGGCCATTATCGTCACAAGAAACAGACGGGAGGCGCGGGCCAATTCGGCGAAGTCTCCCTGCGTGTGGAGCCCTTGCCGCGCGGCACGGGCTTCGAGTTTGTCGATGCCGTCAAGGGCGGCACCATTCCCGGTCAGTTTCTGCCGGCCGTGGAAAAAGGCGTGCAGCAGGCCATGCAAGCGGGTGCCGTCGCCGGTTACGCCATGCAGGATTTGCGCGTGACGGTGCATGACGGCAAGCATCATCCCGTCGATTCCAAGGAAATCGCCTTCGTCACGGCCGGTCGCAAAGCATTTCTGGATGCCGTCGCCAAGGCCGGCCCCCTGTTGCTGGAACCCATCGTCAACGTCGACATCAGCCTTCCCGAAGCGCATGTCGGCGACGTGACCGGCAGCCTGGCCAGCCGCCGCGCCCGCATCATGGGTACCGAGGCGCGTCGTGACGGTTCACTGGTCATCAACGCCCGGATGCCTCTGGCAGAGCTGGCCGACTACCAGACCGAGCTGAAATCGCTGACCGGCGGCGAAGGCCGCTTCGCCATGGACATGAGCCATTACGAAATCGTGCCGGCACCGCTGCAGAAGAAGCTGCATGACGCATGGCAGCCCCGGTAGGGAGCCTCGAAAAACCGTTGCACCCCGGAGCTACCCGTGTGGGAGGGGCCGGTGGCCCCGACGGATCATGCGGTACATCCTGTCGGGGCCACCGGCCCCTCCCACAGGAAACTCCGATGATCCGCGGTTTTTCGAGGTTCCCGGCAAGCGCGCATCGCATGCGCTCGTGCCCCGACGTTCAGGTCGTGATCACCGCTTGGGTTGCAACAACGTGCCGGTGCACTTGGGCGAGCCGCAACGGCACGCCCACAGTTTTTTCATGCGCGCGGTATGCGGCACCTCCAGCACGATGCCGTAGTTGTAGGTCAGTTCCTCGCCGGGTGCGATATCGCGCAACGCCTCGATCAGCACCTTGTCATGGCGTGGATTGCCGTCGTCGGCTTCTTCGATCAGGGCTTCGCAGTTCGGATCGCAACTGTGATTGATCCAGCGTGCACTGTTGCCGCCGACGTTGGCGTCGACAATGTAATCGTCGTTCAGCGTGAACAGAAACGTGTGGCCGGTTTCGGCACCGTCGCCATATTCCCGGTCGGCCTCGTCGTGCGTGATCAGACGCCCTTTGTAGTAGATGACGGTGTCGCCCTTGGTGATCGGAGCGACGGCGAATACGCCATTGCCGTGGATGGGCGAACGGCGGGCGGCGATGCGACGCGGCATGACGGTGACTCGTGCGGAAGGAAGGCGGCCATCATGACGCTTCGCAGCCCTCAATGGAATCACCCCGGCCCGCCTGCATGCAGTTAGAATGTTTGGCATCCTGTTTGGAGACCGCCCATGAAACGCTTGCTGTCGTGGATTCTTCCGACACTGCTGATTGCCACCCTGGCAGCCTGCTCGGGGACAACACGCAAAAGCATGTTTCCCCCGACCTTGAGCATCCAGCAACTCCACGTGCAGCCGAACGGACAGTGGCACATGCAGTTGCGCATTCTCAACAACAGTTACGGCGCGATGGATTTTCGGGCGCTGAAGCTGACCATGCTGATCAACAACCAGCCGGCCATGCCGGTCAACGTGGATTTTCGACTGGACATCCCGGCCTTGTCGGCGGACGTGACCGATGTGACCGTCACCCCCAGTCCCGTCGCAAGCAAGGCTTTGGCATCCATCGCCGGCAAAGGCAGCTCGGGCGCCATGGCCTACACCCTCGAGGGTACGGCCAGTGCGATCCCCGAGCACACCGACTCGACGCGTGATTTCAAGGTCGACAGTCATGACTGGCTGTCCGCTGTACCCGGAGTCCCCGACACCTATCGCTGAACGCGGTTTGCACGGACCCCGCATCGGTGTAAAACATGACAAACACACGATGACCCTGTCCCATGAGCGATGCCCCTTTCATCATCCGCTTGGCCGAGGTCGATGATGACGATTTCATCCTCGGCCTGGCACCCCGTTTCACTGATTTCCCTCTGCCACCATGGCGTCGCCGCAACGAATGCATCGGCGGTATCCGCGAAGACCTGGCCAGACATCTGTCCGATCAACCGGCCGGCAGTTTTCTGTTCATCGCCGAAGATCGCGACAACGGCCGCGCGGTCGGTTTCGTTCATCTGAAAAAAGTGCAGGATTTTTTCAACGGCCGCACCAACTGCCACATCTCCGACTTGGCCGTGGCCCCCGGACAGGAAGGCCGCGGCATCGGCCGGGCGCTGTTGCAACACGCCGAACAATGGGCCGGCGAGCACCACTGCCGCATGTTGTCACTGGCGGTTTTCCCGGGCAACGAACGCGCACGCAAACTCTATGAGTCTGCGGGTTTCGACGTGGATTTGCTGCGTCTGGCCAAACCGCTCTGACCGACGAAAAACCGGGGCGCGGCAGAAGCCGCGCCCCGGGGATGTACCGTGCGCTGGCGCCGCAGCGTCAGTCGTTGGTGGCGACAGCCGGCTTGGTGGAGCCGCGGCGGTCGGCACGCATTTTCAGGCGGTCGATGTTGGACAGCGACAACAGGTGGGCATAGATCCAGCCCAGGCTGCCGTCGACGAGCAGCTCGTGCGAGGTCTTTTCGTCCAGCTTGCGCAGCTTTTCCTCGTTGACCACGAACAGGCCGTTGATGACCATCGTTTCTTCACCGTCCTTGATCTGCACCGTGCGCGGCTCCAGCAGATCCAGCTCGCGCAGACGCTTGGTGAACGCCTGGGTACGTTTGACCTGCTCCTGAAATTCACCCAGGAAACGCACGGCGTTCTTCAACACGTCGGTGTCCGTGCCGTCTTCGTTGAACAGGCGATCGCCATCTTCCTTGCTGAAACCGGGATAACCCTCGTCCAGGAAAACGGTGAAATCATCGCCTTCCACACCTTCGGGTTTTTCCGCCAAAACGAACGGGTAACGACGAACGAACGCCGGAACATAGGCGCCCATCTCCCATTGGCCGTTTTCATCGACAAACAGGTTTTCCGACTGCTTCAGACCCAGCATGGCCAGAGGACCCGCGCTTTCGATCTCTTCGCCACCGAACAGAATGGGAAAGTCACGCGCAGCCGGGCCGAACTCGGCCACCGTCATGGGCACCGAGTGCACCTTGGCCGCAAAAGCCACATTGTTCACCGGTTTGATGCGCAGGTCCTTGTGACCCTCGCGATTCAAAGGCACCGGACGCTCGTAAAAAAGTACTTCAGCCACGTTTTCAGATCCTCGTCGCCACCGTGGAGCACCCCTCCGGCACTCCGGAAACCCGGCGGCTGTGTTTTTTCAGGGGGGCCACTATAGCAGTGCATTCAGTCTACAGTAAGGGGCTTGCGGCGGTCCCTTGACGCAGTGCTGCGCGAAGTGCACTAATTTCGCTATGCTGAGATCATCGGGAATGGTACAGCCAGGGAGGCGCTGAACTCGATCAGGGCATCCCTGCGGATACATTCGACTGACAAAGCGGAGGACTTGCATGCCGGAGCACATGGCACCCTTGCACGACCTCGACACCACCCGCGTGTTGTCGCTGGACGCCACAGGCCGCATCCTCGACTGGATAAGCTGGCAGGATGCCGTATGCCTGTACGTTCGTGACGTCGTCGCCTGGACATTGGGCGCGCCCTGCCTTGCCGTTCACGGTGGCACGAGTCGCGACAGCGGCGAACAAACCATCGTGCGCCTGCACCCCATCGTGGCCAGCACCGGCCACTGTCATGGCCGCTCGTTCAACCCGACACCGGCGCTCACCAACACCGCGCTGTTCGCGCGCGACAAGCACCTTTGCCTGTATTGCGGCGAACATTTCGCGCGCCACACGCTGACCCGCGACCACGTCATGCCGTTGTCCCGAGGCGGCCGCGACGAATGGGAAAACGTGGTCACCGCCTGCGCCCGCTGCAACCTCAAAAAGCGCAACCGCACGCCGCAACAAGCACACATGCCGCTGCTGGCAGTGCCGTTCCGGCCCAGTTGGGTGGAGCACCTGATTCTGTCCAACCGCAACATCCTGGCCGACCAGATGGAATTTCTGGTCAACCACCTGCCGCACGACCGGCGGCCACAATAGCCTCTCCGCCATTCGCCAGGCCCATCCGCCGGATGCGCAGGGCGGTCCCGGTTACCTTGTCGTGAAGCTCGCAGGCGGCTTGTCGGGCAGCGGACAATTCTCGACGTCCACCGTGTTCACCCGCGCTGCCGGCGGTCCCCGGTGCAGCCACTTGCGCAATGCATCAATGGCGTCCTCGTCGCCACAGGCCATCACTTCGACACGTCCGTCATCCAGGTTGGCCGCATGACCCGTCAACCCCAGAGCCCGAGCACGTTCGCGCGTGGATGCGCGATAGAACACGCCCTGGACTTTGCCGGATATCAGAAATCGCGCACATTTCATCATGCATTCTCCGAACCACGTGCGACAGCCGGTTGCGTACGGGACACGAACGCATCGTCCAGCGAAGGGGCCATGCCGACACTCAGCTCTTCCACCAAACGTTCCAGCATCCGATTCAAGGCCGGTGGCAAGCCCTTCTGCATGGTTTGCAGCACTTCGCGATCGAGTGGCAGGCGGTAATGCCCGGCTTCATACAGCGCGGCCAGCGTCACATCGTCGAGATTGCGCACCACTACCCACATGTCATCTTCCGTATGCTGCACCAGTTTGACGCGTTCCAGATCCGTCACGTAACGCTGCAACAAATCGTCGCTCATGAAGCGCTCGCAGTGCAGCAACGACTCCTCGGTCATGCCGCGACCCTGATGCTGCATGCGAACCAGATGTTTGACGAGATGCATCAAGCCGAGAAATTCCGCACCCGCCGGCAAACGCCAATCCGTGGGGCGATACTCGAACGCCGACAAGGAGGCGGTGATCGACGCCCCCAGCAGCACGATGGCCCACGACAGGTACACCCACACCAGAAAAATCGGGATGACCGCCAGCTGCCCGTAGATCTGCTGATACGACGGCACACTGCGCACGTACGAGGCGAACGCCCATTTGGCGAATTCGAACAGCAGAGCCGACAACAAGGCGCCAAGTGCTCCGTGCCGCCACGGGACCCGGCGATTGGGCACCAGCATGTACATGGCAAACAAGCCGAGCAGCGTGACCAGAAAAGGCACGACGCCCCACAACCGATGCAGCACCTGCCAATGTGCCCCGACATGGCCCAACAAAGGCAACGCGGTCAGATAAGAGGTCACCGTGACTCCGGCCACCAGCAACAGCGGCCCCAGCGTCAACGCCGCCCAATACATCAGAAACCGCGAAACCGGCGGGCGCCGGGTGGCCACACGCCAGATACGGTTGAAGCGTTCCTCGATGCTGAACATCATTGCCAACGCGGAACACAGCAACACGATGGCGCCGATCGTGGTCAACTTGCTTGCGTTGCCCGCGAATTGCAGCAGGTAATGCTGCACCGCCTGCCCCGCCGCCGGCACGAAATTGCTGAAAATGAAACTCTGAAATCGCTCCGTGAGCCCGTTGAATGCGGGCAACACGGTCAGGATGCCGAACACGGCGGCCGTCAGTGGCACCAACGCAAACAATGTGGTGTAGGACAATGCGCCGGCCGTTTCGAAGCACTTGTCGTCGACGAAGCGACGCCAGACGAACTGGCCGAAAGCGCGGATGCGATCACGATCGATTTGCAGGGCCATGAACGCCTCATGCGGCATGGACAAGGATGTCGTTACACTAACGCAAATGGCATGAATGCGCGGCGCGCCAGGCACGGTTCGGTGACAAGGCATTGCCGCGTCGAAATCGTTGATGGCCCCCATTTGCACGACATGCAGGGCGAGCCTTGGCCCGCTCCACTCTCCAAACGAGGTTCCATGAGCAACGACATTCTGGTGCTTTACTACAGTCGCAGCGGCCATGTGGCCAAACTGGCCCGCCTGGTAGCGCGCGGCGTCGGCGAAGTCCCCGGCATGCAGGCGCGTTTGCGTCAAGTGCCGCCCGTCGCGCCCGTGACCGAAGTGGCGCAACCACCCGACCCCGGCGAAGGCGCACCGTATGTGTCGCGCGAGGACCTGGCCGAATGTGCGGCATTGGCCCTGGGCAGTCCGACCCGCTTCGGCAACATGGCCGCGCCGCTGAAACATTTTCTCGATACCACCAGCGCCGAATGGGCATCCGGGACACTGGTCGGCAAACCTGCCGCCGTATTCACGTCCACAGCGACCATGCACGGCGGTCAGGAATCGACGCTGCTGTCGATGATGCTGCCGCTGCTGCACCATGGCATGTTGCTGGTCGGCATCCCCTTCACCGAGGCGGCATTGAACGCCACGCGCAGCGGCGGCACGCCGTACGGCGCCAGCCACGTGGCCGGAACGCAGGGCGAAAATGCGATCAGCGACCACGAGCGCACACTGGCACGCGCGCTCGGCAGGCGCCTGGCCGAAACCACGCAGCGCCTCGGCGCCCATACATGAGCGCGGTACTGCCGGCACGCGTACGTCACGCACGCCATGCCGGATTTGTTGCCTGGGCGCTGCTCGCGTTGCTGCAGGTGCTGTGGCACGGCTGGTGGCATCCACCGATGCAGAGTGCGGCACTCGCCATCGGCATTGCCGTGATTCCGCTGTTGCTGCCGCTGTTGGCGATCAGACGTCCCTCGCGAGCATTGCTGTGGGCCGGCATCATCGCCCTGTTCTATTTCTGCCACGGCGTCAGCGAGGCCTGGACCGTACCGGACGAACGCGTGCCGGCCTTGCTGGAAGCTGCCTTGTGCGTGGTCCTGATTGCGGCACTGGGAGCCGGCGTGCAGAAACGGACTTCGGCTACCCGACCGGGTTGAGTCGATTCCTTTTCATCCGAGCCGGAAATCTCTGACAACTGCCGCATGCCGTCATCCCGGCCCACTCGAGACGCCCTGCAGAAACAGGCCTGCCCTGCCCGTCCGCATGGAAGGTTTCCCGAATCAAGGGAAACCTGAACCGATCAGCCCCGCTCGTCGAGCACCTTGTTCCATTCGTTCACGCGATCGCGCTTGTTTTCCAGCACCGCGTCAACATCGCCTTCCAGCGTCACTTTTTCGATGCTGTCGCCCTGGGCAATGGCATCGACCACACTCTGGTCGTCAGCCGCCACCACTTCGCCGAACACGCTGTGTTTGCCGTCCAACCACGGCGTCGCACCGTGCGTGATGAAGAACTGGCTGCCGTTGGTGCCGGGGCCCGCATTGGCCATCGACAGCACGCCGGGCTTGTCGTGACGCAGACCGGCGTCGAATTCGTCTTCGAAACGGTAACCGGGACCACCGCGCCCGCTGCCTTCCGGGCATCCCCCCTGGACCATGAAGTCGGGAATGACGCGATGGAAGCTCAACCCGTCGTAATAGCCGCGTTGCGCCAGATTGACGAAATTGGCGACCGTCAAGGGCGCCTTGTCGTCATGCAGACGCAGGTGGATCGGGCCGCGGGAGGTGTGCAGGGTGGCGACAATGCTCATGCATGGTTCCGTTTCGAGGGAAGACAGCCATTATACGTGCATTGACCCTCGGCCCGCTGTATCAGAGCTGATGGGCGCCCGTGATTTGCTACACTGTGCGTCTGCGGATTTCCGCCCCGTTCTTTGCGAAGCCAACGCCATGCCCAGACCCGCCGTCAACGTTGCGGTACGCGCCGCACGCGCTGCAGGCAATGTGATCCTGCGTTACATGAATCGCCTGGACAGCATCCAGGTCGTGGAAAAACACCACCTCGACTTCGCCTCCGAAGTCGACCGCATGGCCGAGGAAACCATCGTGCGCGAGCTCAAGCGCGCCTATCCACGCCATGCGATTCTGGCCGAGGAATCCGGTCAAAGCGGCAACAACCCGTTGACGTGGGTCATCGATCCACTCGACGGCACCCACAACTACCTGCGCGGCATTCCCCATTTCAGCGTGTCGATCGCCATGCTGGAACGCGGTGAACCGGTGTACGGCGTGGTCTACGATCCGCGCCGTGACGAATTGTTCACGGCCAGCCGCGGCGATGGCGCGTTCCTCAATGACCGGCGCATTCGCGTCGGCAAGCGTGAAACCCTGGACGGCTCGATGCTGTGCACCGGGTTTCCGTTCCGTCAGCGCGAGCATCTGGATGCACAGTGGACCATGACGCGCCAGTTGTTGACGCAAGCCGAGGACTTGCGCCGCACCGGATCCGCCGCGCTGGATCTTGCCTACACCGCGGCGGGTCGTTTCGACGCTTATTTCGAGCTCGGCCTCAAACCCTGGGATCTGGCCGCCGGATGCCTGCTGGTGCGCGAGGCCGGGGGCACGTTCACCGACCTTGCGGGCCGCGACGGCTTGCCGGAATCGGGCCACATTGTTGCCGGCAATCACCTGCTGGTACGCGCCATGGTGGACATCGCCGGGCAAACGCTGCCGGAAGACCTGCTGCGCGCCTGAGACGGCGCCGCATGTCGTTGTCGCGGTCGGTCAGAAGTCCCGAGGTCGGGTGTCGGTCGCGCCTCTGGGGCGCTCGCGTCGGCGACGCTGTGCCATGATGATGCCGTAGATACCGATCAGCGCCCACGCCAGCTCCTGCAGGAATGCCGCCAGGTTGAAGCTGCCGAACAGCAACGAGAGCATGATGCCAACGGCGCCCAGCACGTTCATCAGTTGGTAGATCCAACCGTTGCTTCTGAGCTTTTCCGCCTGCAGCAGCAGAAATGCCAGCAGAATAAACACCACGCCGATGTAGCCACACCAGTCGTACCAAGGGATCGTCATTGCTCACTCCTTCCTGATCAGCCGAACTCCCGAATCAAATGGAGCATGGCGGGTTCCGAGTGTAGCTCGCGGCACGCCATTCGGGGTGCAAACATCCCGAAACTCGCCCGCGCCGACGAGCCGGCGCGGGCAGCGATACGGACAGACGGGTGCCACCTGCGTGGCGTTGATCAGCGAACGCCGAGGGCACGCTGACGCACCGCCTCGAACAGTACGATGCCCGTAGCCACCGACACATTGAGACTTTCCATCCGACCCGGCATCGGAATGCGCGCGAGATAATCGCAGGTCTCGCGGGTCAGCCGGCGCATGCCCTCGCCTTCGCTGCCCATGACCAGTGCCACCGGGCCTTTGAAATCACAGGCATAAAGATCCTGATCGGCTTCGCCCGCCAATCCGGTCAGCCACACGCCGGCATCCTTGAGCGCACGCAAGGCACGCGCCAGATTGGTTGCTTCCACCAGTGGCACGCGATCGGCGCCGCCGGCAGATGCGCGACGCACGGTGGGCGTGATGCCGACGGCACGATCCTTCGGCACGATCACGGCAGTGACGCCCGCGGCCGCTGCGCTGCGCAAACAGGCACCGAGGTTGTGCGGGTCGGTCACGCCATCGAGCACCAGAAACAGGGCGGACGATCCGGCGTCGTCCGCCAACTGCGGCAGGTCGGACTCGCTGCGTGTCGCGGGCGCTTCGTAGCACGCGGCGACACCTTGATGACGTGCGTGCTTGCCGGCCAGGCGCTCCAACTCGGCGCGCTTGACCGTTTGCACTGCAATGCGCAATTTGCCGGCGCGCGCAACGAGCTCCGCGACACGCGGATTACGGCTGCCCTGCTCCACGCGCAGCTCGCGCACGCGCTCGGCATCGTTTGCCAGGGCCCCTTCCACGGGGTTGATGCCGACGATCCAGCTGTCACTCATGATGTGCCTTTCTTGGGTCCGGTTTTCTTGCGTCTGGTGCGCGTTGCGGTTTTGCGCGGTGGTTTCTTGCCGGTGCTTTTCGGCTTGCCGGTCCTGGTCTGTTTGTTCGCCCTTTTTGTGCCGGAGCGCTTTTTGGCCCCGTGCTTCGGGGGTGTTCCGGCAACCAGTCGGAAGTCGATCTTCCGATCCTCCATGCTGGCACGCAATACCTGCACTGTCACCGCATCACCCAGACGGAACACGCGTCTGGTGCGCTCACCCTTCAACTCGTGGCGCACCGGATCGAAATGATAGTAGTCGTTGGTCAACTGGCTGACATGCACCAGGCCGGAAACCTTCGACGGCTCGGTTTCGACGAACAATCCGAACGAGGTGACGCCGGTAATGGTGCCGTCGAACTCCTCGCCAACGTGTTTTTCCATCCAGGCGCACTTGTAGCGCTCGTCCACGTCGCGCTCGGCTTCTTCGGAGCGACGTTCGCGTTGCGAGCAGTGGGTGGCCATGGCCGCCATGCGCGATGGGGGATAGAGGTAATCCGAACGCTTGCCGCCAGCCAGTGCGTAGGTGATCGCGCGATGCACCAGCAAGTCCGGGTAGCGGCGAATGGGCGAGGTGAAATGCGCGTAGGCATCCAAAGCGAGACCGAAATGACCCTGATTTTCCGGCGAATAGACGGCCATCGACATCGAGCGCAGCAGGACCGATTGCACCAGATCGAACTCGGGCCTGCCGCGCACCTTGTCGAGCAGCGCGTTGTAATCGGCCGGTGTGACTTCCTCGCGCGGCGGCAGTTTCAACTTGTAGGCAGCCAGAAACTCGACGAGATCCTCGTATTTGGCTGCCGGCGGTGGCGCATGCACGCGAAACAGTGCCGGGATGCGTTTTCGCGCGAGGAACTTGGCCGCCTGCACGTTGGCCGCAATCATGCATTCCTCGATCAGTTTGTGTGCATCGTTGCGCGGCGTGGCCCCGAGCGACACCACCTCTCCGCTGGCGGCCAGGGAAAATTTCACCTCGGCGGTATCGAACTCGATGGCACCGCGCGCCTTGCGCGCCCTGGCCAGGACACGATACAGCGCGTGCAAGGTTTCCAGTTGCGGCATCACGTCGGCCAACTCGTCGCGCGCATCGGCATCGTGCTCGCCGATGGCCTGCCATACGCGCTGATACGTGAGCCGAGCATGCGAACGCATCAGCGCCGAGTAAAACTTCGAGCGCGTGACCGTGCCCTCGGCATTGATCGACATGTCACATACCAGACACATGCGCTCGACATCGGGGTTGAGCGAGCAGATGCCGTTGGACAGCGTCTTGGGCAGCATCGGCACCACGTAACCGGGGAAATAGGTCGACGTGCTGCGCTCGAACGCCTCGGCATCCATGGCCGTTTCGGGCTTGACGTAATGGGACACGTCGGCAATCGCCACCAGCAGCCGGAAGCGACCATTGCGCTTCTTTTCCGCGTACACGGCGTCGTCGAAATCGCGTGAGTCCGCGCCATCGATGGTGACCAGCGGCAAGTCGCGAATATCCACGCGGCCTTTTCGCTCCGCTTTGGTGACTTCGGTCGGCACTGCCTCGGCCTGACGCATCACCTGGTCAGGCCATTGGTCGGGTATGCCGTGACTTGCGACGGCCATCTCCACCACCAGCGATGGCTCCAGATGCTCGCCCAGCACCGCACGGATGGCGCCGATGGGGCCGCGTTTGTGGTTGGGCGGTTCGAGAATTTCGGCCACCACGATTTGTCCGGCACTCGCATCATGAGTGCGATCGGGCGGAATCAGGATGTCCTGGGTGATACGCCGGTCATCGGGGGTCACCACGGTCACGCCGCCATCGACCACCACGCGCCCGACCAGCCGTGGCGAGCGCCGTTCCAGCACCTCCACGATCGCACCCTTGCGCCGACCGCGCCGATCCAGACCGACCACGCTCGCCAGGACGCGGTCGCCATGCAGCACCTTGCGCATTTCGAAAGGCGACAAATACAGGTCATCGCCGCCTTCATCGGGCCGCAGGAAGCCGTAACCCTCGGCATTGGCGAGGATGGAACCGGCAATCAGGTCCAGTTTTTCCGCCGGGGCATAGGCGCCGCGCCGATTTTTCAGAAGCTGCCCGTCGCGCAACATCGCCGCCAGTCGCTTGCCGAGCGCCTCGACATCCACCTCCTCGGTCAGGCCCAGCGCCTCGGCGATGGCTTCGGCATTCATCATGCCGGTGTGTTTTTCCAGCAACACGCGGATGGCCTCGCGGCTGGGAATCGGGCGATCGTAGCGGCGCGCCTCGCGCTCGGCCCACGGATCGTGGATTTTCCCCTTGCGCGATGACTTGGGAGATTTTTTCGATGCGTTTCGTTTTGACACAAGATTCCTTGATTTGACGGCGCGTTCGCGACGCGAGCACGACAGGAGAGTCCGCCTGCGGACGAAAATGTTTGACAACGGCCGCGACGATGCCTATCTTACGCGGCTCCGCTGCACGATGCGTGCAACGCCTGCCCAGGTGGCGGAATTGGTAGACGCGCTAGCTTCAGGTGCTAGTGACCGCAAGGTCGTGGAAGTTCGAGTCTTCTCCTGGGCACCAGTTTCAGAAGGCCCGCATTCGTGCGGGCCTTCGTCGTTTCGGAAATGCGTCCGCCGTTTGTGGATGCTGCATCGGCAATCATGCTTTGCGATCTCGCTGACGTGGCGGGGCCCGCAGCGTTTGGTTAGACTCCCAGTGTAGCTTGCCGCCGCGTTCCCGCGGGTTGGGCCGTGCAGGTCCGATTCATCCCGCTCTCGACAGGGACACAGCCTTTTGCCCTACGCCTGGATCGCCATCGCACTTGCCTGCCTGCCTTATCTGGCAAGCATCGGCACGTTGTTGATCGGCCGCCGGGGGCGCACGCGCACCACCTGGATCATGACCACCACGGCGGCCGTCTGCCTGGTGCTGGCAGCGCTGCTCTACCCGGCCATCGACGATGGCGGCGTGGTGCGCGAATCGATCGCCTGGATGCCGGGCCTGGGGCTGGATTTCATCCTGCGCGTGGACGGACTCACCTGGCTGTTCCTGATACTCGTCACCGGCATCGGTTTGCTGGTCGGTATCTACGCCGCCTACTACATGCCGCCGGACCACGCACTGGTGCGCTTTTTTTCACTGCTGCTGGCGTTCATGGGCTCGATGCTGGGCGTGGTGCTGTCCGGCAACGTGATCCAGATGGTGTTCTTCTGGGAACTGACCGGGCTGTTCTCGTTCCTGCTTATCGGCTACTGGTACCGCGGCGAGTCGGCGCGCGACGCCGCGCGCACGGCGTTGATCATCACCGGCAGCGGCGGCCTGTGCCTGCTGGCCGGGGTGCTGCTGATCGGGCACGTCGCCGGCAGCTACGACCTGGGCGCAATCCTCGCCGCTGGCGAGCGCATCCGCCACAGCGCGCTGTACCTTCCGGCGCTGGTGCTGATCCTGGTCGGTGCGCTGACCAAGAGCGCGCAGTTTCCGTTCCACTTCTGGCTGCCGTCGGCGATGTCGGCGCCGACGCCGGTGTCGTCATACCTGCATTCGGCGACGCTGGTGAAGCTCGGCGTGTTCGTGCTGTTGCGTTTCTGGCCGGTGTTGGCCGGTACCGACGCCTGGTTCTGGCTGCTCGGCGGCGCCGGCTTGATTTCGCTGGTGCTGGGCGCCTGGTCGGCAATGCACCAGAACGACCTGAAAGGCATCCTCGCCTACTCGACCATCAGCCACCTCGGCCT
>CAZSOU010000010.1:0-46080 GCA_964608595.1 uncultured Rhodanobacteraceae bacterium
CGTTGAATTTGGCGCTGAAATTGATGCCGGTGACGTTGGCCTGGAAGCAGCCGCCGGTGAGGATGCTCATGGAGGCCGGATTGTTGGCCACCACGGAACAGTCGCCGCCCGCCGTGGTCAGACCGGCATAGACGCGACCCATCGCCTGGGCGCTGTTTTCATGCAACTGGAACGCACTGGCATTGGCGGTTTGCGGCAACGCCAGAGCGCCGCCCACGGCAACGGCCAGCGCGGTCCATGCCAAGGGACGCATCACACGCGGGGAATATGAAGTCTTGAACATCACGTGAACTCCTGAAAGACATGCACGACACGAAATCCAGAGCCACGCGTCGGCATATTCATACGCGCGTTTGACTCTGCCGTGACCACTTTGACTTGAGTATCGGCAGGATGCAAGTGGACCTTTCGACACGACAACCATGGCATCCTGTACGACACTGTGCGCAGCCGCAACACGCACGCTTGCTCGCGCCGTGCGGCTGTCGCGCACGAGATGCGCTTCTACAATGGAAGCCCCGACACCACACCGGATCGCCCATGCAATGCTTTGTCTATGCCAGTCACCGCAAAATCGACACCTATGTGTGGTTGCGCGAGCGCGATGACTTCGACCTGCTGCCGACGCCGCTTCTGGAGAAGCTGGGCAAACTGCGCTTCGTGCTGGAGATCGACCTGACCCCCGAGCGGCGTTTGCCACGCGAGGACAGCGCGACGGTACTGGCCAACCTCGACGATCAGGGCTGGCACTTGCAGTTGCCGCCGGGCGATTCGGACGCCGAAGCCGCCATTTAACTGCGGATTACCGCGCCAAACCTTTTTGCTGCGTATACTCGCTCGCCATGCCCTCGAAGAAATCGCGCCGTCGCCGCCCGTCCCTCGCCTCCACGCTCGCCTGGTATCTGCCCGTGCTGGCGTTGGTGGTCGTTGCCATCTACATGCTGCACCCGCTGGTGCTGATTCCGCTGCTTCTGGCCAACATGCTGGCCATGGCGGCGGTCTGCCACGGCATCGGATTTGGCGCCGAGCCCGATTTCTGGCGCACGGTGCTGCGCCGCGGGGCCGCCTGGCTGGTGCTGTTCACGGCCTACACGGCATTGGTGTGGTTGCTGGTGGCGCTGCCGATGATCTCGCTCACGACCGCACCGTCCCTGCTTGGCGCGGTGATGCTTTCGGTCGCGCTGGCGCTGGCGCTCGGTTTTCTGTGGCGCACGTGGCCGGCGTTCGGGCTGATCTACTTGTGGGACGACGCGTTTCCCGAACCCGGTCACGGGTCGTGGATTTTCACCGCCGTGGCACGCAGCCTGACCTTTGCCCGTCACCTGGCTGCCGAAGAGCGGTTTTTCAGCCAGTTCCTGCCCTCGGCCGCATGCACGCTGCTGCTGTCGGTCGGCGCGCTGTTGCTGAGCGGCTTGTATGACGTGCTGCCCACGGAGCTGCGCACCGCCAGCCTGTGGTTTTACGGCCTGGTGGTGATGCCCGTGTGTTGCCTGGTCATGGCCAACCGCATGCTGCGCGCATTGCTGCTGGAACGCCACGGCGGCGAAGCCGCGCCGCCACCGGTCACGCCGGAGCCGGCCTTGCGCGAGCGCCCGCGCGACAATAACGAAACGCCGATCCTGAGCCCCGAAGAAACCGCCCCGGGCGTGCGCGACCGCGCCTTGCTGGATGCCGTGCGCAACAGCGACGTGCCGCGTGCCATGGCGCTGCTGGAAGCCGGCGCCGATGCCGACACACTGCCCGCCGAAGACGATGACAACCAGCGCAGCCTGCTGACATTGGCCGCGTTGCACCCGGATACGCGTTTGCTGCGTGCGTTGATCGCCCACGGCGCGGACATCAATCGCATGCACCGCGGCAACAACACGTTGCTGGCCGTGACTCGCGACGGCTGCATGAGTCGCGGCGAAGCGATCATGGTGTTGCTGGCCAACGGCGCGGATGTCGACGCCACCGACGGCGACGGCAATACCGCGTTGCACCACGCCGCACGCAGCACCGACCGCTCGGTCGCCGCCGACCTGGTGGACGCCGGCGCATCCGTCAATGCCCGCAATCGACAAGGGCATACGCCACTGGCACTGGCCTGCCGCGCCGCCAACTGGAAAATGGCCGAATGGCTGCTCCAGCACGGTGCCAAGGCACAGGTCGACGACTCCGAACCGGCACTGGTCGCCGCCGCCGCGATCACCGACGACGATCCTGAAGGCGTGCAACTGCTGCTCAAGCACAAAGCACGCGTCAACGCCTGCGATGCACAGGGCCGTCATGCGCTGATGACCGCCGCGCAGGAGGGTCACACCGCCATTGCCGAACGCCTGCTGGCATCGCGTGCCGATCCGTCCATCAGCGATCAGCACGGTACCACCGCGTTGATGGAAGCGTCGCGCAACGGGGCGACCGCCATCGTGCGTGCGCTGGTCAATGCCGGCGCCGACCTCGCCCCGCGCGATCGTCACGGCCGCGACGCGCTGACCCTCGCCTGCCTGTCTTCCCACGCCAGCGCCGCGACGGTGAGCGTGTTGGTCGATGCCGGCGCCGACCCGCGCGCGACCGATGCCGAGGGCCGCAGCGCTCTGGGATGCGCCACCGACGCCGGGCGCTGGGATCTGGTCGCCATTCTCGATCCGTCCATGGAACTGCCCGCCAACGTGGCCGACAGCCAGACGCCCGACCCGGACGCGGCCACACCCGAGCACTTGCTGGACGCATTGCGTTTCGGCCATTGGGCGGTGGCGAGCACGTTTTCCGGCGTGGTGCGCGAATGGACGCCGGCACAACAGGCGCAGCTTTACCTCCAATTGATCGAACCCGAACACGCCCGTGCACGCCACTGGCTGATCGACCATGGCTTGCCGGCGACGGCGCATCTGGACGACGGCCGCGCACTTGCGGTGGCCTTGGTCGACGCGTTGCCGGCCAGCGCCGATGCGCTCGCCGGCGTGTTCGCCGCCGGTGCATCGCCTGCCGGAGCCGGCTTGCTGGCCCGCGCCATGCAGGCCCTCGCCGACACCCCGGTCAGCGGCACAGCGCTGATCCAAAACATGCTGCAAGCCGGCGCCGACCCGTTTGGCCCGCTCACGGACGGACGCACGCCCATGCACCTGGCCACCGCGCCCGGCTGGCAAACCGTCCTGGACACGTTGGCCGCGGCCGGCTGCAATCCCGACGCGCGCGATCACAACGGTCTGACACCTTTGCATGCAGCACTGGCGCACGCCGATTGCCAATTGGCCACCCTGCGCACCCTGATTGCCGCCGGCGCCGACCCCGAACTCAGTCACGCCAACGGTGAAACGCCGCTGGGTCAGGCCATGGATCGCCCCGAACTGCTCGAATGGCTGCGCTGGACAACGTGGCCATTGCCGCGCCGCCGCCTGCGTGCGGACGACTTGCCGCTGGCGGCCGCCGCGGGTGATGCCGCCGCCACCGCCAAGTTGCTGCAGCTGGGCTTTGCCGTGGACAGCAGCGACACCCGTGGCGCCAGCGCGCTCATCTACGCTTGCGGACACGGCCACCGCGAGGCAACACAGCAACTGCTCGACGCCGGCGCCAACCCCGAGCACACCACGCCGGCCGGCATCACGCCGCTGGTGGCCGCAATCAACATGCAACAAGTGGCGCTGTTGCCGCTGCTGGTCGAACATGGCGCGCGGGTGGACCAGCGCCTGCCGGGGGGCATCACGGCACTGATGGTCGCCAGCGCACAGGGCCATGCCGACGCCGTCAAAGTGCTGCTCGACATCGGCGCCGATGTGCACGCCAGCGACGCCCACGGACGCACCGTGCTGCACATTGCCATGCAATACAGCTTCAACAGCCGGGACAGCCTGCAATGCCGGCGTCTGCTGGACGCGCTGCTGCAACAACAAGTCGACACCAACGCGATGGACAGCCAGGGCGCAACGCCGCTGTTGATGTTGCTTGGCGCCAATGCCAAGCCGGGCGCCGAATGCGATCCGACGCATCTGGGCTCTCTGCTGCCGGTTCTGCTCGATGCCGGCGCGCGGCATGACCACGCCGATTCACGCGGCGTCACCGCCCTGCACGCCTGCGCCATGCACGCGTTGCTCGCGCCGGCGCGCATCCTGCTGGCCCGCGGCGCCGACCGTTCGGCCGTGGACGCCTTCGGCCGCCTGAGCGCGGATGTCGCGCGGCAACTGGGCTATACCGACATGGTGGTGGAACTGGACGCACGCCCGCAGGGCATTCCCACCGTGCAGCAAACCCTGCGCACGCCGGCCGGGCCGAGTGACTGAACCGAAAAAGACCACACGAAAACGCTGCAGTCGCGTCATCGGCGCGCAGAGTCGGCACTGTCCGCAACGATTCATCGAAGCGGCCATTCGAAAATGTTGCGGCCATGGGTATTCCGGACCGGGAAAACCCACCCGCCGCCTCTCGTCATGTCAGCCGGGGCCGCCCAGATAGGTGTAGGCCACCAAACCGGCTTCCAGTTCGTCGCGCAACGCTTGTGCTGCCGCCTCGTCGAGGCCGGCGACGGCGAGCCTGTCGGCATAGGTGTCGCGCATGACGTCGAGATCGTAGCCGACATAATCGAGCATCAAATCGGCCGTGTCACCGCGGCGCGATTGCTCGAAGCGCCAGCCGTCGTCGGTCAGGCGCACATTCACTGCATCGGTATCACCGAACAGATTGTGGATGTCGCCCAGGGTTTCCTGATAAGCACCGACCATGAAAATGCCGAGCCGGTACGGTTGCCCCGGCTGCAAAGCGTGCAACGGCAGGCTGACATCCAGCCCTTCGGCGCCGACGTATTGGTCGATACGGCCGTCGGAGTCGCAGGTCATGTCCACCAACACACCGCGACGCGTCGGCGCCTGATCGAGCCGCGCGATGGGCATGATCGGAAACACCTGGTCGATGGCCCACACGTCCGGAATCGATTCGAACACCGAAAAATTGCCGAAATACTTGTCCACCAGTCGGGCATCCAGCTCGTCCAGCACCTGGCGGTTGGCGCGCTCGGCGCGGTTCAGACGCGCACGAACCGCGTTGGCGATGGCGTAATACAAGTCGTCCAGGCGCGCACGCTCGTCCAGATCGAGCTGGCCCAGTGCATACAGCGCCTGCCCCTCAGCCAGATGAAAACGGGCTTCGTGATACAGCTCGGTCAGCGGACGCTCGTCCAGCGCGCCATGCACGTCGCGCAGATGGCGCAGCACCGCCGGCTCGTTTTCGACGGGTGCGGGCACGTTGCCGACGGGCACGGTTTCGACTTCGCTGACGTCGACCACCAGTACCGCATGATGCGCGGTCATGGCGCGTCCGGCTTCGGTGACCAGATCCGGCATCGGCACGTCGTTTTCGCGACAGGCCTCGGCCAGCGGCTGCACGATGGCGTGCGCGTATTGCGTCATGGAGTAGTTGATCGAATTGAAACTGCGCGACCGCGTGCCCTCGTAATCCACGCCCAGACCGCCACCGGCGTCGAGCGTGGCCAGCGGCAGACCGAGTTTGCGCAGTTCGATGTAATGACGCACCGCCTCGCGCATGCCCGCGGCGATGTCGCGCACGTTGGAAATCTGCGACCCCATGTGGAAATGCAGCAAGGTCAGACTGGATGTCAAACCGGCCGACTCCAGGCGCTCCACCAACGCCAGCACCTGACGCGGGCCGAGGCCGAACTTGCCCTTGTCGCCGCCGGTGTTCTGCCATTTGCCGGCGCCGATCGAGGCCAGACGCACGCGCACGCCCAGTTGCGGCGTGACGCCCAATGCGCCGGCCTCGGCGATCACGTGATCCAGCTCGGACGGCTTTTCGATGACGATGACCACGTCCAGGCCAATGCGCTGGCCGATCAGGGCCAGGCGCACGTACTGGCGATCCTTGTAACCGTTGCAGATAACGCGGCTGCCGGGCCGCGCGAGCGCCAGCACGGCCATCAACTCCGGCTTGGAGCCGGCCTCCAGACCGAAACCCTGCTTGCCCACGCGTGCCAACTCGCCCGCGACGCCGCGTTGCTGATTGACCTTGATCGGGTAGACGGCCGTGTAGGCGCCGGCGTAGTCGTTGGCGGCGATGGCGTCGGCGAAGGCCGCCTGCATCCGCGCAAGGCGATCGGCGAGAATATCCGGAAAGCGCAGCAGCAATGGCAAACGCAGCCCTTCCGCACGCGCCGCCTCGACAAGCGTCGGCAGCGGCAGCGCCGGACCGTCGGCGCCGCGCGGGCGCACGTCCAGATCGCCGCGATCGTCGATGTCGACATAGCCACCGCCCCAATGAGCGGTGGCATACGCGCGACGCGCGCAATCGATGTCCCAGGAAGAAGTCGTCATGACGCGTCCTTCTGACAGGAAAAGGCGGACGTCGCAGCGGCGAACCTTGACGCAAATGCAGCCGACCGCCGGAAGCCTCGGGCCACGAGCCCATGCACGCCGCGGGACGGTCGGCGACCGGGAAAGCGCTCGATTCAATCCGAGCTTCCCCGACCCATTGTAAATGAGGACGTGCTCACGTCGTACCGTCTCCCGCAAGCGGCTACAATGCCTGCTTTCTGCCCCAACCGTTTCATCCGGGATCTGTCCATGTCCGAGTCCAGCTGGTTTACCGAGGCGCACGAGCCGTCGGGTTCGTCGATCGGTTTTCGTACCGAGAAGTGTCTGCATTCGGAGAAAACCGACTACCAGACCATCGAAATCCACCAGACCACGGACTGGGGCAACCTGATGGTGATCGACGGCTGCGTGATGCTGACCAGCCGCGACAATTTCCTGTATCACGAAATGATGACGCATCCGGCGCTGTTCACCCACGCGCGCGCCAAGCGCGTGGTCATCATCGGCGGCGGTGATTGCGGCACCTTGCGCGAAGTGCTGCGCCACGACGAGGTCGAGCACGTGGTCCAGGTGGAGATCGACGAACGCGTCACACGCCTGGCCGAGGAATATTTCCCCGAACTGTGCGAGGCCAACGACGATCCGCGCGCCGAGCTCAAGTTCGTCGACGGCATCCAGTACATGGCCGATCTGGAGCCGGACAGCATCGATCTGGTGATTGTCGACTCCACCGACCCGGTCGGCCCGGCCGAAGGGTTGTTCAATGCCGATTTCTACGCCAGTTGCCACAAGGCGCTGCGTCATGGCGGCATTCTGGTGCAGCAATCGGAATCGCCGCTGGCGCACCTGGAGCTGATCAAGGCGATGCGCACGGCGATGCGCGCATCGGGGTTTCAGGCCGTGCGCACGCTGCCGTTTCCGCAGCCGTGCTATCCCACCGGCTGGTGGAGTTGCACCATGGCGCGCAAGGGAGGCGACTTGTCGGACTTCCGCGAGCGCGGCGCCGCCACCAAAAACTTTCCGACGCGTTACTACAACGTGGACACGCACAAGGGCGCGCTGGCACTGCCCGAATTCATGCGCGAGTCGCTCGGCGACTGAACCCATCCGGGGCAGTGCCCGACCCTGCCGGCCATCGCGGACCAAAGCCCGGCCCGCGAACGGTCAGAACAGTTTCTGACGCGCCTTGGACAAGGTCACCAGCGCCAACGTGGCCAGCGGCCCGAACACCAGCGACAGCAGAAACCACACCAGTCCACGCCGGTTTTTGCCTTGCGCAAGTCCGGCATTGACCAGAGCCAGCGTGATCCAGCCGATGATGATCGGCAAAATCTCGGTCATCAGCGTTGTTTGTACGGGCATGAGCCATATCCAGTGGGTGACGTATCGAAAATATCCCCCGGTGCCGTGCCTGCAGTGTAGCAAGGCACCCCATGCAGCCGCGACTCGGCGCCGCGTGACTCAGGCCATCTTCACGATGGTTCATTATGCTGAAGCGCTTGTGTGCTGATTCGGGAAGTTTCCATGCGTCGAACCACCATTTTTCTGTTGTGTCTGAGTCTGGTATTCCTGCCGGCCCTGGGCGCCCGCGCCGCCACAGCCGACCACACGCGTGGCGCCGGCATGGTTCAGTTCCAGCGCGACCTGGTCAACGTATTGGCCTTGCGCAGCGAAGCCGAACCGCTTTTGGGCGCCGCCCTGCTTGCCCGCACGTTGCCCGATCCGCCTGATTACGTCAGCTTTCATGCACTGGTGACGCGCGCGGCCAAGGCTCCCGATGCCAAGCCCGGCGTGGCCTGGGCGCAACTGGTCGATTGCGATGCCAAGGCCATGAATTGCCCCAACGGCGACGCACTGGCCACGCTCGAAGACAAGGCGGCAGACAATGCCGCCGTATGGTTGATGGTGTTGGGTCAGGCCGCGCGGAACAACGACGAAACGGCCGAAAAAAAGGCGCTGGCCAAGGCGGCCAAGGCATCGCGCTACGACGACTATGCCGGCGTCAGTCTGGCGGCACTCGCCAAGGCCACGGAGACTCTGCCTCCGCCGGACGATTTGTACAAGTCGAACGGCGCCGCCAACAGCGCTGCCGGCGTGCGCGCCCTGCTGGTATTCGGCCTGAACAGCTTCCAGCCCGTGCCCGGCCTGCAGGCCACGTCCAGGCTCTGCAGCGACGGCAAGGACGACAAGGACCTGCGCCAGCAGTGCCTGACACTGGCCAAGACCCTGGTCTGGGGCAGCTCGCCGCTGGCGCGCTCGCTGGGCCTGCACCTGCAACAGACGTTGTCCGACAACGACCAGACCCGCCAACAAGCCGAAACCGCACGGCGCAATCTGGTCTGGCAGGTGCACAACTTCGGCAAACTCACGCTGCAAACCCGGAATCAACCCGACGTCGCCGAAAAAATGCTCGCTCTGGCGCGTCGCGGCGGCACCCGCATGAGCCTGATTCTGGCCGCATTGCGCGCCGAAGGCATCGCCGTGGAGGCGCCGGAGGGATGGAAACCCAAAGGCGGCCAGAATACTTCGGCCACCACATCCGACTGAGCGGCCACCGCGCCTTCACGCATGAGATGCGCTCCTGCGCGAAGGCGTGTAGTCTGGTGGTATTCGTCCCCGGGGGGATCAGCCGATGCAGACGATTCTGGTAGCAAGCAGCAAGGGTGGTTGCGGCAAGAGCACGCTGGTGACCAATCTGGCCGCGCATCATGCCGACAAGGGCCGCCACGTCACGGTGGTCGATGCCGATCCGCAAGCGTCCAGCTATGCCTGGTGCGCGCGTCGGCCGGAAACGATGCCCGGCGTGCTGGGTTTGCAGGGTGCGCGCCAAAGCACCTTCGAGCGCGTACCCGCCGACTCCGACATCGTGGTGATCGACAGCCCCGCGGGTATTCAGGACCGCATGCTGGAACCGTTGCTGGAGCGCGCCGACGCCCTGCTGGTACCCGTACTGCCGTCGGTCTTCGACTTCGACGCCAGTGCCGCCTTCACCGAACGCCTGGCGACAATCTCGCGCATCCGCCGTGGCAAGTTGCCGGTCGCGCTGGTCGCCAATCGTCTGAAACCCTGGACGCGCGCCAGTCAGGAAGCGCTGGCCGAATTGCGCCAGTTGCGATTCCCCGTGGCCGGCCGCATCCGCGACAGCCAGGCCTACGTGTTGTTGTCGGGGCTGGGCAAAGGCATTTTCGACTATCACTCCGAATACGTGCGCGGTCACCAGAAAGACTGGCGACGCGTGCTCAACTGGCTCAAACGCAACGGTTGATTCATGCACGAACTGCTCCTGCTTCGCCACGCGCAAGCCGAACCGGTCGCCCCCGCCGGCAACGACATCGACCGTGAGCTGAGTGCTTTCGGTCAATCCCAGGCCGATGCGGTGGGCCGATGGCTGGCCGGCCATGTGCCGCAACCGGACCTGATTCTGTGTTCGCCGGCCATGCGCACGCGCGCGACGCTCGAGCGGGCCCTGCAAGCGCTGGCATCGAAAAAACCGCCGATTCGTTTCGAAGATGCCATCTACGACGCCACCCCGGGCACATTGATGGCCCTGCTGCAGCAACACGCCGAAGCCGACTGCGTGCTCCTGGTCGGGCACAATCCGGGGCTTGAACATCTGGTCGCGCTGCTGTGCCAGGGCCGCTCGCCGGATTACCGCGGCATGCCATCGGCTGCCTTGGCGCACATTCATCTGGACGGCCCGATCGAACCCGGCAACGGACGCCTGCTCGCGTTTCATACCCACTGAGCCGGCATGCCGCATCGCGCCTGCCACGTCGTCGCTGCTCTGGTTGCGGCATGGCTGGTCGGCGTCGGCGCCATGCCGGCCCGCGCCGATACCGTATTCATTGCACCTTCGTCCCATGCTGCATTCAGCGTGCGGGTACTGTGGCTGAAACATGTCCGCGGTCGCTTCGATACCGTTTACGGCAGCGTCGACTGGTCGCGCAAGCGCCGACAGGGCGTGGTACACGCGTGGATCGACGTGGCCAGCGCACGCATGGACGATGCCGATACGCGCCGACGCCTGCTGGGCCCGGAATTTCTTGATGCGACAACCTATCCGGGCATCCTGTTCGCGTCCGACCCGCTGGGATTGCATGTATTGCGCCAGGGCGGCGCCGTACACGGTCGCCTGCACATGCACGGGATGACGCGGCCGGTCACCTTCACGCTGCAAGCCTCCAACTGCCGCCGCCCGGCCACCACGCCCTGCACGTTGCGTTTGCACGGCAGCGTCAAGCGCAGCCGCTTCGGCATCACCGCCCACCGCGCGCTTGTCTCCGACCGCGTGCAACTCGACCTCGTGATCCGGTTGGCGCCCGCAGCGGGTGCGCACCAGATCCGGCCATGACACCGCCGCACCGGCAATTGCCGCTTTTTGTCGCGCGACTGCCTATATCATGTGCGCCATGATCCCTTCTCTCGCCCGTTGGGTGCGAGCCGCATGCCTGGTAGCGACACTTGCCGCGCTGTCGGGATGTGCGCTTTCGCGCCAGCAAATCCGCAAGGCCGATGCCGTGGTCGCTGCCGCGCAACCATCGGCGCCCACATGCACCAGAAGCAACCATTGCGCCCGGCCCTCGCCGTTGTTGGCACAGGCGCATCGTGCACTGGCCGACTCCACGTCCGATCATCCGGTGCATTACGTGACCTTGCTCGACCGCGGCGAAAACGCCCTAGCGGCCCGACTGAGCCTGATTCAGGGGGCGCACGAGTCGATCGACCTGCAGACCTACATCTGGGCCGATGACGATGTCGGCAATCTGATGCTGGATGCCCTGGTGAAGGCCGCGCGAAGGGGTGTCAAGGTGCACCTGCTGGCGGATCAGTTGTTTTCACTGCAGAACCTGGAGCAGCTGGCTGCCCTGGCGCGCAGCAGCGCCAACCTCAAGATCCGCCTTTACAACCCGACGTTCGACGAGGCCGAAACCTCGCCGCTGCAATTCGTCGCCGGCGCCCTGTGCTGTTTTTCGCGCTTCAACCAGCGCATGCACAACAAGCTGCTGCTGGTGGATGATGCCGCCGGCATCACCGGCGGTCGCAACTACGAGGACCGCTATTTCGGCTGGGACCCGACCTTCGACTACCGCGACCGCGACGTACTCGTGGGCGGCCCGGCCGCGCGCACCATGGCCGCCACGTTCCGCCTGTTCTGGCACCATCCGCGCAGCGTGCCGTTGACATCGTTGCGTGATGTCAACAAACGCATCATCGCCGACGGTCCCGACGCCCCGGGCTGGACCACGCCCGGATATGATCAACCGGCAAGGGTGGCGCAGGTCGAGCAACAATCCACCGATCCCGACTGGCTCCGGCAACACATCCTCGCGCACAGCATGCGAGTGAGCGACGTGCGGTATTTCTCCGATTACCCGGACAAGACCGACGAGCCGCATCGCAAGAAGGCGCACGACCTGACGCTGCATATCATGCGCATGGTCGCCGGCGCGAAAAAACAGATCGTGCTGCAGACACCCTACCTGGTACTCAGTGATCGCGCGCAGGATATCTTCGAGTTGCAGCATCAGCGCGTGCACCCGCCACGGGTGATCGTGTCGACCAATTCACTGGCATCGACCGACGCGTTTTTCTCTTATGCGATGTCCTACAAGCACAAAAAGCGCTACCTCAAGGACTTCGGCTTCGAGATCTACGAACTGAAACCGCACCCGGCGGACGCCGCCATCTCGATCGCCCCGCCGCCACCGCCGCAACTGGCGGTCAGAGCCGCCGAAAGCGCCGTCACCCGGCCCCGCCCGCAGTCATCCGCCACGTCGGGCGGAGAACGCAAGCGCCAGGTCCGACGCCATCCGCTGCATCTCGGCAAGCGTGGTCTGCCGGCCCCGTTGTCGACGCGGAAAACGCGCATCGGCCTGCACGCCAAGTCGATCGTGGTCGATGATCGCTTCGCCATGGTGGGCACGCACAATTTCGATCCGCGCTCGGATCATTACAACACCGAATCAGGCGTGATCATCTACGACAAGCACTTCGCTTCGGTGTTGCGTCAACGCATTCTGCGTGACACGCAACCCAAAAATGCCTGGACGATCGCGCCGCGTCAGCAGAACATCCCCGTCATCAGCAGTCTCAACAAGGCCATCAGCACCGTTTCATCGCACCTGCCGTGGTTCGATTTGTGGCCGTTCCGCTATGCCACCAGCTACGACCTCAAGCCCGGCTGCCGGCCGCTCGCGCCGGGCACTCCCGGGTTCTACAAGTGCTACAAGCCGGTGGGCGATTTCCCCGGCGTGGATCTGCCGTTCAAGACCATCTACACGCGTCTGGTCACCGGCTTCGGTTTCGGCCTCAGCGGGATTCTGTAATCGTTGCCATGAGTCATATTGACGCCATCTGGCAAGCGGCCTAGTCTGTTTTCCTCCCTATCACAGCGGATTCCGCCATGAGCATGGACATCAGCATTACCTTGAGCGACGCCGACCTCGAGCATTTCGTTGCGGATATCAAGGCCGCCGAAAAACATTCGCAGGGGCTCGAAGATGCAACCATCATCGCCAATGCCCGCAAGGTTCTGGATCAAAAACCGCTCGACGATCTGCCGGGTTTCATCCGTTCGCGTTTGCGTCACATCCGTGTCATGGCCGAGATGGTCGAAGATCGCGACTTCGATTTGCCGGCGGACGAACGTCGGAACACGCTCACCGTTCTGGCCTATTTCGCCAATCCCGATGATGCGATTCCCGACAACGTGCCGGTACTGGGGTATCTCGACGACGCCATCATGATCGAACTGTGCGTGCGCGAGTTGAAGTTCGAGGTCGAGGCCTACGAAGATTTCCGCGACTGGCGCAATGCCGAAGCCGAGCGCCGCGGCGAAGACCCCGCCAAGCTCCATCTGGGCAAAGTCGAATGGACCGAAGCGCGTCGCATGGAGGCGATCCAGCGCATGCGCCACCGCCGCAGCCGTTCCTACTCCAGTGGCGCCTGGACGCCGGCCCTGTTCAAGGTGCGCTGACAGGCGAGAATCGTTTCGGAGTCAATGTTGTATCGGAACTCTCCGATCCACTCCACGCACACCGTGGATGTCACGGGACTGGTTGGGCGTGCGCATGGTCGGCGGACGCCCGTCCGACGCCATGCCCCGCTCCATGACGCGTCACGGTATCAGCGCCGCGCGGTAGTCTCGATGCGAAACCGCACCGGATAATCGAAACTCATCGGCTTGCCGCTGTCCGGCGCGTGAAACCGCCAGTGGCGCATCGTGTCGCGTGCCGACCGGTCCAAGGCCATGTCGCCACTGGAGTGCGCCACGTTGACGGCGGTCACGTTGCCGTCGGCATCCACGCTGACATGCAACGTGACCACGCCGCCATGCCCCTTGCGCAGCGCCTCCATCGGATAGGACGGCGACGGCGAATACACCGGCGACGGCGGTTGCACCGGCGCGGGCGCGGGAGCGGGCCGCGTGTGGCGCGTCGGTGCATGACGTACATGCCTGGGCGGCGCGGCCGGTGCGGGCACTGCGTCCGACGCGTCGTGGCGTGCTGCCACCGCCGCTTCGATCGGTTCGTCGTGCAGACGCGGCCAGGCGCTCATCCACAAGCTGGCGCCGGTCGCGCCGATCAAGACCAGCAAACTCACGCTGGCGGTGGTACGCAATCGGAACATGACCGGCCCCTCAGGGGCGCTCCAGTATGGCCGTCACGCCCATGCCGCCGGCGGTACAGATGGAAATCAGGCCACGCCCGCGCCCCTTGTCCTGCAACAGCTTGCCCAACGTGGCCACCAGACGCGCGCCGGTGGCCGCGAACGGGTGGCCCACGGCCAGGCTGGAGCCGTGCACGTTGAGCTTGGCCGGATCGATGGAACCCAGGGGAGCGTCGCGGCCCAGTCGCTCGCGGCAGTAGTCGGCCGACTCCCAGGCGCGCAACGTGCACAGCACCTGCGCCGCGAAGGCTTCGTGGATTTCGTAGAAATCGAAATCCTGCAACGTCAGCCCGGCCTCGTCGAGCATGCGCGGCACGGCGATGGTCGGCGCCATCAGCAGACCTTCGCCGTGCACGAAGTCCACCGCCGCCACGCGTGCATGCGTGAGGTACGCCTGGACCGGCAAGTCGTGTTCTTCGGCCCATGCCTCGCTCGCCAGAAATACGCAGGCCGCACCATCGGACAAGGCCGACGAATTGCCCGCCGTCAACGTGCCCTGGCCGGACGTCTTGTCGAATGCCGGCTTCAGCGACGCCAGCTTTTCCAGCGTGGTGTCGGCGCGCAAGACGTTGTCGCGCGCGACACCGCGAAACGGAATGACCAGATCATCGAAAAATCCTGCATCGTAGGCTGCAGCCAGCTTTTTGTGGCTGTCGAGTGCAAACACGTCCTGCGCCTCGCGGCCGATGTGCCATTGTCTGGCCATCCGTTCGCAATGATCGCCCATGGATTTGCCCGTGCGCGGCTCGGCCACGCCCGGTACGGCGGGCTTGAGTTCGCGCGGATGGAAACCGTGCGTCAACGCTTTCAGGCGTTGCCCGATGGACTTGGCACGGTTGACCGCCAACAGGCGCTCGCGCAAACGCCGGCTGTAGGTGATCGGCACGTCGCTGGTGGTGTCGCTGCCGCCGGCGATGCCGGCATCGATCTGGCCGGCGGCGATCTTGTTGGCCACGATGATGGCGTTGTCGAGCGACGTGCCGCAGGCGCGCGCCGTGGTGATGCCCGGCGTGGTGGGTGCAAGGCCCGAACTCAACAGCGCTTCGCGTGCCAGGTTCCAGTCGGCCACCTGTTTGATGACCGCACCGAACGCCACTTCGCCCAACTCCAGTCCGTGCAGCCCGAAGCGCTCCACCAGCGCACCGAGCACCTTTACCGACATGCCGAAATTGCCCACTTCGGCATACGCCGTGTTGTGCCGGCAAAACGGAATGCGGGTGCCACCGATGACCGCCACACGTCTGGACATTGTTTCCATGGTCGCCGAAAACCTCTTGCGGGGATTTCCTATGATGCAGCAAAGCCGCTGAACTAGGCGTTTCTGGTTCAAGGCTAACGCGCCCGCGACGGGGGCGAAAGTGGCGGTGGTAAACTGCAGCGGTTTCATTGTGGACAGGATCATGCAGTCTGACGATCTGGTGAGTTGCCCCGGCGTGCTGGCGTTGGAATTGACCCCGGGTGAAACCCCGAATCGTTTGTCACTGGAGCGCGATGAAGCGGACGCGCTGGCGGGCTTCATGGCCGACGATTTGCGCGCGCTGTTGCCCGGCATCGAGGAAGGCCGCCTGGCCGTGGTCGGCGCGCACTTCGACAGTACCGAACTGCTGCGCCCCGGCTTTCCCGTATTCACCACGCTGGACAACCTGGCCGCGCGCATGGACGGCGGCGTACTCGCCTTCGGCAGTCGCGACGGCCACATGCCGGCCGAGCCGCTGGTACCCGAAAACGACTTGGCCGGCGGGGCGTTGCGTCTCATTCCGTGGACCGTGATGGTCAACCCGCAATTGGCCGAAACGCTGGGGCCGATGATGGAAACCGAACTGGTCGGCCGCGGCGAAGTCGGCCAGCGCACCGGCGACTTCCTCATGCGCAGGCTCGGTGTGCAACTGGAACATGCGCGCTATTTCAGCCGTCATGATTTGATGGCGCTGGTTTGCGTGCATTACGAGCACGTCAACTTGGCGCCGTTGTGGACCCTGATCGAGGCGGCATTGCTGAGTCCCGAACGAAACGAACACACCATGAGCGCGCATGGTCTTTCGTGGCGCCAGGACGCCGGCAATGCCATCGCCCAGTCACCGGGACAATGGTTGGCGAAACATGCCGATCCGGCAAACGCCGACCAGGCCCATGCACTGGCCGGCATCGTGTTCGAGCTGCGTCAGTACGCGGCATTGCTGGCGGCCCATCACATTCCGCTCGCGTTCGCCAATACCGATCATGACACCGACAGCGCGCTCGTGACGGACATGCTGTGCGATCCCGATCCGGCGCTGGGCGCCACACGGTTGTATGCGCATGAAGCACCGGGCCTGGGCGTGGTCGCGTTGAGCGTGGCCCAGGCGCAACTCGGTCAGCCACGCGTCCTGGCCAACGCGTGGCCGTTGTCGCCGCGTGTCGATGCCGCGTGTCGTCAACTGGCGGACCGTTTCGAGTGCGCGCCCGAGCCGGAGCGTTTGGGACGCGTGCTTCTTGACGATCGGGCGCAACTCACCGTTCCCGCCGCGACCGCCCACTAGATTTTTTTGCAGGGGCGCACGAGATGCGCTCCTGCAGCGGCGATACGCGTTCGGCTGCCGGCTGGCGCGTTACCATGAGTTGTTTCATCGTTCCGGACCCATGAACTATCAAGCCATCCTCGACCAGATCCATGCCGAAATCGTGCCCACGTTGCCACAGGGTCGGCAGGCCGATTACATTCCGCAACTGGCGGAAGTGGACGCGCACAAGTTCGGCATGGCCGTGTTCGACACCCGAGATGCTTGCGCCAGTGTCGGCGATGCCGGCGAACGGTTTTCCATCCAGAGCATTTCCAAGGTTTTCATGCTGACACTGGCCATGCAGGCCGACCATGAAACCTTGTGGCACCGCGTCGGTCGCGAGCCGTCGGGCACGGCATTCAACTCGCTGGTGCAGCTCGAATTCGAACAGGGCATGCCGCGCAACCCGTTCATCAACGCCGGCGCACTGGTGGTCACGGATCTGGTGCTGTCGCACATGGGCAATGCCAACCAGGCGTTTCTCGAGTTCGTGCGGCGCCTCAGTGGCGCCGACGACGTGGATTACGACCCGGCCGTGGCGGCATCGGAGGCTGCGCGCGGTTATCGCAACGCGGCGATGGCCAACTTTCTGAAAAGTTTCGACAATCTCGACAACCATCCCGAAGCGGTGCTGGATGCCTACTTCCATCATTGCTCGCTCGCCATGAGCTGCAACGAGCTGGCTCGCGCATTCATGTATCTGGCGCGCCACGGGGCCAACTCCGACGGCGCCATCATCACGCCCAGCCAGGCCAAGTACATCAATTCGTTGATGTTGACCTGCGGCACCTACGACGCGGTGGGCGATTTTGCCTACCGCGTCGGCCTGCCCGGCAAGAGCGGCGTCGGCGGCGGCATCGTCGCCGTGATGCCGGGCGAATTCAGCGTCTGCGTGTGGGCACCGGGCCTCAATGCCAGCGGCAACTCGCTGGCCGGAACCCGCGCGCTGGAGCGGTTCTCGCAACTGACAGGCCAGTCGATCTTCTGAACACCGGGCCTGCTGCATGTACCGACTCGTCCCGTTTCTTGCCGTCGTTGCCCTGATGTTCGGCCCCGCCCGCGCCCGTGCCGCGATTCCGGTGTACGGCTACCGCGTGGTGCACGTGTATCCGCACGACACCCACGCCTACACTGAAGGACTGTTCTATCTGGACGGCCATCTCCAGGAAAGCACCGGGCGGGTGGGCCATTCCAGTGTGCGCCGGGTCGATCTCGCCACCGGCAAGGTGATACGGCAAACCGCCACGCCGTGGCCGGCCTATGGCGAAGGCATCGTCCACGACCCGGAAACACTGAAGTCGCTGGCGCGCTTTGCCTACCCCGGCGAAGGCTGGGGCCTGACCCGGCGACCCTCGCCGATCCCGATAACGACGTGCTCAACGACAGTTTCGTCACTGGCAAATGCTGGCCGCACGTATATCAAATACGCTTGACCACCGCGGATAAATGAAACCCGTGACGTTTTTTCAAGCCGCACCGGGCATGATGCTTTTCACCTGATTGCGACCCGCACGTTTGGCGGCGTACAACGCCACGTCCGTGCGCTGCAGCAAACTGTCGATACTGTCGCCCGCGCGGGCAAGCGTCACGCCGCAACTGATGGTGACATGACAGTTGTCCAGCAGAGGCTCGATGTCGATGTCGCGACGCAACGCCTCGGCCATGTTCGCGGCGGCCTCGGCATCAACATTGCGCACCACGGCCACGAATTCGTCACCACCCCACCGCCCCAGGCTGTCCGTGAAACGAAATATCTGCGAAGCGCGCGCAGCCAGCGCGGCCAGGACCTTGTCGCCGGTGCCATGTCCGCGTTCATCGTTGACGATCTTGAAATGATCGACATCGAAGAACATGACCGCAAACTCGCATGCCGGACTCGTGCAACGGTCAAGCTCGTCGACAATGATCGCTGCCATGTGGCGGCGATTGGAAAGAAGCGTGAGGTCATCCGTGTTCGAAAGTTGTGCCAGTTCGCCGACGGTTCTCTGCGCAAGACCGAGCCGATACTGGTAGCTCGAAAAAAAGTACAGGGCGGCAATCAACACTGCGGAGACAAAATGCAGTTGCAGCGTGAAGTTGCCGTACTCGCCAGCCACGTGGTGCAAGAGGTAAGGCAAGCTGATGCCGGCAAAAAGCACCCAGATGCCGAGCGAAACGAACAAACCTCTGCGGTGATCGGTCAACGCGAAGGCGAACACGTACACCACGGGAATCCACAGATACAGTGCCTGCAGGCGGATACCCGTGGCATGAAGCGGCCAATACATGTGCAGGGCCATGCATGCTGCGCAAACAGACCCTGCATACAACAAACAGCTCCACTCGACCGCGAGCTGCGGAATCCATTCGAACCAGGCGGTAACCAGCAAAGCGGCCAGAAAGCACACCGTGATCCCCTGAACCCAATTCAATGCGGGCACCGGCAAACCGCGTGCGTATATCGCGCCCCAGCCGATGGCAGTACTCAAAAGCGACAGCGCAATGATCGCCAGCAGCATGGCTCGCTTGAAGCGATCGACGGAAAGCATGTCCGGAGCTGGGCGATTCATGGTCGGCAGGCGTGAAAACAGCGAAAGAAACCCACGCGGCAATCAGGGAAAATCCGGCCGAAGCATCCGCTTGCGACAGCCCCCTGTCCACCAAAAAACAAGCAATTTCCAGGCCAATCGTCGACTGCCG
Source organism: uncultured Rhodanobacteraceae bacterium (assembly GCA_964608595.1). Lineage (GTDB taxonomy): Bacteria > Pseudomonadota > Gammaproteobacteria > Xanthomonadales > Rhodanobacteraceae > Oleiagrimonas. Next base: position 19,187 of record CAZSOU010000010.1, read on the forward strand.
CACCTTGCGCACCCGGCATATATCGGGCTCGACGATGCGGCGGAACCCCCATGGCCGGGGCTCGCGTTGGCGGGATCCCGGCACGGCGCGAAGCACACCATCGGATTCACGTGTTTTCGCGGGCCTTCGGCACCGGCATCATTATTCAAGCGCCGGTGTATTTATTTCCCATACCGCCGATTGCGGCGTTGGTAGATACGCACCGCGCGCAGAAAATCGATGCGGCGGAAGGCAGGCCACAGCACGTCGCAGAAGTAGAACTCGCTGTAGGCCGATTGCCACAGCAAAAAGCCGGACAGGCGCTGTTCGCCGCTGGTGCGGATGATGAAATCCGGATCCGGCACGCCTTCGGTATACAGGTAATGACCGATGTCGCCCGACTTGAGGTCGCTGGCGACGCTTTCCAGTGAACGCCCTTCGCTGGCGGCATTGGCCAGAAGCGCTTTCACCGCGTCGGTGATTTCCTCCCGACCGCTGTAGGCCAGCGCGATGGTCAGCAGCATGCCGTCGTGGTCGGCGGTGGAAAGCTCCAGTGCCTCGCTGGCTGCCACCACCTTTTCGGGCAGGCGATCACGCTGTCCGATGATCTTGACCCGCACGCGCGCGGATTTCAGGCGTGGCCCCTCCAGCAGTCTGGCGCTTTCGCGCACGAACAAATCCAGCAGGCCTTCGACTTCCTCGGCCGGGCGGCTGAAATTTTCGGTGCTGAACACATACAGCGTGACATGACGAACATCCAGGTCCAGGCACCATTCGAGCACGCCGCGCAGTTTGTCCACGCCATACTGATGCCCCAGCGTGGCTTCGATGCCCATGCCGCGCGCGAAGCGCCGATTGCCGTCGAGAATCAAGCCGATGTGCGCGGGGATCGGTCCCGTCGCCACCTGCCGATCAAGCTCGTGTTCGTACCAGCGGTAAAGCGGGTACAGCAACGGCCGCAGCAAACGCCACGGACGACGGCACAGCGTGAAGATGGCCATGTGCAGCCAGCGCGGAGCCCCTTTGCGCTTGTCGTCACCTTCCAATGGCGGAGAAATGTTCGAATGCATGGTCATCTATTGTAAGTCAGCACGACCGCCATCCGTACAGGCGCGTGAAATGCATCAGGGGCACCGCGCGAAACGACGCAGCGTCAATCCCGGCCCGCCGCGAAACGTGGTCGGTCGCGGCATGTCGGCATCCGCCGCGATGAACTCGAAGTGGTCGTCGCCGAGCCGATAAATCGCCGGCAGTCGATCACCCGCGTCCGGGCCGGTGGCATCGATCCAGGTGATGGACCCGGGACTGACCGACGCGTCCAGCTCGAACGCGCCGTGCAGCAGTACGTCGCCGGCGGCACTGCGAACACGAAAATGCGTACCCTCGATCAGCGTCAGCGTGCCGTTGCCGCCGACATCGTCCGGCGCATCGACAAGGCCGTTTTCCTCGAAGGCGACCTGTCGCCATGTGCCCTGCAGCGCTGCCAGATCGCGCGCGGATGCATCGTCGATCACGTTCAAGCGTCCTTCAACCAACGCGCGGCGTCCACGGCGTAGTAGGTGAGAATGGCGTCGGCGCCGGCGCGCTTCATGCTGGTCAACGCCTCCAGCACGCAGGTTTTCTCATCCAGCCAGCCGTTTTGCGTGGCGGCCTTGAGCATGGCGTACTCGCCGCTCACCTGGTAGACGAACGTCGGCACGCCGAAAGCATCCTTCACGCGCCGCAGCACGTCCAGATAAGGCAAGCCCGGTTTGACCATGACGGCATCCGCACCTTCGGCGATATCGAGCTCCACTTCCCGCAGGGCTTCGTCGCTGTTGCCCGCATCCATCTGGTAGGTACGCTTGTCGCCCTTGCCCAGGTTGGCGGCCGAACCGACCGCATCGCGAAACGGGCCGTAAAAGCCGGAAGCGTATTTGGCCGAGTAGGCGAGGATGCGGGTGTGAATATGGCCGGCGTCTTCCAATGCCTGACGGATGGCACCGACGCGGCCGTCCATCATGTCCGAAGGTGCGACGAAGTCCATGCCGGCTTCGGCCTGCGCCAGGGCCATTTTCACCAGCGCTTCGACCGTCGGCTCGTTCATGACGTAGCCGGACTCGTCGATCAAACCGTCCTGACCATGCGTGGTGTAGGGGTCGAGCGCCACGTCGCCGATCAAGCCCAGCTCGGGATGCGACGCTTTCAGTGCGCGCGTCGCACGTTGCATCAAGCCATCCGGGTTCCAGGCCTCGCTGGCGTCCGTGGTTTTGACATCCGCACCCGGCGACGGAAACAACGCCAGCGCCGGAATACCCAGTTCGACGCATTCGCCCGCCAGCGTTTGCAGCAGGTCGATGGACAAACGCTCCACACCCGGCATCGACGGCACGGCCTCGCGATGGTTCTCGCCTTCGATCACGAAGGCGACCATGATCAGGTCCGACGGCAGTAGCGTGTGTTCACGCATCAACGCGCGCGAAAACGCATCGCGGCGCATGCGGCGCATGCGGAGGGCGGGAAAGTTCATGGCTCGATCTTGGGCGGCAAAGCCCCTATTGTACGCCTCCCGGTCGCTGCCATCTGCTCGGCGCAGCCCGACCAAGAGACACTCACATCAACTCCACGCAAATGACATCCTGTCCGAAAGGCACGCCGCGACGTCGTCCCCGAAGCGCGCGGATGCGCGGCGTGGCGCTGACCGGCTCACACGAAACGGCCTTCGGTCGACTGCGCGGTGAAACGCCATTCATCAGCCGGGCTTCTGTCCACCACCGGAATCGCGTATGGTTTTGCGGAGACTGGTTGTGAAAGGCCTTGCCTGGACCCAGTACCTCCTCCATTGCCCACGACCTGCTGCATGAGCTTCCCCCAGCGCTGTCCCATTCTGGTTGCCGACATCGGTGGCACCAACGCGCGCTTTGCGCTGGCCGATCCCGGCGCGCGCGTCCCGTTGCTGCAGGACAGCATCAAGCGCTACGCCGTACGCGACTTTCCGTCACTGGAGGTCACGGCTGCCGAATATCTGCGCGAGACCGGCGCCCGGCCACAGCGCGCGGTGTTCGCAATTGCCGGACACATCAACGAAGGCGTGGTGCGCGCCACCAACAGCCCCTGGCGGATCGTCGCCGACACCGTGCGTCACGAGCTCAAGCTGGACGCGGTGCATCTGATCAACGATTTTGCGGCACAAAGCATGTGCCTGCCGCTGCTGGGCGCCGACGACCGTCTGGTCATCGGCAACGTCGCCGCGCCGGTCATCGGCCGCCGCGACCCGCAGACATTCGCCGTGATCGGTCCCGGCACCGGCCTCGGGGTGGGCGCACTGCTGCTGCGCGAAAACCGCTTTCAACCCTTGGAAACCGAAGGCGGGCACAGCAACTATGCACCGGACACGCCCGAGGAGATCAAGATCCTCGAACGCCTGAAAGCGCGCTTCGGACACGTGTCCAATGAAAGGCTGATCAGCGGCAATGGCCTGAGCAATCTGCATCAGGCACTGGCCGAACTGGACGGAGTCACCACCGAACCGCTGCCACCCGAGCAGATCACCCGGCGCGCGCAGCCGGGTGACGACGACTTGTGCACTCGCGCGGTGGAGCACTTTTGTGCCATTTTCGGCGCCGTGGCCGGTGATGCCGTGCTTAACCTGGGCGGCTGGGACGGCGCGTATCTGGCCGGCGGATTGCCGCCGCTGCTGGCGCCATGGTTGCACCAAGGCACATTCCGACGCCGTTTCGAGGACAAGGGCCGTCTCGCCAAAGCGATGCGCGATGTGCCGACCGTGATCATCACGCACCCGGAAGCCGGCCTTGTCGGCACCGCCGCCGTCGCCGTCACCGACACGGGCGGCTCGCTGACCGACGCACCGACAGCGCGCACCGCCATCCATTAGGGAGCCTCGAAAAACCGTTGCACCCTGGAGCTACCCCTGTGGGAGGGGCCGATGGCCCCGACAGGATGTACCGCATGATCCGTCGGAGCCACCGGCCCCTCCCACAGAAAACTCCGATGACCCGCGGTTTTTCGAGGTTCCTGTCAGGGGCTCCGATCAACGCCACGCCGGCGGCATCAGCGCGCTGTTCAAGCCTGCCCGCCGACGACTGCTCGTGCCCGGAACGCCTTTGCCGGCAGATCCGGACACACCTTCCTGACCGATCCGCTTGCATTTCGCTCGCCGTTAAATAAAAATTAAGCCAAGCGCTGATAAGTAGATGTACCATCTTTTACACGAACTTTTCATAAAAGCGCTGCAAGTTACGGATTATTCTGGTCATGACTGCCTCGATCACCGTCCTTTTTCTACTCAGCCTCGTCGTCACGGCGCTGGCCATGGCGATCAAGCGCATTCCCGAGGGCGAGGTTTACACCCTGCATCGTCGCCATCGTGCGCAACCGACGTTGCTGCAGCCGGGTACCCACTGGATCATGCCGTTGCGCGATCGCATCGCGCACAAGATCAGCCTGAGCGGCCGCACCCTGAAAATGGACGATGCCCTTGACGATGGCCGTGTGCAGGGCACCGTGTATTGGCAGGTACTGGATCCGGCGCGTGCCGACGCCGTGATCGATCAGGCGGAAACCTTGATTCGCCGTCAGACGCTGGACGGCCTGCGCGATGATCACGCTGCCGATGCCGGCCAACGCAATCTGCACCTGAAGAATCGATTGAACAGCGCCCTGCGTCCGCGGGGCGTTCTGGTGACGCGAGTGGATGTCACCGCGCAAGAAAGGCTCTGATTCCGGCAGAGCATTGAAAGTTCGGGGAGAGAACGTTGCCGCACAGGCCCGCTTCGGCGGGCCTCGTGTGTTGTCGGGCCATCGACTTTCGGGCACGATCCGCGCATGAATTCGCTCGAACATCAGCTCCATGACGGCATCGACGCGCTCGGCCTGACCTTGTCGTCCGGCGTGCGGACGCGCCTGCTCGATTACGTCAATCTGCTCGCGCGCTGGAATGCCAGTTTCAACCTCACGGCGGTGCGCGAACCGACTGCCATGGTCACGCGTCACCTGCTCGATTCGCTGGCGGTGCGGCCTTATCTGCGTGGAGCGCAAGCCTGCGACCTCGGCAGCGGTGCCGGTTTGCCCGGCATCGTGCTGGCCATTGCCGCACCCGAGCGCGAATGGCTGCTGGTGGATTCCAACGGCAAAAAGGCGCGTTTCCTGCGTGCCGCCGTGCGTGAACTCGGTCTCGACAATGTACGCGTGGCACAGCAACGCGTACAGGATGTCGACGGCCGGTTCGACACCATCACCGCGCGCGCCTTTGCCAGCCTGCCGGACATGCTGGCCTGGGGCGGCCATCTTCTGGCGCCGAACGGGTGCTGGCTGGCCATGAAAGGGCGTCTGGCACAAGACGAACTGCTGGCTGTGCCGGACGGGTTCGAGGTTACCGGCACGCCGGCGTTGCACATTCCGGGTCTGGACGCCGAACGCCACCTGGTGATCGCAAAGTCCCGGCAGGATCGGCCTTGAGCCACCATCGCGTCGACGGGTCACGTCCCATCCCGCCATTTGGGAATTTCGGCGAGCCGCAAGGCCTGCGCCCATGCTACGCTTTGCCTCCTGTCCGAAATTCGGGATCGTCCGCCAAGAGGCCCTTCTGCCATGACGCGCATCATCGCCATCGCCAACCAGAAAGGCGGCGTCGGCAAGACCACCACCACCGTGAATCTGGCTGCGGCGCTGGCCGAAGCCAGACGCAAGGTGTTGCTGGTGGACATGGATCCGCAGGGCAACGCCACCATGGCCTCGGGCGTGGAAAAGGACGAAGTCAGCCCCAACGGTTGCGATGTCCTGCTGGACGAGGCGCCCATTGAGGACGCCATCATCACCACCGAGGCCGGGTTCGATCTCTTGCCCGGCAATGCCGACCTCACCGCGGCCGAACTCAAGCTGATGGACGCGATGGCGCGCGAATCGCGCCTGGACGAGCAACTCGGCAAGCTGGGCGACAAGTACCACACCATCCTCATCGATTGCCCGCCGTCGCTGCACCTTCTGACGCTCAACGCATTGACGGCCGCGCATGGCGTGCTGATTCCGGTGCAGTGCGAATACTTTGCACTGGAAGGCCTGTCCAGCCTGCTCGACACGATCAGCGCCGTGCGTCAACGGCTCAATCCGCAATTGGAAATCGAGGGCCTTTTGCGCACCATGTACGACGTGCGCAACAACCTCGGCAACGAAGTATCCACCCAGCTCACCGAGCACTTCGGCGACAAGGTGTTGCGTTCGATCATCCCGCGCAACGTGCGCCTGGCCGAAGCGCCCAGCCACGGCAAACCCATCAACCTGTACGACCGCGCTTCACGCGGCGCCATCGCCTACCTCGGCCTTGCCGGCGAAATGATTCGTCGCGAGCGCAAGACCACACGGGCGAAGGCCGCCACCGAGCAGGTCGCCGCGCATTCATAGGACCACTTCATGGCGACGAAAAAACGCGGACTGGGACGGGGCCTCGACGCGCTTCTGAGCAACACCGACGGCACCGGAAACAATCCCTCCGGCCAAGCCGAGGGCGAGCTGCAGACCCTGCCGATTCAGGCCATCGAACCCGGCAAATACCAGCCGCGCCGGCACTGGAATGCCGACGCGCTGGACGAACTGGCCGAATCGATCAAGGCCCAGGGCCTGATCCAGCCCGTCGTGGTACGCGTCATCGGCGCAGGCAAATACGAATTGATCGCCGGCGAACGGCGCTGGCGCGCGGCACAGAAAGCGCGCCTGAAAACCCTGCCGGCGCTGGTCAAGGAAGTGGACGAGCAGGCGGTTCCGGCCATGGCCCTGATCGAGAACATCCAGCGCCAGGACCTCACGTCGCTGGAAGAGGCCGACGCGCTCAAACGCCTGATCGACGATTTCGACCTCACCCACCAGCAAGCGGCCGATGCCGTCGGACGCTCGCGCGCCAGCGTGTCCAACCTGCTGCGCCTGATCGAACTGCCCGAGCCAATCCGCAAGCTGTTGGACGAAGGCAAGCTGGAAATGGGTCACGCACGATGCCTTCTGACCTTGTCCGACGCCATCGCCGTGCCGCTCGCGCGGCAGGCATCCACGCTGGGCTGGTCGGTGCGCGAACTGGAGCAGGCCGCGCGACGCGCACAATCGGGCGCGCACAAAAAAACCGCTGCCAGCGGCAAGCGCGATGCCGACATCGAAGCGCTGGAACGCGAGCTCTCCGAACACCTCGCCGCCCGCGTCGAGCTCAAGCCCGGTCGCAGCGGACGCGGCAAACTCACCATCCATTACCACAACCTGGACGAGTTGGACGGCATTCTCGAAAAAGTCCGCCGGTAGAACGAGATCGGGCCGGCGCCGTCACGTCGGTGGCCCGGGGGCCGCCCGCATCCCCGTTTCTGCAAGCGGTACCCGCATACGCGATAATGTCGCCCATTGACTGGAACCCCCGCCCATGCCACAGCTCTCCGTGGTCGTGCCGGTATTCAACGAGCGCGACAACATTCCGCCCCTGCTGGCCGAAATCGCCTCTGCCCTGCGCGGCACGATCGATTTCGAAATCCTCTACATCGACGATGACAGCGACGACGACAGTCTCGCCGTGCTGACCCGCGAAAAAGCGCGTTACCCTGAACTGCGGGTGCTGCATCACCAGACCCGCAGCGGCCAGAGCACCGCGCTGTGGAACGGCGTTCGCGCGGCCAAATCGCCGTGGGTGGCCACGCTCGACGGCGATGGCCAGAACGATCCGGCCGACATCCCCAAAATGCTGACCGCGCGCGCTTCGGCCGACGCCGACGTGCGCCTTTTCGCCGGCTGGCGCACCACCCGCCGCGACAGTTTCAACAAGCGCATATCGTCGAAAATCGCCAACGCGGTGCGCTCGCGCATGCTCAAGGATGCCACGCCGGACACCGGTTGCGGCTTGAAGCTGTTCGAGCGCGAGGTGTTTCTGCGTCTGCCCTATTTCGATCACATGCACCGGTATCTGCCAGCGCTGGTCAAGCGCGCCGGCTTCGCCAGCCGAAGCGTGCCTGTCGGCCATCGCCCACGCACTCGCGGCACCTCCAAATACGGCATGCTCGACCGCCTCTGGGTAGGCCTGTACGACCTGCGCGGCGTCGCATGGTTGATGCGCCGCGCCAAAGTCACCGATGTCGAGGAGATTCGCTGAACCATCCTTCCGGCCCACGGAAAACCACATGGGCGTCTGGCAAAGCGTATGCTGATGGCGGTGTTGTACGGAGAATCGTCATGAGTATTGCCATCAAACGGGTTTACGAAGATGCTGCCGAATCCGACGGTGCGCGGGTGCTGGTCGATCGCCTGTGGCCGCGCGGTGTGAGCAAGGAAGATGCCGCGCTGGATGAATGGTGCAAGGATGTCGCGCCGTCGGACGAGCTGCGCAAATGGTTCGGTCACGATGCCGATAAATGGTCACAATTCCGCAAACGCTTTCACGCCGAACTCGACAACAACGAGGACGCCTGGAAACCGCTGCTGGAACTGATCCGCAAGCACGAGAAAACCACTCTGCTGTTCGCCGCGCGCGACACGGAACACAACAATGCCGTCGTGCTCAAGGCCTACCTCGAAAAGAAACTGTCCTGAAACATCGGCCCGTCCCCAAGGCAGGAGTGCATCTCATGCGCGACAGCGTTGCGGCACGATGGCGCCGCTGTTGCGCGCGAGATGCGCCCTTGGCACCGATCAATGCTCCAGGCGCTCCCACTCATTCAGCGATTCGCGTGTCCTGGCACGACCGCGTTCGATCAGTTCGCGGGCGCGGTAGAACTGGTACGAGGTGGCCATGTTGCGCGGCAGTTCGATCAACAGATCCGGTTGGTATGCGGCCAGGCGCAAACCGGCCAGATTCGCCTGCATCACGTCCATGGTCTGGTTGAACAGCTCCCAGGCGCCAGGCTGACGCGGTTTGGGATCGCCATGCGGCACCAGATGCGACACGAACTCGGCAATGCGCTGACGGTAACCGGACCATTCGGCCGAATCGTCGTGCTGCGCCTGCCGCTCGCGCAATGACGCCTTTTCGGCCGGGCCGCTGACACTGGCAGCAATGATGTAGTCGGCATCGGCGCTCAGCAGGGGCATCACCGGCACCGGGTTGAGCACGCCGCCATCGACCAGCCGCCGCCCGTCATGCATGTAAGGACGAAACACCGACGGAATGGCGATGGAGGCGCGAATGGCATCGAACAAAAGGCCGCGGTCGAGCCAGACTTCGCGTTGACGGTCGATATCGGTAGCCACGGCGGTATAGGCCATCGGCAGCTCTTCGATCGTCACATCGCCAATCAACTCGCGCAGCACGCCGATGATGCGCTCGCCCTTGATCAGACCGCCGCCCGACAGCGTCCAGTCGACCAGGCGCAACACGTCCAGCTTGGCCAGCGCCGACACCCAGTCGCGGTACACGTCGAGCTTGCCGGCGGCGTAGATGCCGCCGATCAGCGCGCCCATGGAACTGCCGGCGATGGCCACCACCTCGAAATCGCGTGCCGTCAATTCCTCGATGACGCCGATGTAAGCCAGACCCTTGGCGCCGCCGGCACCCAACGCCAGGCCCACCCGCGGTCGGGCGGTATCCGATGTGTCTTCGCTCATGCGTTTACCTTGTTTCAGGACGAATCCCGATACATGCCCTGCGCCAACTGCAACTGGATCTTCATCTTTTCGCGCAGTTCGATCGGCGCCACCACTTCGGCATCGGCACCGTATTTCAACACGTCACGCAACAATTCGCTGGAATTGGAATACGGCAGACGCAATTCGTAACGGCCATCGGCAAGCCAACTGCCCTGCTGTTCCGAATGCCAATGCTCGTCCGCGACCCAGCGCGCGGCATGCGCGGAAAAGCGCACCGTGGCCCAGGCTCGCGGCTTGCCGGCGAAAATGCCGTAGCTGGATGCCAGCACCTCATCGAGCTCGGCATTGTCCATGTCGCGCGCGCGCTCGTTCTGTGCATGCGCGTGGCTGATGCGATCGACGGCAAAACTGCGCAGGCCGTCGCGCCCGTGATCCCAAGCATCGAGATACCAGTTGTCGCGATAATGCGTCAGCCGTTGTGGCGACACGTCGCGGCGGCTGTCATCGCCGGTGGTGCGGGCGCGGTAGTGAAACGTCAGCCGCCGCCGCTCCAGCACCGCGCCGGCAACGATGCGAAACGCGTGCTGGTCGAGCTTGCGCGCGCCATAGGGAATCACGCGGATGCGCTCCAGCGGTGGCGACTCGCCGCTGACCCGGTCGGACAGCAAATGCTGAATACGCGATTTGAACGGCGCCAATGCCCCCGTCAACACACCCGGGTCGGAGCGCCCGATCAACTCGTTGAGCGCAAGGATGGCCGCCAGTTCTTCACTGGTCAGCCACAAACCGGGCAGTTCGAACCGCTCGCCTTCGCCTTCGGCGTAGCTGAAAGCGGCCTCGTCGCCGCCTGCGCTTTCCACCGGTGCGCCAAGGGCGTCACGCAGGAATGCCACATCGCGGTACAAGGTGGCGCGCGAGCAGTTCAAGTCGTCCAGCAACTGCGACAGGCCCACCGGATAGCGGGCGTTCTTTAGCTTGCGGTGCAGCGTGAGGATGCGCTCGTAACGGTCCATGGTCGTATCGTCGATAGTCGATGTCAGCAAAGCATGAGACGCAACGACGCCGGCTGCAAGGGGTAACAGAAGCCGCGGTTTGACCGCGTCACCCTTGACACCATTAAACTGTGCGGATCGCACTACCCGGTCCCCGCCGTTTCCTCTCCCTTGGCCAAACCATTTTCCATGCCCATGAAACCCCTGTCCCCTCTCCTCGTGCTTGCCGTCGCCATGACGCTGAGCCTGCCGCTTGCCGCCCACGCTCAGGACGCCGACACCACCGACAGCGGCGGCTGGACGGGGTCGGGCGAGTTCGGCTTCGCTCTGTCGCAAGGCAACTCGCACACCGAAAACCTCAATGCCAAGCTCAACCTGAAACAGGAAAACGAGCTGTGGAAAAACAGCTTCTATCTCACCGGCCTGCGCTCCAAGGGCGACGTGACGGTGGTTGATGCCGACACCGGCAAGACCATCACCCAGTTCAGCACCACCGCCAATCGTTATGAAGGGGGCGCGTCGGTCGGCTACAAATTCGATCCACGCAGCTACCTCGTCAGCGCCCTGCGTTATGAGCACGACGACTTCGGCTCCAACCTCTGGCAGGGCACGTTGTCGGTCGGCTACGGCTATATCGCACTGAAAAATGCCAGAACCGAACTCTCGTTCGAAATCGGCCCCGGTTACAAGCGCTACCAGCCCGCTTACGTCACCGAATACGTCGATGGTCAAACCGTGACCATCCGGCCGCCGGTGCAACACGAGATCGTGGCGCGCGGCCTGATCAACTGGAAGTGGCAGCTCACCGCCAACACCCGACTCGAAGACACGCTGCTTTCCGAAGCCGGATCCAAGAACAAGTTCTACCAGAACGACCTGGGCCTGTCGGTCAGCATGACCAAGAAAATGGCGCTGAAGCTCGGCTATCAGGTCCGCTACAACTCCAACACCCAACCGGGCACCAAGAGCACCGATCAGCTGTACACGACGAACCTCGTCTACAACTTCTGAGCCGGCCCCGACAACGCCCCGCAGGAACGCGCGGGCGTGGCCTCTCAACGAATCGCCAGCGCCACCAACATGCCGAGCCACAGGGCGAAACCGACCCAGTTGTTGTTGCGAAACGCGGTCAGGCAAGCACTGCGCTCGCGATTGCGCATCAGCCATTGCTGGTACGCGAAAAGCCCCATCGCGGCGACGAAACCGAGCCAGTACGGCCAGCTCAGGCGGGCCTGGTGGCCGACCAGAATCATGGTCAGGCCGAAGGTCGCCATCAGCAGGCCGATGATGACGCGGTCGAGTTCGCCGAACAGGATCGCGGTGGACTTGGCGCCCACCGCGAGATCATCCTCGCGGTCGACCATCGCGTATTCGGTGTCGTAGATCGTCGACCACAACACGTTGCCGAGAAACAGCAGCCAGCCCAGCGGCGGGACATGGCCGCTCACGGCGGCGAACGCCATCGGAATCGACCAGCCGAACGCCGCGCCCAGCACCACTTGCGGCAAGTGCGTGTAGCGTTTGGTAAACGGATAAACAGCCGCCAATGCCGCACCGCCGAACGACAGTTTGATCGTCAGCGGATTGGTCAACAGCACCAGACCGAAGGCGATCAGCAGCAGCACGCCGAACACGACCAGCGCCTCCCACGGCTTGACCCGACCCGACGCAATCGGCCGCCCTGCCGTGCGCTGCACTTTCGGGTCGAGCTTGCGATCGGCGAAATCGTTGATGGCGCAACCGGCCGAGCGCATCACGAACACGCCCGCGGTGAAGACAAGCAGCATCTGCCACGGCGGAAAATCGCCCGCCGCCAGCCACAACGCCCACCAGCACGCCCACAACAGCAGCAGCGCACCGATCGGCCGATCCATGCGCGTGAGCACGAGATAATCATTGGCCTTGGCACGCGCTTCCGGTGACAGATGCAACAGCTTGAGCAACCACGCCAACACCTTTTCGGCGCGCGTGGAGCTGTCTTCCGGCCGCGCCGGCACCTTCCCGGCGCCGGCGCGGGCACTGGCCGGGATGTGCGGCGCCGGAATGCGTCCGGAGCGACGGGTTTTCTTGCGCGGGGCACTCATGCGGTCAGTTTAGCGGCTATCGGATCAACACAAACCACCGTTGACCGACAACACCTGACGGGTGATGTAGGCGGCGGCATCGCTGAACAAAAAGCCCACCATGGCCGCGACTTCTTCGGGTTTGCCGGCGCGGCCGAGGGGGACATGCTTGAGGATTTCGTCCACCGGCGCCGAGTGCATCATGGCGGTTTCGACCAAGCCGGGCGCAACGCAGTTGACGGTGATGCGGCGGCTGGCGAGCTCCACCGCCAGCGCCTTGGTGGCGCCGATCAGACCGGCTTTGGCCGCGCTGTAGTTGGTTTGTCCGCGATTGCCGATCAGCCCCGCCACCGAAGCGATGGTGACGATGCGCCCGCCGCGACGCCGGCGCACCATGGGCATGGTCAGCGGATGCAGCACGTTGTAGAAACCGCCCAGGCTGGTATCCACGACGCGATCCCAATCCTCGCCGGTCAGTGCCGGAAAGGCGTTGTCGGCATTGATCCCGGCATTGAGCACCACGCCCCAGAACGCGCCGTTGGCCTCGATATCGGCTTCCAAAGCTTCGCGTGCTGCATCGCGATCGGTGATGTCGAAGCCCAACGCCTGCGCCTTGCCGCCTTCGCGGCGAATGCTGTCGACCAGGGTTTGTGCCGCTTCGGCGTGGCTTCGGTAATGCAACGTCAGATCAAACCCGGCACTCGCCAACACGTGCGCGATGGCGCCGCCGATGCCGCCGCTGGCGCCGGTGATCAATACGCGTTCGTTGCGACTCATGCCGCGTCCTCCTCGATGATGACAATGGTGGCCTCGGCCACGGTGCGCTCGGCATCGACGATGCGACACGCGCAGGCGGCCATGCCGCCTTCCTGGCCGAAGGTCACCGCGGCGTGGACATGCAACCGGGTGTTCTCGGCAAACCACGGCACCTGACTGCGGTAACGTCGCGTGCCCAGCAACATGCCGCGACGCGGCGCACGTCTGGCCAGGTGCCCGCGCAGGCCCGAGTGTGCGGCGACGGCCTGCGCCATCAGTTCGATGCCGACCCAGGCCGGCACACCCCGGCCGTCCACGTAGAAAGGGTGACCCGCATCGATGGCGGCCACGGCGATGATGCCTTCATCCGTATCTTCGACGATTTCATCGAGCAATACGGCCGATCCCGCGTGCGGAAGCAATTGGGCAGGCAACGGATAGGTCATCGCGGACGCTCCGGCTTGACGGAGCGGTGGCTGTCGCCGCTGTTCATCGGCGCCAGTTCGAGCTGCAGTTGCGCAGGCGGGATGGTGATCGACAGATGCGCATCGGCCAGTTTCCCGCCGTGGCGCTCGATGCGCGCCACCGGATGGCCGTGTTCGCTGAGCTGGCGGATTTCGTGTCCGTCGACGTGGCTGACCTCGAGATCGATGCCATGCAGGCGCGGTCGCAACGTCTGCGGGTCGGCCAGTGCCGCTTCCAGCATCACCACGATCATGTCGGGGTGCATGCTCGGTTCCGGCGGCTCGCTGACAATGGCCTTGCCGTCCCAGGTGATGGTGAAAAGATGCGTGCCGAACAGGCTGGCGCCGGCCAGTCGCAACGCCTCGTGGTTGATGCGGAGACGACCGAGGAACGTGTGTTTTTCCTGCTTGTGCGTGACCGTGACGAGGTGACTGGCTTGAACCTGCGGCATGTCCGCCGGCGGCAACGGGCAGATCGCACCGGCCGGACCGATCCTGACGCAATCGGGAGCCAGTGGTGGCAGGCTGGCGCAACCGGCGCACGCCAGTACCAGCGACAGACAGCCCAACAAACGCAATTTCATGGCGAATCATGCTCCGCGGGAAGGGGCGCCAGCGACAACGGCGCCAGCAGATAGCTGGCAAGGATACCGATCAACGTTGCCAGGCCGAAAGCATGCAACGCCGGGATCGCGCTCAGCGACAGCAGACCGAACGACAACAACGTGGTCGTCGCCGACATCGTCACCGCCAGGGCCGGCGAGCGCTCGTGTGCACCGACTTCGCGCAGGAATACCGCATAGTCGCGGCCCAGCCCCAGAATCAGAATCAGGGCCACCACCACGAACACGTTGACCGGCACGCCCAGCCAACCCAACGCACCAAGCGTGATGCCCAGCGCCAGCAACGGTGGAAACACCATGCGCACGGCTTCGCGCGCACCGTAGCGCCATACCAGAATGGCCGAAATCAGCAGGTAACCGATCACCACCAGCCAGGTGGCGCGCACGCGGATGCGGGCAAACGTGTCGGCCATGCGCGCAAGCGGCTCGACGAACGTGACACCGGACACGCCGCCGGCGGCAGCGATCAAGGCGTCGGTGTCCGGTTCCTGCGCGCCGAACACGGTCGCCAGCAGGGCCACGCCTTTGTCGGTGCGGATCACGAAATGGTCGAGATCGGGCACGGCGGCCAGCAGCGCCTCCGGCCGCAAGGGTTCATGCGGTGCCGCATGCCAGCCCTTCTCGACATGCACGGCCAACGCGCCCGGCAGCCCGATGTGCACGAAGGCGTCGCGCAAGCGCGACGGGTCGTCCAGCACATGGTGCCAGGCCGCGATGCTGGTTTTCTGTTGTGCCGGCGGCGGCACGAAGCGCGACAGGCCCAACGTGTCGACATCCGGCAGGCGCTGGTCGATGCGGCCGAAAAGGCGGCTTTCACGCCGCAACGCTGCGGCCATGTCCGGCGCTTCGATCAGGAAAAAGCCGGAGGCGGGAAACCGCGCCAGCGTCTGGCGGATTTCGCCGTCCACCTTGAGCAGGTGCGGCGGCAAGTGGGACAACTGACGCACGTCGTCACTGGCGCGCAACTGAAGCCAGCCCGGCGCCATCACCACCAGGGCGATCAACGGCAACAGATAACGCCAGCGCGATGCACGTCGGGCGCGCGTCACGAAACGCGCCGGCCAACGCACTGCGGCATGCTCGTCCACCGCCGGTGGCCGGGTCAGCGTGATCGGGAAAATCAGCACCACCACCAGCGCCGCCTCCAGCAGGCCGGCCACCGAGAACACGGCAATCTGCGTGAGCGCCGGAAAACCGGTCAGGGCCAGGAAGGCGAAAGCCAGCACGCCGGTCAGAAGGCCCACGATCAGTCCGGCGCGGATCTTGCGCATCACCGCGTCGGGCGCGCTGGTGCCGAACCAGTACTCGGAGAAATACAGAAACGCGTAGTCGATGGCGATACCGAGCAACGTGGTGCCGAAGACCAACGTGAGAATGTTGATCGACCCGAACGCCGCAATCACCGCCGCGCTGGCCGCCGCCACGCTGGCGAAAAGTTGCAGGAAACCCAGCACATGCGGCGCCAGTGAGCGGAACACCCAGGCGATCAACAGCATGATCAGCAATGTGGAGGTGATCGTCAGCCAGGTGGTCTCGCTTTTCGACTGATGCCGCGCGGCCGCCGCGAACAAGGCCGCGCCGGTGGCCTGGAAACGGCACTCGGCGCAGGTATCGGTCACCAGCCTGTCGGCCTGTTCCACCGCCACCGCGGCACGCTCGGAATCGCGCGAACCGAACGCCTTGCCGGCGGAAAAGCGCAACAGGAACACGCGTTGATCGCCCCTCTGCGCCGACAACAGCGGACCGTCGGGCAGAAAATCCGGATACGGGCGCGGCAGGCTGGACACGAAACGGCGCACGTAGCCGCCCGGGTCGCCCCCCAGATTGACCATGCCGGCCGGACTGGCCAGCGCCACCGCCACATCCGTGGCCAGCGCCGCAGCCCCCTGCTTCCGGAACCGCGCACTTTGCGCGGGCGTCAGCAACGCGAACGGATGCGCGCGATATTGCGCCAGCGCCGCATCCACCTTGCCGCCGGTATCGCTGGCGGTCAGCCCCGCCTTGAGCAATACCCCACGCGCGGCCATGGCGGCCTTGCGCGTCGCCGCGTCGTCGGGGCCGCGCACCAGCACCAGCAACTGCTGGCTGAATGCATCGCGGCTGCGTTCGCTGGCCTGATCCAGCGCCTGATTGTCGTGATGATCCGGCAGCAGCGCCAGAATGTTGGTCTGCACCGGCCCGGCCGGATCCACCCGCCACACGGCAAGCGCACACAACAGACCGAGCGTGACCGCCCACAGGATCCAGCGGACCACGCCGCGCGCACCCATTTACGCGCCGTCGTCCGCGTCAAGCGGAGTGAAACGGACATCCATGTGCGCCCCGGAAACCTCGTCGATGACCAGATGCTCCGGATGGCCGGGCGCACTTTCGGTCACCTCGATGCGGCTGACCACCTTGGCCATCGCCCCGTCTTTGGGGACCAGGATGACCCTGCGCCCGGTTTCCAGGGGTTGTTCCGTGACCGTGAAATACCGCTGCAGGCGCGCCTGATTGCCGGAAAGCGCGCCGACGAACAGCCGTTGTACCGCTTTCAGCCACGGCGTCTGGTCGGGCTCGAGCGTGCGTTCGGTGCCGTCGGGCAACACCTCGTGCGCGGTGCCGCCGCGCATGTCGAACACGTAGTGGTACGGGCGCGTGATTTCCCAGTGAAACCCCGCTGTGGCACTGAAGCGCATTTCGCCGTGGCTGACCAGGGGTTGATCGAAGCCCGGCAGAGTGCGCGTCTGCACGAACGTGGCCGCAAACGCGTCCGGCGGCGTCGCCGCCCAGGCCGTGGCGGCCATGCAGCAAAGCAGCACGATGGCGATCCATTGACACAGATTTTTCACACGTTGTCTCACTTGCCGAAACTCCGGGCATTTCGTCATTTCGACGCAAGCCCTTGATTTGCCGAAAACTCATCGAAGGTCGTTCGCCCTGATACCAGCCGGACACGGTTTGCGATCACGACGGCCATCGTTCCAAACGCTCCAGCAACGCCGCCGGGCTACACAACTGCAATTCCCATGTGTCCATCGTGACCGCACATTGCACGGTTTCCCCCGTGGCCAGGCACTCGCCGCTGGCCGCATCGGTGATGACGTAATCGACCCGCATGCGATTTTGCCACTCCACCAGACCGGCCTCGACGCGGATTGCGCGTGCATAGGTCAGGGGTTTGACGAACCGCGCGTGGCAATCCACCAGCGGCCAGGCGAAGCCTGACGCGCGCATTTGCGGGTAATCGTAGCCGATCTTGCGCAACATCTCGGCACGCGCGGCTTCGAAATATCGAAAGTAGTTGCCGTGCCAGACGATACCGGCCGAATCCACATCCGGAAACGGCACTTCGATATCGATCCACGCATGCACCCGCGCGCGCTCGGCGAGCGGCTGGCGCCTGCGCGAAACCGCGCCCCGCGCCACCATCAGGCGCGCACTCCGCGGCGCCGCACCGTGCGCCGCCGCCACAACAATCGCGGCAGGCGCGGCCACATGCCCGCAAACAGGCGCAGGTGCAGCCACACCATGCGGATGTTGTCCGCCAGCATGCGGAAATGCGAGATCCCGTCGTCGGGATAACGTACCCGGGTGGGCAGAAACACGCTCGGCGTGCCGGCCCAGTACAGACGCACCATGATGTCGGTGTCGAAATCCATGCGCCGGCCGATGCGCACGCGCCGCGCCAACGCCAGGCACGGCGCCACCGGATACACGCGGTAGCCGCACATGCTGTCGCGCAACGACAGCGACAGCGTTTCCACCCACACCATGGCATGAGTGAGATAGCGGCAGTAAAAACGCACCATCGGCACGCTGTCGTCATATACCGGGCAGCCGGAAATCAGCTGCCCGGGTTCGGCCTCGGCCATGGCCAGCAACGCGGGAACGTCGTCGAGGTCGTGCTGGCCATCGGCATCCACTTGCAGCGCGTGGGTGAAACCCTCGCTCCCGGCGCGGGCAATACCAGCCATCACCGCCGCACCCTTGCCCTGATTGACAGGCAGGTGCAAGCAGTCGACGCCGGCGCGGCCGGCCTCGACGTCGAGCGCCGCGCGGGTCGCGGCATCGCTGCCGTCATCGACCAGAAGCACCGGCAGACCGCGCTCGCGCAGCGCCGTCACCACGGCCGGCAGGGTGGCGTGATGGTTGTAGACCGGCACCACGGCACACGGTTTGAAGGTCATGACGTCTCCGCACGATTGAACACCCCGCTGGATGCACTCACCGGCCCGTCCGGCGTGCGCAGCAGGTATTCGTAATGCAGCTTGCCGCCCGCCTCGCGCAAGCGCAATGTCAGCTCCGCATCGGGCCCGATCGGGCGTTTGAACTTGATCCGGTCGAGCGCGCTCGGCGGTGTCGAAAAACCGCGCCAGTCGGCGGCAAAGTGCGCCGCCCAACCCACTTGCACCACGCCGGGCAGAATCGAACTGCCGGGGAAGTGTCCTTCGAACCACGGGCAGTCGGCGGCCACATGCAGTGTCAGATCGACGCCGCCGTCGCGCTCGTGCCGTGCCAGCACCTCGGGCAAGCCGTTCATGCCGTCCCCCATTTGCGTTTCACGTGGCATCGCAGCGCGTACTCGCAGGCGAAAGCCACGGCAATGACCGCGTAGACGATCAGACCGTTGAACAACGACCAGCACTGCAGCGATGCGGCCACGGCCGTGTACAGCGATGCCAGCGCGATCAGTACCATCAGCCCACCCCACGCGCGCGTCACGCGACGGGCGTAGATCACGCCGGACGGCGGCAGATCCGGGTGAAACAGGCGTGCAATGCGCTCCACCAACGGCCGCGCCGTGAACAGCGAACCGAAAAACACCGCGGCCACCCCCAAATCGAACAACATCGGGTAAAACCGCAGCCAGTGCATGCGTACATCGTCGAACACCAGCCATACCAGTACGGCGGCGACGGCCAGTACCACCGCGAGCAAAGTTTGCTGAGCCACGTGGTGACCAAGCACCCGGGCCGACACCAGCGCACGCACCGCCAGCAGCGCCAGCAAGCCGGCCAGCATCTGGCTGGGCGTGAAATGGTCGCGGGCGAAGTAGATCGCCACCGGATAAGCCAGCAACAGGAGGCCGACCAGCACTTTGACGCCGCGACCCACGTGGCCCGACGGTGATGACTCCGCTGGCGGCATCAGGTGTCTTCCACGAGGCCGATGGCGGGCAACATGCCGGTCGCGTCGGCGGCTTCGGCTTCGGTTTTTTCCAGCCGACGCGTGAAGAACGCTTCCAGCGAACGGTTGACGTGCCGCGCGGCCACGCCATGCGGCATGTCCTCGCGCCAACCGAACGCCGAAACCGTTTGCG
Source organism: uncultured Rhodanobacteraceae bacterium (assembly GCA_964608595.1). Classification (GTDB taxonomy): domain Bacteria; phylum Pseudomonadota; class Gammaproteobacteria; order Xanthomonadales; family Rhodanobacteraceae; genus Oleiagrimonas. The sequence goes on from CAZSOU010000010.1 coordinate 38,912, forward strand.
GCGGACAGATCCGTATGTGCAACCGCCACGGCCGGTTCGGCACTTCGTGCCAGGCCTGGCCCTTGCCCAGCGCCCGTGGCTCGCAACGGATCACCACCGGCAGAATTTCGCACTGGCTGCGCACGGCGATCTGCGCCGCGCCTCGACAGAACCTGAGCGGCGCATCCGGCGTCGAGCGCGTGCCTTCGGGAAACAGGATCAGCGTCTTGCCGCGTCCCAGCGACGCCACGCCGTCATCCACCATCGCCGCGTGTCCCCCGTTGTCGAGGTAGCCGATGGCTTCGACAAAACGACGATACAGACGATTGCGCCACATGGCGTGCTTGATGACGCAATCGGCCTGCGGCAACAGGCCGACCAGGGCGACCACGTCCAGATACATCGGATGATTGGCGACGACCAGCTTGCCTTCGGCCTCGCGCAGCCATTGCCGCCCTTCGATGTCGACATGGCCCAGACGCAGACCGGCAATCAGCGCCAGCAACCAGCGGAACGACAGGCTCACCACCGATCGAATGCGCCGCTCGCGATCGGCCCGCGAGCCCGGCCACAGAAGCAGCAGCGGCAATACGGTCAGACCACCCAGCCAGCCGACCGCTCCGTAGACGAGAAAGCACAGCCCGGTCGCGGCCTTGCGCCACAACCGTCCCATTTGTGCCAGTGTGCCATCACCGTGATCGGCCATGGTCAGGCTCTCGTCACTCAACCGTTCATCCCCCGCGCCGTCACGACGCGTCAAATTTCGCCCATCATTTTAGCAAGCCGGCGCGCGTTTACGTATCGGCCGCACATACAACACCGGCAACGCCACCAAAGCGCCCAGCAACGCGCCGATTTCCACATCCAGCGCCACGTGCTGGCGCGTGGCCATGGTCGACCACACGATCAACACGCACCATGCCATGTTGATCGCATGCGCCCAGCGCGGCGCACCGGTGCGGCGCAACAACCAATGCATCCAGATTGCCGTCAATACCGAAAACGCCACATGCAGCGAGGGACAGGCATTGCCGGCCGCATCCGTCGATTTCAGAAACGCCACCATCGGCCAGCGCGACCAGTCCAGGGGGTAATCCGGCACCCGGGTCGGAAAAAAGTAGAAGCAGGCGCAGCCCATCGTTCCCAACAGCACCGCGCAGGCCACATAACGCACCATTTCGTTGCTGCGCAAGCGCAGCAACGCCGGCACCAGGCCGATGTAGAGCCACAAGCTGGCATAGGGCAACACCGCCCACGGCACGAAGACGATCCAGTGATCGACCGGTTGCAAGGGCACCACCTTCACCGCGAACTGCGGATGCCTGAGCAACACGAAATACGCCACCATGAACGCCGTGATGCTGATGACGATGCCCGTCGTTTTGAGCCACCAGCGCGACTTCAGACGCGTCCACAGTTGTCGGTGCCAGTCACCTGGTGTTGTCTCGCCCATGGCGGCGCATCATGGCACGGCTTGTTTTGCCGCCGCAATGCAATGTTTGCGCGCGTTATCGCACCATTTAGAATGGATCGCCTGCTGTGGCCGGGAGGGCCGACCATGATCATCCAACCGCGCACGTGGGGTTTCATCTGCACCACGGCCCACCCGGCCGGCTGCGCCGCCAACGTCCGCGACCAGATCGCCCGCACGCGGCGGAGCGGCGTGCGCACGGACGGTCCGCGCCGGGTTCTGGTGATCGGGGCGTCCACCGGTTACGGCCTGGCCGCGCGCATCAGCGCCGCTTTCGGCTTCGGCGCATCCACGTTGGGCGTGTTTCTGGAAAAACCCGCCAAGGCGCGCAAGACCGCCAGCGCCGGCTGGTACAACGCCGCTGCATTCGAGCACGAAGCCCATCAGGCCGGCCTGACCAGCGTGTCGTTGAACGCCGATGCCTTTGCCGACGCCACCCGCGCGCGCACCATGCAACTGATCGAAACCGAACTGGGCGGGCCGGTGGATCTGGTGATCCACTCACTGGCGGCGCCGCAACGACGCCTGCCCGGCAGCGGCCGAATCGTGCGCACGGCGCTCGGCCCCATCGGCAACGCGTTCGAAGGCACCACCATCGACACCGACAAGGACTGCCTTGCCCATGTCAGCGTCGCGCCGGTCAGTGACGAGGATATCCGCGACACCGTCGCCGTCATGGGCGCCGACGACTGGACACGGTGGATCGACGCCCTGCGCGAAGCGGGCCTGTTGAGCGACGATGCACGCACCGTGGCCTTCAGCTATCTCGGCCCCGAGCTCACCTGGCCGATCTACCGCCACGGCGCCATCGGCCGCGCCAAGGCCGACCTGGAGGCCGGCGCGCGTGCCATGAGCGAAGCCGCCGGGCGCGACGACTTCGCCCGCGTGGCGATTCTCAAATCCATCGTCACCCAGGCCAGCGCCGCGATTCCGGTGATTCCGCTGTACCTGTCCGTCGTCGCCCGCGTGATGCACGAGCGCGGTCTCGATGAAGACGCCATCGCGCAGCAAAATCGCCTGTTTCACGACTTTCTGTATCGCACGGACGGCGCGCCGGTGCTGGATGCCGAAGGCCGCCTGCGTCTGGACGAACGCGAGCTGTCGGACGAAGTGCAGGATGCTTGCAAGGCGCTGTGGCCGCGCGTCAGCAGCGACAATCTGTTCGATACCACCGATTACGCCGGCTACAAACGGCGTTTCCTCAATCTGTTCGGGTTCGCACGCGAGGACATCGACTACGGCGCCGACATCGACCCGCGCGTCGCCTTTCAACCCGCCACCACCGCCGATTGACCACCCGCGATCCGCCCTATAGGCTTGATCGCCCGGCCAAAAGGCCCCGAACCGATATGCTGCATCCATGACACCACAGGACATCTTCCAGACTCTCAAGGACACCCTGGTCGAGGAATTCGAACTCGATCCGGCGGACATCACGCCCGAGGCACGCCTCAACGAGGATCTCGATCTCGACAGCATCGATGCCGTGGACATGATCATCAAGGTGCAGGAACTGACCGGCTGCAAGATCGACCCGGAAGATTTCAAGCAAGTACGTACCGTGGGCGACGTCGAGAACGTCATCGAGCGCGTGCTGGCCGAAAAATCCCGCGCGACGGGGTAAGCTGGCCTTTCACCGACCACGTTTCACAGGAGGGGGCAGATGCGTCAGCGCGTCGTCGTGACCGGCATGGGGGGCTTGACCGCTCTCGGCCATGACTGGGCGACTATTGCCGAAAACCTGCACACCGGCCATTCCGGCATCCGTCGCATGGACGACTGGGACGACATCACCTCGATGAACACGCGCCTGGCCGCGCCGGTCAAGGCTTACGAACTGCCCGGTCACTACACCCGCAAGCGTACCCGCAGCATGGGTCCGCTGGCGCTGATGTCCACCCGTGCCAGTGAAATGGCGTTGGCCGACGCCGGGCTGCTGGACCATCCCGTCCTCACCCGCGGCCGCACCGGTGTCGCCCATGGCGCCTGCGCCGGCAGCGCCGACGCCGTGTTCGCCTTCGGCCAACTGGGCGCCACACGCAACCTGCGCGGCATCACCTCCAACACCTACGTGCGCATGATGAGCCACACCGGCGCGGTCAACATCAGCCTGTTTTTCGGCATCACCGGACGCATCATTCCCGCTTCCAGCGCCTGCACCTCGGCCAGCCAGGCCATCGGTTTCGCTTTCGAGACCCTGCAGGCCGGCAAGCAGGACGTCATGCTTGCCGGCGGCGGCGAGGAACTTTCCTTTGGCACCACCGCCGTATTCGACCGCCTGTTCGCCACCAGCACGCGCAACGACGCTCCCACTGCCACGCCGCGCCCGTTCGACCGCGACCGCGACGGCCTCGTGGTCGGCGAAGGCGCCGTCACCCTGGTACTGGAAACGCTCGAGCACGCGCAGGCGCGCGGCGCACCCATCTATGCCGAACTGGTCGGTTTCGCCACCAACGCCGACGGCGCGCACATCACCCAACCGCAGGTCGAAACCATGGCGGCAGTCATGCGCGAGGCCCTGGCCGACGCCGATCTCGACGCCGCCGCCATCGGCTACGTCAGCGCCCACGGCACCGCCACCGACCGCGGCGACGTCGCCGAATCCATTGCCACCCACGAGATATTCGGCCCGCACATGCCCATCAGCTCGCTGAAGAGCTACTTCGGCCATTCCCTCGGTGCCTGCGGCGCACTGGAAGCCTGGCTCACCATCCGGATGATGCGCGAAGGCTGGTTCGCCCCCACCCTCAATCTCGAAAACATCGACCCGGACTGCGCCGAACTCGACTACATCACCGGCGACGGTCGCGCGCTCGATGTCGAGTATTTCATGAGCAACAACTTCGCCTTCGGCGGGATCAATACCAGCCTGATTTTTCAACGCTGGAACAAGGCACCCTGAGCCAGGGCATCAGGGTACCTGTCTCAACGTCTTCATGTACTTCTTCGTCATTCCCTGGATCTGACTCGGTGATCGGCACAGCCTTTATACACAAACATGCCCGCCTTGATCACCACTTTTTTACCTGCTGGCATGCCAAATTCCAGTGTATCGGCCAATCCTGGAAGAAAAATATGCTCCGGCGCGGGCGTACCTATTTGTGGCGGCGTGCTCATGATCTTCATGTCGTCTGACCAAGCATAAAAGTTCGGCGCACTTACCAAGGGGCGACTCCGATTGGAATCAGGGCTCGGTGGCACCCAGTCCGGCTGACGGACATCTGTCGTAGACACCAGTGGTATGAACCGCGCATTTCCGGAATCAAAAAGAAACCAATAATCGTGATCGCCGCTTTGAGTGTGAAATGTCACATGAAAAGCAAGCTGCGAAGCGATACCGAACACCTTCGGTATTTTGACAAATTCCGCACGCCCCCTGCCATTAGTGTATGAATAATTTGCATCCCCCACCGGACAGGTAGTAAAGCTCGCATTAGCTTGAAAAGATACTGAAAAAAACAGACACGCGACGGGCACCAGAAAAAGACGCAATCCACACATAAGCTCATCCTTGGTTGTCGGCAGCCATATCGTATATTCATGATAAAGTGCTTGTCACTGTAGACGGGAACAGCACCAATCTCCTCATCACCGCACCAGTTCGTTGCGTTATTTTGAAAATGATGTTTTATTTCGAAATAGTCAGCGAAATAAAGATCGGATGGCATATCCCATGAACTCTGGCCATCAGCATATATTGTTTCATATTTATCAATATCAATGGCGTCTTCGCTAACGGCGACCACAACGCAACGCCTCCAGCAGCGTGTCAGGAAATACGCCCATGGTGCGGGCGACATCATGGCGATCGATCTCGTTTCCCTGCGCTTTCTCGATACGGTGATTCCTGCATCGGTCGAAGCGATCATCAAGCGGATATCGCACGGTAGACGCATCGGCGTTCAGGGTCGCCAGCCACAACGCGTCCACATGGTTCGGCGCCTGAACATACACGTTCGCATGGTGCTGCAACAGGATTCCGAGCGCACGAACATCGCCGCACCGCGCGGCTACCAACACTGGGTAGGCAGCTTTGTTCGGCCCGCCTTTCATGCCATCCATGTTGGGAGTACCGTCGACTCGGGCTCCCTTGGCGATCAGAAACTGCATCGCCGCGTAACTGCGACCGAAGATGGCGGCATCCAGCGCGTCATCCAATATCGGCGCGACTTGTTCATCGGAATACCCGGACTTCAGTTTCCGCAATGCCGCCCCCAGCGCCTCATTGTCCCCCTTGACGGCCAAATACGAAAGTTTGTTGACGTACCTGCCGCGCACGAGGTCATCGCCCATGGCTGCCTTGTTCTTGTTCCAGGTAGCGACCACACCTCGCGCGATCAACGAACACACATGACCAGGCGAGGTCGCGGCATTGCCGGCGATTCCGGGCATGCTGCACAATAGGAAAAACGCGAAAATTGCAAGCCGAAAAGTGAGTCTGTACATGTTCATTCAATCTGACCTGCCTCTCCAGTTCCAGTAACAGGCTCACCGCGATTTGACCAGCCGGTGAACGGCAAGTTTTCCGGCAGTGACATGGAAACCATCCATCGGTCAAAACATATTTACGAAAAATATCGCAATAGAAAAGCAAACCAGGATTTTTGACAATTTGAAACATAGAAAAGAAAATTTTCTCTTCGCATCAATTTTGATCATGGCGACGTAAGACGGAATATCCTTTACATCGCGTTTCAAGTTTTTTGAAAGCAAGTCGGGGCTTTCGTAAAGCCCGATACAGCTTGCGCACACGCCGGCATATAGACAAATCAAAGTGATATTTTTATCCAATATCGATGCGTACAAACAACAGGAAAAAAGAATAAAAAGAAACAAGGATATAATTTTAACAAGCATTATTGAATACCTGTATTGGAGCCTTGATAAACGAAAATATTCGATATGTCAATCTGATACACACTGCAGCCGCTTGACCACCTCTTCGGGAAACCTCAGTTTTGAGGCCATTGCCTGCCTGTTTACTCGCCTGCTGCCGTCATCGGAAGGGATGGTGCCATTGATACACGGGTCGAAACCAGCGTCCAAAAGCATGTTAAGGGCCGCGACATCGTTGCTTTCAATGGCTATCCATAGGGCATCATGATGGTTTTCCATTTTTACGTAAATATTGGCGCCATCATCAATCAACGCTTTCATGGTTTTATAATCGCCGCACACTTCCGCTCGCAGCAGCGGCGGATCGCGTTTTCTGCTCGCTCCGTCGATGTTTGCTCCATCAGCAATCAACATGCGAACAATCTCATGATCGCCGCCCACAATAGCCGCGTTCAGCGCGCCGCCAAGAATAATCTCATAGTTATGTCTGGATACCTTTTCCTTGGTTGTCACAAGATATTTTGACAACGATTCCTGATCGCCGGACATGGCGAAGTACTCCGCCTTGTCATATCCTGTTTCCCTCTTGAAAAAATCACGATCTGTGCTGATATATCGGGACCAATTCGCAAGAAGTGCCTGCTTGACAGAAGCACAATGCCTTGCTTCAGCGTGAGATCGGTCATCTGGTGGGCGGCTAGCTGCCCTGGCTTCATGGATAAAGCAACTTGACATAATCAGCGTTGCGAACAGAGTGCAAATTGAAGTTACCTTCATGCGCTTATCTCACTCATGCGTATTTAATACAATAATTACAATGTGGAGATATAAGGAAACTCTGAACAAGTCCTCGCCACCGGCTATAATTTAGCCATCCAAACGC